>CALFXX010000155.1 GCA_937952975.1 uncultured Alcaligenaceae bacterium
ACTATAGGGAACACTAGGTTTTCACCAACCCCACCGCCGTCCGCTCCGCCATGTAGCAAAATCAAAGTCTCCCATATCGTATTCCATAAAACTCACAAGCCACACGTCGTCTTCGACCTGACGTAGGCCTACGTCTTGCCCCGCAAAGACCGTACTAAAGTGAATCTTTTTACCGTCAATACAGATTCGTCCGGAGTTCGTGATGGTCACAGTCTTATCGTGGAACGGGTAGGCAATATCCGGCAATCCTCCATACTTTCTGGCTTAAGGGTTTATCCTGTTCACAAATTGCGGTCAAAACAACTATTCTTTTTGTACTACGAGCTGCGTTTGTTGAAACACCCATTCAGCGAAATCTTGGAGGCCGACATGTATAAAAATATTTTGCTCGCCTACGACGGATCTGAACTTGATCTGCAAGCACTTATTGGATGCCATGATCTAAAAAATTGGCCATCTGCACAAGTTACATTGCTGACGGTGCTACCAAATTTTTATACGTCTATAGGAATGGAAGGTGTTTTTGTGGGCGATGACGGCGCACATAATCACCAAGTACAAACTGATATTTTAAATCGTGGTGTACGTTCGCTTCAGGCAAATGGGTATCATGCCCAGGGCGTCGCTCTGACTGGCGATCCGGCGATAAAAATCGCTGAGTATGCCAAGCAAAAAAATTGTGATCTGATCGTCGTTACTCACAAACATCAAGCGAATTGGGCGGCACGCTGGTGGGGGAGCTTTAAATCTAAAGCCTTAATCGAAATTGCTCACTGCAGCGTTTTAATTGTCATTTTGAACGAATCACTCACCAGCGATTGACAGTCAAACTGTTCAATTTTGAGCGCTCTAAAACCTCAAAGCCCTATGCCGCATACTGCGATACCTTAGATGAGAAAATTAAAACATGCTCTCCATTCCAATGAGCTCAGTGACCTCTAGTAAGGTCTCAAAGATATGGTGCCCAAGCTACCTCAGTCGATATGGTTTCGCTACCCAAAGCTACGACATGCGGCAAATTCATTTCGACACTTTTAAGATATGGCGTTGCGTGTTTTTACACAATTTGATAAAAAAAACTATTTAAATTCGGGTAATCCCGACGATTTTTCTGTATCCATCCAATTCGTGTCGCCTCATAATAGGGGTACCTGCAGTACTAGTGTCTGTGGGCCGCATTGGTTATTCCATCGTCTTTCAAAAATCCTCAGCATTAAAACCCTTTAATTCGGAGAAACACATGGATCGTCGTTCTGCTATCAAACGCGCGGGATTGGCTGGCGTCATTGCGTCTATGAGTGCACCTGCTATCGTTCATGCCCAAGCGAACGTGCGTTGGCGCCTAGCCTCGAGTTTTCCAAAATCGCTTGATACTCTATACGGAGTCTCTGAAATATTTGCCAAACACGTCAGCAATATGACGGGTGGAAAATTTGTAATTTCATGTCATGCAGCGGGCGAATTGGTGCCGGCCTTTGGTGTCGTGGACGCGATTCAAAATGAGACTATTGAATGCGCAAGTACCGCAGCCTATTATTTTTTCGGTAAAGATGACACCTTTGCAATTGCTTGTGCCATACCCTTCGGAATGAATACACGCCAAATTAATTCTTGGATGTACGAGGGTAATGGGTTGAAATTGACTCGCGAATTTTATGCGGGCTACAGCATTGTTAATTTTCCTATGGGTAACACAGGCGCTCAAATGGGCGGATGGTTTCGTAAAGAAATTAAATCAGTCGCTGACTTTAAAGGCACAAAATTTCGTGTGGGAGGCTTTGCCGGAAAAGTGATTGAGCGCATCGGCGGCGTTCCGCAGAATATTCCAGGCGGTGAAATTTACCAGGCCCTAGAAAAAGGTACGATTGATGCGGCAGAATGGGTTGGTCCCTATGACGACGAAAAACTTGGATTTCAAAAAGTTGCGCCGTTTTATGCCTACCCTGGTTGGTGGGAAGGCGGTCCTTTAATTGATTTGTTTGTGAATCAAAAGGCCTACAACGCACTGTCGCCTGAATATAAAGAGATCGTTGCGTCTGCTGCTAGTAGGGCGCAGCACGAGATGCTAGCAAAATACGATGCTGCGAATCCGGCCGCTTTGAAGCGCTTGGTCGCTGGCGGAGCAAAATTATTCAGATTCCCAAAAGATTTCATGGATCTCGCCTTCAAAGAATCGATGGCTTTATATAATGAATTATCAAACAAGAATCCGGCATGGAAAAAAATATACGCTGACTATTCTGAGTTTCGACGTAACGGAAATCTTTGGTTCCGCTTTGCGGAAGCTGCGTATGATGATTATATGCAAGCGGCAAAGCTTTAGTCGTATCGCTGTCTTGGGCCGGTACGCTGGCTTTAGAAGATCTAGCCAGTAACGCCGTTCGCGACACTGTAGTTCTAAAAACCCACCGAAGCGATCTACCTCATCCCGAGGTTGAAGCCGTAGGAATCCCCGTTCTTTAGGACGGGGAGGATGTCAATCCATCGTTGCAGCAGGCTTTTCGCTGTGATCTCTGCTCAACTGATCAATCTGCTGCTCGGCTTGCTTGAGATCCAATATCACCTCTTTATCTAAGAACACAGTCACCGTCTGTGGGACGAAGATCACAATCACGACCAAGACAAGTTGCATAATGACCCAAGGAATCGCACCCAAGTAGATGTCCGTTGATTCAACTTTACGAGGCAAGGCTTTATTTTTGAACAGCGTATCCGCAATCCCGCGTAGATAGAAAAGCGCAAAACCAAAAGGCGGATGCATGAAGCTCGTTTGCATATTGACGCAAAGAAGAACCCCGAACCAGATCCCGTTGATGTCAAGTTTTGCTGCGACAGGCCCCAACAGCGGTAGGATAATGAAGGCGATTTCAAAAAAATCTAAAAAGAAGGCTAAAAAGAATATAAAGATGTTGACGACCAATAGAAAGCCGATCTGCCCGCCCGGCAAGTTAGACAACAGATGCTCAATCCACTTAGCCCCATCGACGCCCTGAAAAACCAAAGAAAATACCCGCGAACCAATCAAAATAAACACCACCATCGCGGTCAAACGCATGGTTCCCAGTACCGATTCTCTCATCAAACCCCAAGTAAGCCTTTTGTGAAAAGCAGCCAAAATTAGAGAGCCAACAGCACCCATTGCGCCAGCCTCGGTAGGCGTTGCAATTGCCGTATTCAGGCCAGGCAGTCCACCCATGCTTCCTAGCACGGTCAAAATCAAAATCGCCGACGGAATAATTCCGCGCAGACACTTTCCCCATAGGGCCCCACCGTGAAGCGTGCGCGCCTCTTTAGGTAATCCTGGTACGTGGTCTGGCTTGAAGCGCGAAAGAATGAAAGTATAGATTGCGAAAAGGAGTACTTGCAGGACAGAGGGACCCCACGCTCCCTTATACATGTCGCCCACCGACTGACCCAGTTGATCGGCCAAAACAACTAACACGAGCGATGGTGGCACCAATTGTGTGATAGTCCCAGAAGCCGCCAAAACACCTGTGGCGTAACGCATGTTGTAGCCCCAGCGCATCATGACGGGCAACGAAATCATTGCCATGGCAATCACTTGACCTGCTACGGTTCCGGTGATTGCACCCAAAATAAAACCAACAATAATGACAGAATATCCTAAGCCACCACGTACTGGTCCAAAGAGCTGCCCCATCGAATCGAGCATGTCTTCAGCCAAGCCGCATTTCTCTAAAACCGCACCCATCAACGTAAAAAAAGGAATCGCCAACAAAAGGTCATTAGACAGAATTCCAAAGACGTTTAAAGGCAAGGCCGACATAAAAGAGACTGGAAACCACTGCATGTAAACAGCAAAGAAACCACAAGCTAAGCCAAGCGCCGAGAGCGAAAACGCAACCGGAAAACCTATGATCAATGTCACGATTAGCCCTCCAAACATCAGAGGCGCGAAATTTTCTATTGTCATTGCAGTGGCCTTTCGTAGTGAAACTCACCATCGTATTGATGAGTCAACCAAGCGACTCGTTTGATAATTTCAGAAAATCCCTGAAGCAGTACCAGAGAAAATCCAAGCGGCAAGGTCAACATCGCTGGCCATCGAATTAGGCCTCCGGCGTTACTTGACATTTCGTGACTTAAAAACATTTTCCAAAATAGTGGCGTCGAGTAATAAATCATCGCGACCATCACAGGTAGTAAAAATAGCAACAATCCAAATAAGTCAATGAGTGCCTGAGTACGACCGGAATAGCGACCGTATAACACGTCAACGCGAACGTGCTCATTGACCCTTAGTACCTGCGCCGCACCGAGCATCACACAACCAGCAAAGAGATACCACTGAACTTCCAAAAAGGCGTTTGAGCTGTAGTCAGCCGCGTATCTCACAATCGCATTACTTGCGCTGATCAAGCAAGCAGCCAAAACAGCCCATTGCGCGAAGATCGCAAAAAAATCGGTTATCCGATCGATTGCCTGCGAAAAAGCAAGAAGAGCCCTCATTGGTGCATCCTTATGTTTGGACGGATCCAGTGTTGAAAATCACGAATAGTCCCAAAGTGACAAATGCCTGTCTTAGTCAGTCTCGAATGATTGTCGTATTTATTTAGAATTTAATACGATAGTGTTCTAAGGTTTCGGCAAAAAATCAACTAGATACAACCCTATATGCACAAAACTTGGGAACAGTCCGCTATTTGCGGCACAAACATCGTGTTCTAATCCTGATATAGGTCCTGTTTTCACTATTTTTTTGGGCGAATATCAAAGGATTAGCCATGAGTCAGAGAATTAAAACTGCGATCGCAGGCAGTCTCCCTAAACCAGCATGGCTAGCCGAGCCTGAAAAGCTTTGGGCTCCCTGGCATTTATCTGGCGTGCAGCTCGAGCAAGCTAAACACGATGCGATGCGCCTTGCAGTTGATGATCAATTGCGTGCTGGCATCACCGTAATCGGTGATGGCGAGCAAACTCGACAACACTTTGTGACGACATTCATTGAGAGCCTTTCAGGCGTTGACTTTGTCAATCGCAAAACGGTTCGAATTCGTAATCGCTACGATGCCGCCGTACCGGTTGTCGTTGATGCCGTGACACGAAAAAAATCTGTTTTTGTTGAAGATGCAAAAAAATTACGTGCGTTAACCAAAGGCTTGATCAAGTTTACATTGCCTGGCCCGATGACCATGGTTGATACCTTGTACGACGACTACTATAAGAGCCGTGCAAAACTTGCATGGGCGTTCGCTGAAATCTTAAATCAAGAGGCAAAAGAGCTCGCCTCAGTTGGCGTGGATATCATTCAGTTTGATGAACCCGCTTTTAATGTCTTTTTTGATGAGGTCAAAGATTGGGGGGTCAAGACCCTTGAGCATGCAGCCAAGGATTTAGGATGCAAAAGCGCAGTCCATATTTGCTATGGCTATGGCATCGAGGCAAACATAAAATGGAAAAACGGGCTAGGCGAAGAATGGCGTCAATACGAACAAGTTTTTCCACTGCTTGCGAAAAGCTCAATTGATCAGGTCAGCCTTGAATGCATTAATTCACGGGTACCAATGGAATTGATCGCGTTGCTCAAAGGCAAAGATGTTTTGGTGGGCGCAATCGACGTGGCGAACAACCAAATAGAAACGCCCGAACAAGTCGCGAATGTTTTACGGCAGGCTGCAAAATATGCTGATGTCAAACATATATACGGTTGTACCAACTGCGGCATGGTTCCTTTGGCGCGTGAAGTTGCTTTAGCTAAATTGCACGCATTAGCAGCGGGCGCCGATTTATTTAGTCAAGAAATAGGGCTCAAATAAAGTTTAATCTCCTAATGGCAAAAAAAATTAATCAATCACCATGATGCAGTGAATCTATGCAAATTGGGTTTACGGTGGCTTGTTAGCGGGCATGCTGTTGTCGATAACAACACACGACATGTAGTCTGACACAAGGGGTTTTAAGCGAACACAAATTTCTATTGATTTACCAAACTTGCTTTTTTCCATCAATCCAAGTTTCATTCACTTTGATCTTAGCAATGTCTTCGGGTTTGGCAGTGCGTGGATTTGTAGCCAATATCACTAGGTCAGCCCGCTTACCAACCTCTAAGCTACCAATCTTGTCATCCGACATGATTTGATAGGCCGCATTAATTGTTACCGCGCGGATGGCATCATCAATCGTGACACGCTCATCAGGCCCAAGCACTTTACGGGGAGGTTTTTGCCACAAGCGATCTACGCCGATAGAAATGTAATGCAAAGGATCGACGGGAGAAATGGGCGAGTCGCTGTGGTAAGTAAAGCGTCCACCAGCCTTGAGTATTGATGCGCCCGGAGCAATTGTCTCAGCGCGTGAGCCAATAATTTGTTCGCGAAACTGCTCACCCCAAAAATCCACATGCCCAATCGTGAAGCCCGGGACCACGCCCAATTTAACCGCTTGCTTAACCTGCTCTGGATGATTCACAGTGAAATGTTCGATACGCAGGCGACGGTCTTGCGGATTAGGATTGCCAGCCAATAATTTTTCGTAGTTATTTAACGTTTGCTGAATTGCACGATCTCCGTTGGCATGTACAGAAATTTGCCAACCTTGATCAAAGAGCGGCTTAATAAGGTTGTAAATGTCAGCATCTTTGTAATCCAAATCGCCGCGGAATGTTGTGTTTTTAGGATAAATGTATGGGCCCTCTAAAGCAGCAGTTAATCCCTGAGTTGAGCCATCTGAAACAAACTTCACACCAATAAAACGCAAACGATCATCGCCCTCGTTTGGCTTAATCGTATCGTAGCCCTTCGGAACTGCTGGGCCATATAAATAGGCTCTCAACCGAATGGGCCAATCTTTTGTCGCCGTTGCAGCCTTGAGCAACTTCACTTCAGCCTCTAGGCCAAGCATTGCACCTACAGTGATTTCTGTGGTTGCAGTGACACCCTTTGAGGCAAACATTTTTGCTGCCTTTTGTACCGCCCCAAGTAATTCCTCTTCTGATGGTGGAGGCATCTTTGCCAAAAATGCGGCATAGGCCGCTCCTTCTATCAGGACTCCGGTTAATTTACCTTGTGCATTTTTTTGATAAATACCGCCATCCCCTGGATTTGGAGTGCTGTTCGTGACTCCAGCAATTTCAAAAGCCTTATTGTTGACATACGCAATATGACCAGATTGATTGAGGATGAAAATTGGTACCTCAGTCGTGACCTGATCCAAAACATCTGCAGTCAACTCGGCCATAAACGGATTGGTGCGCGAAGGATCGACACCAAAAGCCATCAACCATTGTCCTTTAGGCAAGGTGCTCAAGTGGGCTTTTAATTTAGCGGTAAGCGTTTGAAGGGTGTCGTAGTTTGTGGTGAAGTTAGACAGGTTTAACCATAGATACTCATTGATTGCAGTCAAGATGGTATGGATGTGAGGATCAATTAGACCCGGCATCGCAGTTTGACCCTTTAGGTCAATCAGCTTGGTATTGCTGTTTTGCCATTGCTGAATCACGTCAGCTTTGGTGCCAACAGCCACGATCTTGCCATCTTGAACGGCAAGCGCCTGAGCCTCTTCATTTTTTGGATTGACGGTAACAATCGTACCGCCATAAAAAATAATATCGGCGCCCGACGCTGGTGCAGCAACCACCGCTTGGAGGCTGCCAATTAAAAATGCCGAGGCTAACGTTAGACCTATCAAGAATTTCATATATTTCCAGTTTTTTTAATGGTGCGCATGCAATGGTAAAAGAATTTTGTGATTATTTAATTACTACAAACGTCAGTGAGGTTGACATTGCGGTTTTGAACAACGCCAGGGGATAAACCAGTTTACCTTTGTAACCAAGTGTAATGCGACTATTGCGCAGGGATCATCTTATCCACTACCGTTTTCAACGCGACAGCGCCAAATTAAAATACGAGTCGATTTCGACTTATTGAGGCTACACCATGGAATCAAGAATGACCGTACTAGAAACTCGCTTTGAAACGATCATCCCTACTCTTGCGACAAAAGAAGATCTCAAAACTCTCGAGGTCAATCTTCATCGCGACATTCGCTCAAACACTTGGCTGATGATCACCTGGGTCACGGCAGTGATTAGTATGGCGATGACTGGTGTGTTTTATGTCGCACGGCATGTACCCAGCTGAGCAACAACCACCGCACTCAAATTTTTTTGCCCACCGACTCGTCGCCTCCGCAAACATCTCACCGTCAATAGTTAGTCTCAGACAACCCACCCCACACTGGCTGAGCCGGCACAAAATCCTTCAGCTTTTGCTTGGCCAATACATTTAAGTGCCACACCAACGCGATCGCCTGACCAGTCGGGTCGACTTGCGGAAACTTGTTGCTGCCAAAACGAATCGGTACAAGACGCGACGCTAATAATTTTTTATTGGCATCAAAGGCCAATTGCGCCACCGCGGCAACGCCTGCTAAGCCTTGCGTACTTAGTCCGCCAATACCCAGAAAATTTCCGATCGAGTAAAAAACAGGTCGTCCAGCAATGCACTCGGCGGCTCGCAGCACGTGGGGACCGTAGCCCACGATGGCGTCAGCACCTGCCGCAATCGCAGCACGTGCAAACTCCCGCGAATCGCCTCGCGCTTCGCCCAAAAAGATCTCTGGCCCGACTGGCAGCTCAATGTGTGCTTCGCCCTCGGCACCTGCGTGCATCGCAACGATGACCACGTCTGCCGCGCGCTTTGCATCAGCTATTAATTCAGCCATCGCATCTACTTCTTTGATGCTGTTCTGCATTGGATAAAACCCAACAGACACTAACGCAATTTTTATTGTCGCTAACTGAAAGACTTCAAACTGGCCACGGCGGTGGCCAGATCCAGCGACCCCTTGCTGACTTAAGTGATGAAGCGTGTCTGTCAGACCCGCAGCGCCGTAATCCAAACTGTGATTATTGGCCAAGGTGACAGCGTGAAAGCCACTACTTTTTAACAATTGGGCCGTGGTAACCGGAAAGCGAAAGGCATACGACACCCCAGGTATGCTAGGCTTTGTGGCCTCAACCAGCTCGGTAATCGGCCCTTCTAAATTACCAAATAAGAACGAAGCCTGACGAACCTCTGGGCTCGTGTTCACCAGATGCGGCACCACGGCTTGCAGACTACGTGAATTGAACTCGTGATCCTTAGAAAAAACCAGATCCCCGACCCCCGTAATGACCACTGAATCGGCGGGCAAAGTATCTATACGCTCCCCTTGGCAGTTCATCCATGTTGCAACAGCATTTGCCGGCGAAACAGCAAGCAGGCAAGAGAAGGAGACGAAACTGGCAAAGAGTCTAAAACAAATACGCACAGTCGAGAGAAATCATTCAAAAATAAAGAATCATTCAACAAAGTACCATGATTTTTGAATGACCTAGCTGAGTACCGACCGGTCTGAGACCTTTCGTTAGAACCAGCTTTCGCTGAAAAAAATCTAGCACTACAAAAAAATATCCCGCCAATCGTTGCCAAGGCAACCATATGACGGGATATCGCTAGAACCTACATCACTGCTGCGCATCGCGCAGCGATAGCAATAGTGATTTAGATTGCTTTGAGCATCGAAGCGGCATCACTGACTTCAAACTTGCCAGGGCCTTCGTTATGAAGAACCTTAACTACGCCGTCAACAATGTAAGCAGCATAACGGTTTGAACGCACGCCCATACCACGAGCTGTCAAATCGAGCTCAAGGCCTAAAGCTTTAGTCCAGACCGCAGAGCCGTCAGCCAGCATACGCACTTTGCCGCCAGTCTTTTGCTCACGACCCCAAGCACCCATGACAAACGCGTCATTGACCGCAACACACCACACTTCGTCAACGCCCTTGGCTTTGATCGCGTCAATGTGCTCGACGTAGCCAGGAACGTGCTTAGCTGAACAAGTTGGCGTGAAGGCGCCAGGCAAAGCAAACATCAAAATCTTTTTGCCTTTCACCAAATCAGCAACCTGAAAGGCGTTAGGGCCTACGGTGCAACCAGCAGTTTCAGTTTCAATAAATTCTGTGAGGGTGGCATCGGGTACCCGATCGCCGACTTTGATCGTCATGTGCGCTCTCCTAGGGCATCACGGGCAGCGATGGCCACCGCAACTGATCCCAGCGTGTTGCTTATCATAAGCTACTATGCAAGCGACACACTAGAACTATGCCTTTTACCCTATAGTGAATAGGGTTATAGCCCCGTGAACACCTATTTTCTAGGCTCGTCTTTCACGCGGTAAACCAGCACCGGGTTATGCGTCAGCGCCAGCACCTTAGTGGTCACGCTGCCTAGCAGTAGCTTAGAAAACCCACTGCGGCCATGACTCCCGATAAAAATCATGTCGCAGTGATAATCAAGCGCGCCCTGAACAATGCCATCGGCAATATTAAAGTTTGACACCGCGTGGGCACTTGACTTCACCCCGGCAGTATCAGCACGGTCAATAATAGCTTTCAAGTACTTTTGAGCTTGCTCGGCGTTTGCTTTTTCATAATCTTCATCGGTAAAAGCATAGGCCGCCGACATGCCGTCAAAGCCCATGGTGGCGGCAAAAGGCTGCGTGACATATAACGCCACGATTTCAGCGCCAGTTGATCGTGCGAACGAAATGCCCGCATTCGCGGACTGGGCAGACAGGGCCGAGCCATCGGTAGGAATCAGGATTTTCTTAAACATTGTGCACGCTCCATAACAAGGGTTCGAACACCTATCCTAGTCCCTTAACTCAACTTATTCCACTAGTGATTGATACGATTTTGATCTTTATCAAGCTTTTAGCCGACAAAGAAGGCGCTGAGTGACACCCAATGTTCAGGCTCGTGGGCTTACGCAAAAGCGCAGGAACACTTAAGAATTACCAGTTGCGGCCCGATACAGCACTGTGCAGCGCGTACCCGAGCGACAGTAAGCCAGAACCGGCGCCGGCAACGTTTGGAGTAATTCAGCAAAGTGGGTGACATCGTCAGACGTCATCTGACCACTCACCACCGGCTGATAGGCCACACGCAGGCCAGCCGCGCGAGCCGCCTCGGACACCGCAGCCGAAGTCGGCTGATTCGGGCCGTCTTCAAAATCTGGTCGATTAATAATGACACTTTTAAAACCAGCTGCGGCAACCGCAGCCATATCGTCGGGAGTCAACTGCGGTGCAACCGCAAAATCAGACGTCAAAGAATTAATTGGGGTGGCCACAGTGAAATCCTGCAAAAAGTGAAAAAAACTGTAAGGTTCGCGATAACGATAACGCCCTACCCTGACTTTTTCTATGAAATCAAAGATCGGCGCAACGCATAAAGGCTAGTATACGCAACGCAGCTACCCAAGTCACACAGCAGTCACGGTGTGGTCAGCCCTCCTCAGAACCCTCAACGTCGACAATCTCGAACCGATCGCCGGTCAGATAACCTGAATTTTGTCCTTTCCAAAAAGAACGGGGGTAGAAAGAATCAAAAAATTCACCACACACGCAACAATCACTTGGTGCTGCCTAAATTTCAAGCGATACTCACACCGTTCAAGCCAATCTACCCGGAGACACTCATGATTTTAGTTGGTCGTTACGCATCCCCTTTTGTTCGTCGTGTTGGCATTGTGCTGCATACACTTGGCACCCCTTTTGAACACAAAGGGCTTTCAACGGCCACCGATCTGGAAGCTATCAAGGGCTACAACCCAATCGCTCGAGTCCCAGCGCTCATGCTCGATAACGGCGAGACCTTGATGGAAAGCGCCGCCATCATCGACTCAATTCTTGACATGACGCCTGGTCAAACGCTGCTACCTACAACGGGTGCCGCCCGCCGTCAGGTGCTGCAGCATTGCGCCATTATGTGCAGTGGATTAGACAAGGCTATTCAATATATCTACGAACCACGCCGTCGCCCAGCCGAAAAAGTACATCAACCGGTCTTAGATGGCTTAGCTGAGCAAGCCAGCGCCAGCTTGACCATGCTTGAAGCGTTAGCCGCAAAAGGTACCTTTAAAGGTGGTGCGCAGGCCAATCTAGCAGATATCACCGTTGCTGTCGGTTGGTTTTTTATGCATAAAAGCTTGCCCCAGATCGCTGATGCCAGCAAGTTTCCTAACTTAGTGGCGCTATCCGCTCGATGCGAGACATTGCCGGCCTTTCAAGCCTGTCAGCTTGAAGGCTAATAGTCCTAAAGGTATCGCCTCGCACATGGGGCGAATCCTCCATGGCCCATCTTCACCTGCGCACTTGAAGCCCCAACGTTGAAAACTAAAATATTTCACGGTTGGTGGATGGTCGCGGGCTGTATGCTCGTCGCGATTGTGGCCTGGTCGTTCGCGCTCTACGGACCAAGCGTGTACATCAGCATGCTGAGCCACAACCATCAGTGGTCGATCGGGGTGATCTCTTCGGCGCTCACCCTATCCTTCTTAGTCAATGCAAGCGTGTTGAGTTTTGTGGGTAGCACCATTGCAAAATATGGCCCACGCCCAGTCATGACCACGGGTGCCGCAGTGATGGCACTCGGGCTAGGTTGCCTGGGTCAAGTCACACAACTTTGGCAGGTCTACGCTGCCTTTGCCTGTATGGGCTTAGGCTGGTCATGCCTATCAACCACTTCGATCACCGCGACGCTTGCTCCGTGGTTTGACAAACATCAAGGGCGCGCAGTTTCGACTGCCATGCTGGGCGCAAGTATCGGTGGCATCGTCGGCGTACCTCTACTGCTCACGCTTATCGGTTCGCTAGGTTTTTCTTTAGCGATGCTAGTGGTTGCATTGATTTTATTAACAACCGTTTGGCCCTTGAGCTTTTTTGTCATGCGCCATCGACCCCAAGATCTAGGGCTACAACCTGACGGCGCTCTTGCCCAGCATTCACAAAACAAACCGGCTGATCGCGTCTGGACTCGTACCGAGGCCTTACAAACACGCGGCTTGCGCACTGTCATGCTGGCTTTTGGCCTCGCATTGTTGGTACAAATTGGTTTTCTAACGCACCAAGTGTCGTTACTGTTGCCTGCAATTGGACAGGCAGCGACCGCAGTCTGCGTGACGAGCGCCGCAATTCTTTCATTTGGGGGCAGGCTATTACTTGCACGGTTTTCTGACCGTTTAGATGTCAGAGTGATCGCGTGTGGGGTGCTGATACAAGCCACGCTTGGTTTAGCCATCGCCAGTATTTTTTCTGATCAGGCCTGGGCGCTTGTTGTTGGAGTGTTGTCCTACGGCATGACTGCCGGCAATACCACCACATTACCGCCCGTGATTGTGCGACGAGAATTCGGTGCGCTGTCGTTTGGTGCAGTGTTTGGCATTGCCGCCATGCTGATACAAATTATGTCAGCAATGGGGCCCGCCTTTTTTGGTGTCTTGCACGACCTGAGCGGCAGCTATCAATTACCGCTCGGCTTAGCCGCCTTGCTCAATATCGCGGCTGCAATCGTGATTATGGCTGGACGCAAAAAATAACCAATTAACACACTCGACCAAGCCGTTTCAACGGTGTTCACCAAGGCATTTTTGAAATGATTGGGTTCATCCCAGTCTTTTTAATAATCGGCGCAGCCTTGTCTGAGGCCAAAAACTCGATCAGTGCTTTGGCTGCCTTCATCTCTTGAGTCGTGCTTGTGATCCCTGCAGAGAAAGGGACCGTCTGTTGTACCTCTGCGGGGATTTCACCCAAATACTCTAAACCGTCGATAGAGAGCAACTCGCTGACCTGCTGGAACCCCAACTCGGCCTCGCCTCGTGCCACGACCGATCCCACACGCTCACTGTAAATCTTTTTTGCAGTAATTTTCATCTGCTCGGCGACGCCTAGCTTGGCGAACAGTTCGGTAGACAGATACGTACCACTCGCACTTGCTGAATAGGCTACCGACTTAGCCTGCAACAGCGCATTCTTCAGTGCGGCAACAGTACTGATATCAGGCTTTGGGGCCCCTTTTTTAACGACAGCGCCAATCGTCGAGTTTGCCAAATCCACACGGGTGCCGTTCGTGACCGCACCCTGTTTAATAAAACCCTCTAAGGCCGGCCCCGCCAAAATCAAGATATCGAATTTTTCATTGCGACCCAAGCGGGTGGGTATCGAATCAGGTGCGGTTCCCATTGACGAACCGAACGATATCTTAACGGTATCGGTCGACTGCTTTTCGTACAACGGTACGAGCTCTTGAAATGCTGTGGCAAAGGCGCCCGAGGTAATCACGTGGATTTCAACGGCATAAGCGCCAACGCTGAAACCAAAAGCCAGCACAAGAGTTAACAAACTGCGTTGTAGAGTTGAAAAGGCTTTCAAGAGAGTGCTCCTGGATATTTTTTGTCTTAAGCTCAAACGACCAACCTAATCACAAGCCAGCTTGAATGCTGTTGTATTGAGCCCATCTGAGCACCAATGATACCCAATCTCTGACCGAGGTGCGCCTACGAGCGTACCGTTGGCAGTAACTGAGTAATCAGCCAACACACAACCAACATCGCAGCCGACCCAAGCAAGGCATAGAGTAACCCGCCCCACTGATACAACAACCCTGAAAGCAATGTACCAATCAAGCGACCGAAGGCGTTCGCTGCATAATAAAAGCCTACATCCTCAGCTGCCTTCTCAGAACCTGCGTACGCCAAAATGAGATATGAGTGCACAGAAGAGTTCACTGCGAAGGCAAACCCAAATACACCCAGCCCGCCGACCACGACCCACTCTAAGTGCGGCGCTTTAAACAAGACGGCGAACACCAGCCCTATGGGCACGAGGGCTAACAGTAACGACCAAAGTCTTGCTGCGGGCACCTCGGCAGTTAAGCCATCATGACTGCGACGCACGAGCGAAGGTGCAAGTGCTTGAACCAACCCGTAGCCAATTGTCCACAAGGCCAAAAACCCGCCCACCATCGTGAACGTCCAACCAGACGCGTATAAAAATACCGGCACTCCAACCACAAACCATACATCGCGCGCGCCAAACAACATCACTCGAGCAGCCGCCAACAGATTGATCGCCCGACTTTTGGCAAATAATTCTTTGGCGGACTTTGATGCTTTGCTTTTACCCATCAGCGGCGGCAAACTGAGCACCACAGCCACGAAAATGACAGCTAAGAGCCCCGCCATCGCCCACAGAGCGCCGCGAAACCCCAACAGATCAAGCAACAGGCCTCCAATAAAAAAACCAACCCCTTTCATGGCGTTTTTGCTACCAGTAAACCAGGCTACCCATTTAAATAACTGCCCGCTGGCTTGGCTTGCCGTGATTTTGATGGCCGACTTGCTCGCCGTTTTTGTCAAATCTTTTGCGACGCCGCACACACCTTGCGCCCCAATCACCCACGCCACAGACATCGCAGCTGTCCAGTCTGGCGACAAAAACGATAACAATAAGAAACCAAGAATTTGCGTAGACAGCCCAACCGTCAACATGCGCGTAATGCCGTAGCGCGTTGCAAGCCAGCCACCAATCAGGTTGGCCAACACCCCTGCAGCTTCATACAACAAAAACAAAAACGCCAATGTGAAGGGCGAATAGCCTAAGCGATAAAAGTGCAACAACACCAACATCCGTAACGCGCCATCCGTGAGCGTAAAGCCCCAGTAAGCGGCGGTGACGATTCCGTAGTTTCTGGCAGCTGCGGGGCTTGCGGAGGCAGCCTTCGCATCCGCAGAATGACTGATTGGAGTTTCGCGTGATACCTTGCTCACTTGAGTCATCTGCGCCTAAATCCCCTGCCGTTGCATATGACAAGCCAAATCCACCATACGGCAGGCATAGCCCATTTCGTTGTCGTACCAAGCATAGACTTTGAGCATTGTGCCGGCGGTCACCATTGTGGATAAGGCATCAACGATTGAGCTGCGCGTGTCGCGCGCATAGTCGGCGCTGACCAAGGGGCGAGTCTCGTAGCCCAAGATGCCCGCCAACGCGCCCTGTGCCGCCTGAGCAAACAAAGCGTTCACTTCTTGTGCGGTGGTTTCACGCTGCAATTCAAACACACAGTCAGTCAACGAGGCATTTAAAACAGGCGCACGTACCGCATGACCATTTAGCTTACCTTTAAGCTCTGGATAGATGAGTGCAATCGCCGTCGCACTACCAGTAGTGGTCGGCGCCAAACTTAACATCGCGCTACGTGCTCGACGCAGATCCTTATGCGGCGCATCCACCATTAAATTAGTGTTTGTCGGATCATGAATGGTCGTGATCTGACCATGCCGAATGCCGATGGACTCGTGAATTACTTTAACGACCGGCGCTAAGCAGTTGGTGGTACAAGACGCAGCGGTCACGATGGGGTGTTGGGCGGGGTCGTACAGGTGTTCGTTTACACCCACAACAATATTTAAAACATTACCTACCTTAACCGGCGCCGCAACAATCACACGCTTGGCGCCACGCTCAAGGTGCCCTTGCAAGGTTTCGGGAGTTAAAAACTTACCGGTGCACTCGAGCACCACCTCAACCCCAAGGTCACCCCAAGGGATTTCGGCTGCTGTTGGGTAAGAAGAAAACGATAGTGACCGATCGCTAATGCGTATCTGGTCTTCACCTTGCGCTTGAATATCGGCACGCCAGCGACCTTGCACGCTATCGAATTCAAGCAAGTGCGCGGTTGCCAGCGCACCGCCTTTGATTTCATTTAAATGCACAACCTCAAGTCGGTTACTTGCACGTGGGTCATCAGCCTGCCGCTCTGCGGCACCCATCGCTGCGCGCAACGCTAAGCGTCCGATCCGCCCAAGACCGTTTATACCGACTTTCATCTAGTGCTCCAAGAGAGTCTTGCCCGCACAGCCGAACAAGACATTTAGCGAAGTGATCTGCCTCAACTTCGCCAGTCAATCATTGAGTCTAGCGTTGAATATACGAGAGACTGTGAGTCTGAATATACAATATCGCTGTGACCAGCCTGTGTCACTCAACATTTGAGGTGTGGTGACGTTCTCAAGGTCGCTCACTTCTAAACTGAGTCAATATGCATCCTGACGACACGCTCGAAAAACGCTTGACCGAACTCGAAATCAAAGTGGGCTTAGCCGACGATTTAATCGATCAGCTCAACCAGACGATTTTCAGGCAACAACAGCAAATTGAGTTTTTAGCTAAAGAGCTCGGCAGCCTTCGGCAACACATACCGCACGAACGCAATACGCAGTTACCAAGCCTGCGCGACGAACTACCGCCGCATTATTAAAACTGCGCTCGCCTGTGCTCGATTACCTGTGCTATCAATCACCTGTGCTCGAGCACACAGCTTGATTCACTCGTGCACCGTTGCTTCACCCTGATGCGCTTAGTCAGTCAAGCGACCGGGCTAACGCCAGGTTCTTATCCATCACGGTCTTGAACAAGGGGCTTTGAACCCAGCCCTCAAGCCACGCTCGGGTCGCCGACCAGGCGCTTTGTGCAAACCAAGCAGCGTCCACCGCGGCAAATTGCCGAACAAACGGAAAAATCGCTACGTCGCTTAAACAAGCCGTTTGTCCGCTAAGATAAGGTGCGGCCGTCAAACGCCGTTCAAGCTCAATAATCAAACAGGCGAGTGCCTGCTCGCGATAATACTCAACACCACACTCTGGATACCGCTCGGCATATTTATAACGATCAAGCCAATGCTTAAAGTCTGTATCGTTACACTGAACAAGCCTCAATTGCTCAGGCTGATCAGCCTGCAGCAACCACCCTTGCGGGTCATGCTGCCCAAGCGCCCAACGCATAATTGCCAGGCTTTCATCCAACACTAAGCCCTCTGTACCGTGCAGCACTGGCACCGTACCCTTGGGCGACACAGCCAGCATTGCGGCGGGCTTATCGCGCAAACTGATTTCGACTAAATCAACCTGCACCCCCGCACACCACAACGCCATGCGGGCGCGCATCGCGTAAGGGCAACGGCGGTATGAATACAGCAGCGGTTTAGAAGGTGCTGGCATGGCGATTCTTTTGTGTAAACGGCAATGGTTTCAATCTCAGTCACGCGTCCGTCAGAGACGCGCGGCTAAGCCATTGAACCTAGCCCCGACTAATATTGCCAGTTCTCAATCCAACTTCAATTTATAAGCCTTTGCCGCGGTGCCAAAGAACAACGCCTGCTTATCTGCAGCTGAATACTTAGCAGCCACGCGTTTAAAGGCGTTCCAGATCACGTGATAATCGACCGAGGCGCGATCAGGCGGAAAATTACTTTCAAACATGCAACGCTGCGCGCCAAACGCTTCAATACATGAATCGAATAAAGGGCCCCACGCTGCAGCAAGTTGTGTTGAATCTGCGGGCTTAGCCAGTTTTTCAAAACCAAAGCCCAAATACGACATTCCTAAGCCACCTAGCTTGACGTACACATTCGGACATTTTGCCAAGTCGTTCATCAGGGCGCGCCACGTATCGGTAGTCTCTTTTTCTTTGGCAAGGTAGGTGCGAGTTTTGGCGATCAGTCCACCAATATGATTCAAGACAATGGTCGTATCAGGGTAGGTACGCGCAAGGTCGATCACCTCAGGAATCTGGTGGTGATAAATCATCGCATCAAAACTTAGATTGCGCGGACCGAGTTCTGCGAAGCCTTTACGAAAATCTGGATCTGACATGAGCTTGGGCGGGATCAGGTAACGGCCGTTGTTGAGTTGCTCATCCGCATCCCATTTCGTGATTAGGCGAATACCTTTAAAACGTCCACCCGCCGCAGCAATTTGTGCATCAAGCAGTTTGCTGATTTCTTGTCCGTAGGTCAGATCAGCAGAACCCACAATACCAGCACAGACTTGCGTCTGACCATACATCTGGCTCGCAGCGATCGCAGCGATCCCATTCGCAAACTCAACTTCGCCTAAGCGCTCCATCATCTCAGGCCCCGTCTTACGATAGAACGCACCGCACTCAACAAACACTGAACCCACGATGTTATGCCCCGACTGCGCTTCGGCCATAAACTCTTGCAGCAAATAGGTTTGACCATGGCGATCCCACAGATGATGGTGCGGATCGATGATGGGTAACTCAGGTTCAATGATTGCCTCTTGGTGCGACGCACGCCAGGCCGAGTTATCTGGGGCTGCATGCACGGCAATCGGAGTGCCATCTGGGTTCGTCGTTGGGCGTAGTTTTAATTTTGAAGGCATTTGTCTCTCTCTGTTGAGTCATCGATGAGTCAATTTATCAGAGAAGTGACCCGCTGCAAACGCAGCCACCTAAATGTTGTGCTCGCTAGCTAGGTGAACTCTTAAGTAGCACAATGCTGCACCGCAGCGTATGACTCGCTGTTATCCTACAAATATTCAATGTCTCAAAGACAGGATTTCAACGAATCATGAAAATCACCGCCATCGCAACCTCTGTGATCTCGATCCCCTTCACAATGGATGGACCGCATAACCGCTTCGCTGGCCAACTTTGGGATCACCTTGAGATCTTGCTGGTCAAGGTCGAAACCGAAGACGGCTTGGTAGGCTGGGGCGAAGCCTTTGGTCACGCCGCGATTGCATCGACCAAAGCGGCCATCGATTCGATCATCGCTCCCTTGGTACTTGGGCGTGATGCGACCGATATCAACGGGTTGACCCGTTCGGTGCTACATGGCACACATCTCTTGGGCCGTAACGGATCTTTTGTCTATGGCTTTTCTGGGATTGAAATCGCTTTATGGGACTTAGCCGGCAAGCGCGCCAAACAACCCGTCTGGCAGCTACTCGGCGGGCCCGCGCGCAAAGAGCTTGATACGTATGCGAGCTTGCTTTGCTACACAGACCCCGCACTCGTTGCCCAAAACGTCTCTAAAGCGGCAAGCCAAGGCTATCGTTTCATTAAGCTGCACGAGGTCACGCGCGAAGCGACGCTGGCGGCCATCCAGGCGCCGGGTGCCGAGAACGCCAAAATCATGCTCGATGTGAATTGCGCGTGGCTACCCGTCAAGGCACGCGAGATGGCGCAGTCTCTGGCTCTGGACGGTCTACTGTGGCTCGAAGAACCGGTCTGGCCACCCGAAGACGTGCATAGTTTGGCGAGCGTCCGAGCCAAGGGAGTACCGATTGCTGCAGGCGAAAACGTTGCAGGGCTGTTCGGTTTTAAGACTCTCATTGAGGCGCATGCAATCGACATTGCGCAGCCCAGTGTGACCAAAGTCGGTGGCATTGGCGAGATGGTCAAAGTCATTCATTATTGCCAGGCCAACGGTATTGAGGTGTATCCACACTGCCCCTACTTTGGCCCTGGCTTGCTCGCCAGCTATCACGTGGCCTCGGCCTTGATCGAGCAACCATTGATTGAAATCTTATGGATCGACATGCAAGACAATCCGTTTGATCCTTGGGTGCGCAGCACAGGCGGCAAGGTGCAACTGCCCCAAGGCTCTGGCTTGGGCGTAGACCCTGACCCGGCAATACTGAAGCGTTACCTGAAGGGCGATGTCGTACGGACGTCCTGACCTGCTGGCCGTTCGCTAAACATACTCTAAACCTTACGCAAGAACTCAGAACGATCTGATGGGTCAACGTCGATCTCGATCCCTGCCCGAGTCTTTAACCGATGGTCAGTAGACCGGTCGCTCCAAGCGCAGCACCCGTCAATAACAACCAAAACATATTGATTTTGGTGCGCGCCACAAGAACCGTTGTAGCGGTAGTCAACGCCCATAAAGGCCAATCCCGAGCAGCCTCGGTGTTACCGGTTGCCAGCATCCAACCTGACGCAATTAACAGCGCAATCACGATCGGCCCCATACCAAGTTTGAACGCGCGCACGGCGATCAGCTCGCGATTTTTATAGACCCACTTCGCGGTCACAAAAATCAGCGTACAGCTGGGCAACAGCATCCCCACCATGCATAACACGGCAGAAAACATGCCAGCCAACATGCCACCAGCGTTAAAACCAATGTTCCAGCCAAGTAACGCCACAAACAAAACGTTAGGTCCGGGCGCTGCCTGCGCGATCACCACCGACGCACTAAATTGCGGGTCAGTGAGCCAGTGCTGTTGCGTGACCAGATAGTGATGAATCTCAGGTAGCAGCACCAACGGACCACCAATCGAACTCACCGAAAACAAAAAGAAATGCGTTAAGAGCTCAAACCAATCGGACCACTGCATCACGAAACTTAACGGAGCGTTCATGGCTTGCCCCGCAACTTAAGGAAGGTCAGCACATAACCCAAGCCGCCCAAGCCCAACATGACATAAACCAAACGCCAGTGCAGTAACGCAACACCCGCAAAACTTAAACTGGCGAGAATCAAACACACCGGCACGCCTAGAGGATTGGTTTTCAAGGCAGTCAGCAGTTTTAAACCCGTAGCAATGAACAACCCCGCGGCGACCGCGCCCATACCACGTAAGGCATTGATGACATGAGGGTCAGTGCCGAATTTCGCATAGGCCAAGGCCATCACGGCGATCGTGAAAGAAGGTAAAAAAAACATACCGGCAACTGAGACGATAGCGCCGCGCAAACCAAAATAGCGCGACCCCACCATGATGCTTAGATTCAAGGCGGGTGGACCAGGCATGGTACGGGCAACCGCCCACTCTTCAACAAACTCGGCGCGCGTGAGCCACTTTTTACGCTCAACTAACTCGCGCTCCATGTAGGCCAGCACACCGCCAAATCCCTGTATCGCTAACAGCGTAAAAGAAACAAATAAGTCTTTAAGCGACTCAGGTTGTGGTCGCGCAGAAGGTGTTGTCATGTTGCAAGTGGCAGGTTGAATAAATAAAGAAGCTTGGCAGAATCACGGGCATAAAGTTAAGAGCGTGTCGCGCTTTCGCATGGAGATTGCGTTGCGCACTCAACCTCTGAGTGCGCAACGACTTCAAGCTTAGCGTGCGTTGTGATAGTTACAACATCACCGATGTAGTTGCCTCATTAAGGCGGCTAACTCAGATACAGAATGATTCTCAAACGACAGCAAGAGCGCAAGAATCGCCTCAACCAACTGGGGATCTTGCCCCTCAGCGTTATGGCGAAACTTAGCAATGATGTCTTCGTCAGAGGCTGGATTTTCAGGTTCGCCCTTTGCCAAGGGGACATCGATTGTATGCACAGCACCCGCTTTGCTTTTAATCACCATCGAAGCGCCACGCTGGCTCGGATAGGCCTTTGCCCAACCGTCATCCAGTCTTGAAGTAATACGCGAGGCCAACCCCTGAATGTCGGCGTTCGTCACGACCGACGGCACGTAACGATCTTCGCCAACATCGCCGTAATAGGCAGCCATCGCCACAGAGTATTTAATACTGAACTTAGCTCCCTCAGCGGTATCTGGCATTTCGGTTGCGCCGCAAAAGCTTACTGCAACGGGGTAAGTTGCGACATCGACGCTTTCAATATCGGCAAAAGCCAATTTATTCTCTTTCATCACCGTCAAGACACCGTCGGCAGCTGGGTGAATATGACGACAGGCCGCGTGCAACTTGATATATTGATCTGCCAAATAAAAGTGTTTGCCAAGCTCTTCAAAGAGTGTCTCAAGATGGATCTCGTCGGCCATCGCTTTAAAGAGGCCTTTCTCACCCTCAAGCGCAGTCATCGGGCCATTCGCACCGCGCTTAGCCAAATCCACCGATAGCACACCAGCCATCGCAGCCTTTCCTGGATGCAACGGCTTGACCATCGCACCTTCAACCAAGATTTGTAACAAGCCGGCGCCCTGCAAGCTTGCAATGCCCAGCGCGCTTGTGAGTTGCTCTTTACCTAACTTCGCCAACACGCCACAAGCCGCTGCGGCCCCCAACACACCCAAGGTGCCTGTCGTATGAAAGCCTCGATTCAAATGCGACGGATTCATCGCCTTTGAAATGCGATTGACGATGTCATAACCCAAAATCATCGACAACAAAAAAGACTTGCCATCCGCCTGCTGGGTCTCAGCGTAGGCTAAGGCCGCGGGGATGACAGCGACACCCGCATGCACACCGCCAAAACGATAGCCGTCATCCATATCCAAGGCATGCGCAGTCACGCCATTACCTAAGGCCGCATGGATGGCGGGCACCTTCTCTTTGAAACCAAACAAGGTGGCATCTTCAGTGCCGCGCAAGCTCGACAGATAATCGATCATCATGCGTGGAAAGTCCATCTTCAAGCCAGCAATGGACACGCCAATTAAATCGATCGTCAACAACTTCGCTTTGTGCACCACCTCGGGGGGCACATCTTTAAATTGAGTCTTACAAAATAGCTCAGAAAACGTTTGCAAAATTGTCTGTTCTTTACTCATGTCTCGGCTCCATACTGAATTTTTTCTCTAGTTGACCTGAATGCGCCCTGTTCGCGCAACTTGTTTCCAACGCTCGACTTCGTGTTTGACATACTCGGCTGTCTGCTGCGGGGTAAGTGCCGTGGGTTCGGCACCCTCTTTAGCGAACAAAGCAAGCATATCGGGTTCGGCGCTCACACTGCGAATCGCCTCGTTCAAACCATTGATGACATGGTCTGGCGTTTTAGCAGGCGCAAATACAACCCACCATACATCCACCTCATACCCAGGCAAGGTTTCGGCAATCGCAGGGACACCAGGAAAAAATTTTGAACGCTCAAGCGACGTCACCCCAATTGGCCGCACCAAATCCGCCTTGAGCTGGCCGCCCACCGAGGCAAGCGTCGTAATCATGTAATCAATGTTGCCGCCGATCATATTGGTGACCGCACCATTGATCCCTTGATACGGAACGTGCAGTGCTCGTGTATCCGAGAGCGACTTAAAGTGTTCAACGCTCAACTGTCCGATCGAGCCCATTCCGGCCGAACTGTAATTGACTGTATTGTTTGTCTCTTTGGTTGCTGCGATAAGTTGTGCCACGTTCTGATAAGGTGTCTTGTTGCCCACAATCAGAACCATAGCCCCCTTTGCAACCAGGGCGACAGGCTTAAACGAAGTAATCGGATCAAAGGGCAGATTAGCGCGTACGGCCGCGTTGGTCGCAAACGAAGTAGATATCAACAGTAAGGCTGAACCATCAGGTTCGGCACGCGCCACCAGATCCGAACCGATACTCCCTCCAGCACCGGGTTTATTTTCAACAACGATAGTATTTGATAGCTTGATCGCTAATTTTTGTGCCAATGCACGCGCATAAACATCATTACTGCCACCCGGTGAAAACGGAACGACAAATTTCATCAGCTTAGGAAGCGTGCTTGGTTGCGCACTGATGACGACCTTAAGAGTTGAGCTTTGCTGGGCACGTACCGTTGGTAGGTGAGTCAGAAAGCAGAAGACCGCAACACAAAGCGTCACCGACCAACATAGCCATCCTCGATACGGCACTTTAAACATCATTACGTTTCGCATCTATCCAGTATTTTTGCATTTCAATAAACAAGAAAGATGCCGACCAAGTAATTAGAATTAGACCCGTTAACGCCTCAACGCCGGTGAGGTAACGGACGTAGCCTTGCGCAACGAAATCACCGTAACCCACAGTCGTAAAGGTAATGAAAGACAAATACACGCAATCAAGAAAAAAGCCATGACCAGCCGTGGTGCCGACCACAGTTCCCATGCCGGAAACCTGTAACGATAAAAAATAGCCTAGCGCAAACAACCAAATCTCAATCACGTGGGTCATAAAAATCACACCCACCCCTAATAAAACTCTAAACCTTGGGGCGATGTGCGCGATGCGTGGAAGTTTTCGATCGAGCAAAAACAAAACCTCATAGTGGATCAGGATGGCTCCGGACACCAAAAGGGTATTCAACACAAAAGCTAAGAAAAGCATCATGAGTTCATCTTACAAGATTCGCGATCAGGACAACGCCTATTTAAGCGGATGCTGAATGTCTGCCGATACCCGTAAGCAATGATCCTCTGACACATCGGCGGTCTCTATTCAGACATATCCAGGGCACAGTCTACCGCCTGCGCGTTGAGCAACGTCACGCAGATAGATGGGTCAATTCCGACTAAGTAACCGCGCCGACCACCATTAATACAGATGCGCGAAAGACCAAGGATGCTGCGCTCGATGTAAACCGGCATCTTGCGACGCGTACCAAAAGGTGAGGTGCCGCCCACTAAAAAGCCACTGTGGCGATTGGCCACCTCTGGCTTGCAGGGCGCAACGGATTTGGCCCCTATTTGTCTGGCTAGATTTTTGGTCGAGACGGTTTTGTTGCCGTGCATCAGAACAATCAAGGGCTCAGCGGCTTCGTTTTGCATCACCAGCGTCTTGACCACTGAAAAAGGATCAAGTCCCAAGGCCTGCGCGCTATGTTGAGCCCCACCATGTTCAAGATATTCGTATGGGTGTTCAGTAAATTCAATGCCGTGCGCTTTCAAAAAAGCCGTTGCAGGCGTTTCACTGACATGTACTTTTTTTGCCATTTAACGTTTCCAACGTAACGTGTCACACATACTATTTTGGCTTGGCCGCTCGCAACGCGAGCAGCACCCGCTGCCCCGCGCGCCCATCGGGCTTCATGCCAATTGACGTCTGAAATTCGCTAATGGCCTGTCGACTTTTTGCCCCGATCATGCCGTCAATCTCACCGATGTCATACCCTCGATCCACTAAACGTTGCTGCACTTCGCGACGCTCGGCTCGGCTGGTACCCGCATCGTCGGTTGGCCACGGTGTGCTGAAACGCCCGCCCCCTCGCAGACGATCGGCCAGATGCGCGATTGATAAAGCATAAGACTCAGCAGCGTTGTAGCTATAGATCGCATCAAAGTTTCGAAAAACAATGAAGGCCGGGCCGGTCGGACCCGCCGGTAACAACAGCGCAGCCTGAGTGGCCTCGTTTGGCACCGCTTGCTCAGGATTAATCGGCTTGACGCCTAACTTTGTGAATTGCGCTAAAGGCTGGCGCGTCGTGCGCCCCGTAGGCCCAGCATAGCCTTTGGGCAGTTGTACCTCGTAACCCCAGTTTGCGCCGCTCACCCACCCAGCTAACTTTAAAAAATTTGCTGTTGAGCCCAAGGCATCGGGTACAGAGTTCACAATATCGCGCTTGCCGTCACCATCAAAATCCACTGCAATACGTTGATATGTTGTGGGCATAAACTGCGTTTGACCGAAGGCACCTGCCCAAGATCCCACCAAGTTTTGCAACGGAATATCACCACTTTGCGCAATCTTTAAGGTCGCAAGTAACTCACCCTTAAAAAACGCCTGTCGCTTATTAGCGCATACCAAGGTCACTAACGAACGCACTAATTCGCGGGTGCCTTGTATCCGCCCAAAGTTCGATTCAACGCCCCAAACGGCTACGATGGTGTATCGATCCATTCCATATTTTTGCTCGGCCTCGGTAAGCGTCTTCGACCACTCCGCGAGCTTAGCCTGCCCATCGGCCACTCGCTCATCGTCAACCAAGCCCGCCAAATAATCCCAAATAGGCGTGCGAAACTCAGGCTGATAATCAAAAGATTTCAGGACAGTTTCGTCAGGCTCGATTCCTTTGAAGGCCGCATCAAGCGTCGAAGCAGTGATGCCCTGTGCGCTCGCAGCCTGCCTCAGCCCTGTGACACAGGTATCAAACGTCTGCGCTTGGGTAGCAAAGGCTGCGAAAAATAGCGCAAGCGAGCTGAAGGCTTTTTTCATCTGTATGAGCTTCCTTACTTGTCGTCGTGGTCGGTTTTATTTGTTTCAACTGCTATCCAGAGTTTAGACCACTCTATATTTAGCGCTCTAGCGAATTTACACCGTTTCAAACCTCGTTCATTCGTGGATCAGCGCACTGACTTGCAGACCTCAACGGTTTTGCATCCGCGCGAACCCCATCTGAGATCGACTAACCGCCGGAACGTTCTAGCGGCCCGCGTTGTTATGCGCTAGCATAACAACCATAAATGGCATCAAAACTAAATCAACAAGAATGAAAAAAGCGCAGACGCCAACCGTCGCAACTCTGGCCAAACCTAAGCCACTCACAAAACGCACCGTCAAACTGTTGCGCGATGAAGGTCACGCTTGGTATCACGTCCTGCGCTACGAATGGCTCTACGTGCTGGCGCTAGTCATTGGCACCATCTCATTGATCTATGTTTGGACGCCCTTTCCCCCGAAGACCCTAGGCATCGCAGTAGGTCGAGAAGGAACTTCGGATGGACTTTACGGCGAAAAACTAGTGTCTTTTTTTGCCGAGCACGGCGTAACACTAAACATTACCTATACCGAAGGGGGAAAGCAACCCATTGTGGCCATGCAGCGCGAAAGCTCGATTCAAAGCGCACTAGTGTTGGGTGGCGTGCACAAAAAGCACGAACTCAAGGAGGTTTGGTCCTTAGGTAGTTCTCAATACGAGCCCTTATGGCTGTTCTATCGCGGTGACGCCTACACGGGCGATGAACCGATTTTTCATTTTGCAATGCAAGGCCTGGCGATCGGCGAGCCCAACTCTGGATCAAACACTATTGTTCGTCAGATTCTAACAACCAGACGACAAGATGCCGCCAGCAAAATCAGTCTTCTTGAATGGCCATATCTGAAATCAGTCGATGCGCTGTTATCCGGTGAGATCGATGCCTTAACTGCGGTCGATGGGATTGACTCTCCAATTATAAAAAAACTACTAGCCGATCCAAATATTAAATTCGCCAATTTCCCGTTTGCGCCTGCCTACGTGAAGTATCTGCCGCAGTTAGATCTGGTGTCGATCCCGCGAGGTTCGTTTACGACCTGGCCCACCGACCCTCCAACCGATATCAAAATGGTATCGACGAGTCTGACCTTGGTTGTTGAAAAAGACCTCCATCCAGCACTGCAACTTTTATTTTTAATGGCAATTGATGTGCTCGGCGATTCACGCGATCAATTTTTTGCTAGACCTGATGAGTTTCCATCTTACAAAGACAGTAATATCCCACTTGCCCCAATCGCTAAACACTATATGTCAGAGGGCGCGCCAGAGAGTGTGAAGTATCTACCTTTTTGGGCCGCCAGCTTCGTCAATCGAATTTGGTTTTTTATTCTTGGTAGTTTGGCCGTCCTGTATCCCCTCTATCGTTTGATTCCAAACTATCGAACAACGCTCGGGCAACTTAAAGCAAACGATGCTTACGATATGCTACACGCAACACAACAACGGTTTGCGCAAGCACAAACGCAAGCAGAATTCGACACTATCATGGCCGACTTTCTTCAGCTTCAAAGCGAGATTGAAGACTGGATTCCAAAGCTTAATATCCCCGCCTATTACGCCCTACTGCGACCGATCGACCACATTAAAAAGGTCGCGGCTGAGCGCCAAGCGTTTTTGAAATCGTCGTCGCTCAATCTAGCACCAAGGCCTCGCGACGAATCACCTCGCCCCACAAGGGCACCTCTTTGTTGATGAGCGTGGCAAAACTCTTGGGATCCAGCATGACTGGCTCGCCGTTACTTTTTAAAACCGCTTGCGCTTTACTGTTCGTCGTAATTAGTTTGGCCGCTTCATAAATTTTGGTAATGATCGGCTCGGGGGTCCCCGCGGGCGCCAAGAGGCCCATCCAAAATATAATCTCAAAATCCGCAAAGCCCGCCTCAGCCATTGTCGGTAAATCAGGAAGTTGTGTGATGCGTTTTGCCGAGGTCACCGCCAACGCCTTGAGCTTGCCTGCCTGAATATTCGGCACGGTGCTCAAGGTATCGAACCCCGCATTAAGCTCACCGCTGATCATCGCGAGTCCGGCTTGCGCAGCACTTTTATATGGCACATGCGTTGTTTTGATATTGGCACGATTACTCAACGATACGAAACTTAAATGCGCCATATTGCCTTGTCCGCCCGAGCCGTAGGTGAGTTTGTCTGGCTGCGCTTGCGCGTAGCGGATCAAGTCTTGGATGCTGTTCACAGCATTTTTCTGTGCCCACTCAGGGTTAACAGTCAAAATAAATGGGGCCTCAATCACCATCGTGATGGGCGCAAAATCTGACGCCTTGTAGTTGATCTGTTTGTACAGTTGCGGGTTGATGGTGATGCTGCTCGAGTTTGTGACCAGCAGGGTATAGCCGTCGGGCGCGGCCCGTGCGACCTCGCCAACGCCTATGGCTCCGTTCGCACCCGCCTTGTTCTCAACCACAACCGGCTGGCCTAAGGCTTTCGTTAATTGCTCGGCCATCACGCGTGCCACCGTGTCAGTCACTGAACCAGCCGGAAACCCAACCACAATGCGCAGCGGTTTGTTAGGCCAGAGTTTCAAAACGTCTTGGGCCTGCACTGTCGTCAACATCAAACCGCCCAAAACGAACAGGGCACTCAGCCTACGAATTGTTTCTATCATTTTTTGTCTCCCGAAACTTCGGCAAAACTATCTTAGGAAAACACCGCCGAACTATCTTAGTCCATACTGTTCTATACAGACCACTGTGCTGGCAGCACTTTGATTGAGCCAGTCGCATCGAAGCTAGAGCGGACTTAGCATGAACCGACCAGGCACACGAGCAGCCTAGCGTTATCCCTAACCATTCACAGACGCGGCTTAATGTTTTGTGTCCGTAACAGGATAAATAGTGCTATAAAATCAACCAAGACAAAAGTTTCAATAAACCTATCACAGAATATTTCTGGAGACTTCAATGCAATTTAAATTTGCCTTATCGGCCCTTGCATTAGCGATTGCATTACCCGCTTTCGCACAAACACCCGCGCCAGCTGCGCCGCCACCTGCCTGGAAACAAGGCATGGAGAACACGGCACAACCAGCTACTTTGCATCCCTTTGCGCCCATCATGACCGGCACTGAAGCCAAAGATATTCAGTTAGCGAAACTGAAGGTTGCGCCCGGCTTTAAAGTTGAGGTTTGGGCTGACGGTATCCCCACTGCCCGTTCAATGGCGATCGGCGACAAAGGTACGGTTTTTGTTGGTAACCGTGTTGGTAAAAACGTAGTGGCCATTACTGAAAAAGACGGCAAGCGTACAGTAAAAATTATTTTGAAAGGCTTGGATACACCTAACGGGATCGTTTATTCAAAAGGTACTTTGTACGTCGCCGAGCGTACCAAGATCACGCGCTACGACAATATCGAGGCCAATCTGGATAACCCCGGCGCTGGCAAATTGGTTGTAGACGGCCTTGACCCAACGAACGGCCCCGGGCATAACTGGAAATACCTCGCCATGGGCCCAGACGGCAAGCTGTACTTCAACATCGGCTCGCCAGAGAACATCACAATGCCGCTGTATAACCAAGCTGCTATCTTGCGTGCCGACACCACGACCGGTCAACTTGAACGCGTTGCAACGGGTGTGCGTAACAGCGTCGGTATGGATTTTCATCCCGTCACCAAAAAACTCTGGTTCACAGAGCATGCTCGTGACTGGATGGGTGAAGATATCCCAAATGATGAGTTGAATGTACTGAACAAAGAAGGTGAAAACTTTGGTTTTCCATTCTGCCATCAGGGTGACATCCCCGATCCGATCTATGGCAAGTACGACACCTGCGCAAACAGCACACCACCAGCACTCAAGTTAGGCGCGCACGTGGCTCCATTAGGCATGAAGTTTTACACCGGCAGCATGTTTCCAGCCGAGTACAAAAACAACATCCTGATGGCACGTCACGGCTCTTGGAACAAGACTGAGAAACGTGGCTATGACGTCATGCGTGTCGTGCTGGATGCAGATGGCAAAGTAGCAAAATACGAGCCCTTTGTGACCGGCTTCATGACTGACGACAAGGCTGATCCACCAATGTGGGGCCGTCCAGTTGACGTGCTGCAATTGCCTGATGGTTCGATCTTGTTCTCAGACGACTACAACGGCGTCATCTATCGCGTGAGCTACAGCAAATAATGTTTCAAGCATCAAGCAGCAAACAAGTCGCAGCGGGTCTTCTAGCCGCTGCGGCTTTTTTAGTCTCGTCTCCTGTCGTGCGGGCCTCTGATATTGAAGCAGGCAAAGCCCAAGCTCAAACTTGCGTCGCCTGTCACGGCCCTGGGGGCAACTCAACCACACCAGGAGTGCCTTCAATTTCAGGTAACGCCGCGCAAGCGATCAGTATGCAACTCTACAATTACCGAGAAGGTAATCGTAAAAATGTGCAGATGACGCCAATGGCTGAAAATCTCACCAATCGTGAGATGAACAATTTGGCAGCCTACTTTTCCTCAGAAAAAGTAGCCCCGCCCACCCATCAAGCCTCCGCTGAAAGCATCAAACTTGGCCCTGCTCTGACCGCACAGTACAACTGTACGCAATGCCATGGCCCAGCCTTAAAGGGGATTCAACATATCCCTCGGCTTGCAGGACAACAATACGAGTATCTGTTGGCACAGTTACAAGGCTTTAAAGCGCACACGCGCTACGACATGGACGGCAACATGACGTCTGCCATGTCTGCGGTCAAAGAAAGTGATATCCCGATTTTGGCTGATTACATTGCAGCGCTTGAATATAAATAAACAAGTGTCGCAGCCTGTCATGAATAAGTCTGCGTCTGTGCCCGTATCACGCTAGACGATTCAATACGGTTGGTAGTGAGCAATCAGAGACTTTCTAGCACTGCGAAGTTTAGTCCTGATAGCGTTGTGCAATTACCTTGAAGTTTTCTGCTTCAAGCAGAAAGGCATCCACCACAACGGGATCAAACTGAATTTCTCTTTTGCTTAGGATCTCACTGACGGCGTCGTCGTGAGTCCAACCCTTTTTGTACGCTCGCTCGCTGACCAAAGCGTCGTACATATCGGCTAGCGACATAATTCGGGCAGGCAGCGGGATTTGCTGCCCTGCTAAACCTCGCGGGTAGCCCTGACCATTCCAACGCTCGTGATGTCCGCCTGCGATCATGATCGCTTTCTCTATCACATCATTCTTTAACGCATGCTTCGTACCCGCAGCGTTCAATACCTGCTCACCGATAGAGGTGTGCGTCTTCATGACTGTCCACTCTTCTTCAGTCAGTGAGCCAGGCTTTAGCAAGATCGCATCAGGGATGCCGATCTTGCCTAAATCATGCAAGGGTGCGGCGTTAAATAATAGGTCTATATCGGTATCAGACAGCTCCGCTACGTATTGTTTCATTGTTCTTAAACGTAGCGCCAACACTTTGACGTAGTGTTGAGTTCGCAAGATATGGTTACCCGTTTCGTTATCACGCGCCATGGCTAAAGCATTCAGCGATGACAGTAGTTGCTCTTCTCTTGTATTGGCTCGGTTTTTTTCATTCAGTAAAAACAGTTCAATCACGGTTTGGCTAATCGCTATAAAAACCAGCGTATAGCCAAGCAAAAAAATCCATCTAACACCAAAAGCTGAGTCTATCACGAGGCCCTTTGCCACATGAGTGGGCGCTTCACTCAGAAAAAAAACCAACGCACGCACCGCCACCAAAAGCAAAAATATCAGCAGCCCAGCAAGCAAGTTCGTTGTGACGATCCCCCTTTGCGACTTCGACAAAATCTGACGCTCTTTCAAGGCCCAAAGCAGGAGCACCAAGGGTGCAGTAATCGTCAGGTATAGATGTGCGAGTTGGAGCCCGTACAAACTCAAAATCTCAAAACCCAAGCAGATCACAAAGGCAAGACAACTTAGCCCCACAATCATCCGAAGGGGCGTCTCTACGCTATTGAGATCGATCGTTCTGTCTAAAAAATTTGTTGCTGAATTGTTCGCACTCATCATCAGATCCCTAGGCTTAATTCAACTTTAGGGTGGCACCAAGCGTCTTAAGCCACTCTTGCCCACAGCTGCTATAGACTTTTGAACACATCTTCAACCAGTCTTCGACGCTCGACGAAAGCGCGATACGCCTCATGGCAGCAACATCTTCTTGAGGAAAATTGACCTGAACCATTTGGTGCTTATTACCTTCTTGGCATAGCGGATCTGCGGTCATGCAACGCACACTGTCGGTATAAATTTCTTTTGCGAACTGCCAACTGCGTTGAATTTGCTGTGCAAACGCCTCGTTAAGCGTGGCTTGTTCAGTGGCCGTGAACTGATTCCATTTATCGAGGCTGATCACGTAACCATTTATGCCAAAACCGAAACTGAGCGGAATGTAATGAGACGTAAACTCAAGCCAGCGCGCAAAGTTCGCCGAAGCCGCGCTCGTGACCGCGCAGTCAATCAACTTCTTTTTAAACGCCTCGCGTGTTTCGTCAAACGAAATAATTGCAGCAATCGCCCCGAGCGCGCTGAAGTACTGCTCTAGCTGCGCCCCAGCCACCCGCACCTTAAGCCCGCGCAAATCACTTAGCTTATTCACTGGGCGGCTACAAAAAAGCTCTTGAGGGCCAAAAGTCCATAAACCCAAAAGCTTCACCCGCTGATGCTCTTGCAACCGCCGATCAACGACTGGAAAGTAACGATCGCTCATCGCTCGTGCTGTATCAAAATCTAAGCCCGGTATAGGCAGATCGATACCTTCTAAGGTCGATTCTGTCTTTGCATTTTGAATAAACCTGAGGGAGACAACATCGAAGGTGCCCTGCTTCATGAGTTCAAGCTGAAAGATATCTTTTACACCGGTCTGATTCAGCGGCCGATACACAACGTCGAGCGGCAAACCTGTTGTACTGGCAAGGCTGTGAAAGAATGGGGCTTCGCTTTTTTGTTGATACGCACCTGTCGACTCTGGCTGCCCCAACACCTTGAGTTCAATTCTAGTGAGCGCTTTCCAGGCAAAACAAAACGCAACAACCAAAGAAAAAGCCAAGAGTGCGCGTTTCATGAAATCTAAGCACCAAACGGTTAAGAGCAATTGCGGACATCACTCAAACCACAACCCGTTTGAGTGAAAAACATATGTTGACGCGTTAAAGATCCTAAAGTACGCCAATTAGTCTATTCCTTACAAGGTGTCATGACAACCCCGCCAAAAATTTACACAGCCTGCACACTTTACCCGTGCGCATATTTATAGAAGAGCGGGCTGTCATCCTCTCAAATACTTAGCCCGTATTTCTTAAGCCTGCCGAGATCCCATTGATCGACAGATGGATACCAAGTCGCACCCTCTCGTCTGCCTTGCCTGCGCGATAGCGTCGGATCAATTCGACTTGCAGGTGATGCAATGGGTCGATATACGGGAAGCGATGACGGATAGAACGCGCTAACGCAGGGTTATTGGCCAGGCGGTGCTTTTCTCCGGTGATCAAGGCAATCATCTCAGCGGTTTTCAGCCATTCTGACTCAAGAGCAGAAAAAATCTTTTTACGTAATTTCGCATCAAGTACTAGTTCGCTGTAGCGCGATGCCAAAGCCAAGTCACTTTTAGCCAGTACCATGTCAATGTTAGATAAAAGTGTTTTAAAGAAGGGCCACTGCTTGACCATTTTTTGTAATAGCGCCACAGCGTCCTGACGCTCTTGAGGTGTTGAACGAGTCAAGAACCCTTGAACAGCAGAGCCAAAGCCAAACCAACCCGGCAACGTCAAACGACACTGTCCCCAACTAAAGCCCCACGGAATCGCCCTTAAGTCTTCGATTTTTTGAGTCGCTTTGCGTGAGGCGGGTCGCGATCCAATATTGAGTTCGGCAATCTCTCTGATGGGTGTCGCCGAAAAGAAGAACTCTTCAAAACCGGGGGTTTCGTATACCAAGCGCCGATAGGCGTCCATGCTGGCCTGAGACAATTGGGCCGCAGTCTCTAAAAAGTTTTTTGGCGCGCTTTTGGTCGGTTGCAATAATGTTGCTTCAAGTGTAGCTGCAACAAGGGTTTCGAGATTACGACGACCGATTTCTGGATTGGCATACTTTGAACCAATTACCTCGCCCTGCTCTGTTAAGCGGATCTGACCGCGCACTGTGCCGGGCGGTTGCGCAAGAATGGCCTGATAACTTGGCCCGCCCCCCCGGCCCACCGTACCGCCACGCCCATGAAACATACGCAACTGAATATTGTGCGTCGTCGCCAAACGATTAAAGTCTTCGACCAGCGCCACCTCGGCTCGATAGAGCTCCCAGTTACTGGTAAAAATTCCGCCGTCTTTATTGCTATCTGAGTAACCCAACATAATGTCTTGCTCGGCCCCTGAGCGATGCACCATATCTGCGATGCCAGGCAATGCATAAAACTCGCGCATGATACGAGCAGAGTTCTGCAAGTCTGCAATTGTTTCAAACAAGGGCACGGTAATGAGATCCACAACCGCTTGATCATCAAGAGTTTTCCGCAACAGTCCAACCTCTTTTTGCAGCACAAGAACTTCGAGTAAATCACTCACATCTTCGGTATGACTAATGATGTAATGACGAATCGCCTCTGTGCCATAGATTGCTCGCGACCTAAACGCCTCTTCAAAAATTGCCAGCTCAGAGTTCGTGTGATCCGAATAAGTGAACCCATGAATACGTAACGACCTGGGGTCTTGTAACAGGCGTAAGAGCAACGCTCGTTTACTCGCCTCATCCAAGGTTGAATAGGTCATGTCGAGACGTGCATGTTCAAGCAACTCGGCAACGACTTTTTCGTGCTGATCCGAGCTTTGGCGCAAATCGACCGATGCCAAATGAAAACCAAACACCTCAACAGCGCGAATCAAAGGATGTAGGCGCTGGGCAGACAATGCCTGTGCACGTTGGCTATGCAAAGACGCTTCAATGACCCTTAAATCCGCCAAAAAGGCCTGTGCGTTTGAATAAGGATTTTGCGGCTCGACAGCGTGACGTGCCGCCTCGCCGCCAGTCAAGAGTTTTAGCGTTGCGGCCAGCCTGGCGTACATGCCGGTGAGCGCACGACGGTAAGGCTCATCAGCGCGATGGACGTTGGCGTCGGGCGAACTTTCTGCCAAGGCTATCATCTCTGCCGGAAAATCAACCAACATCGCCGACAGAGATAATTCACCACCCAAATAATGCACTTCAGTCAGGTAATAGCGCAAGGCCATTTCAGCCTGACGCCTGAGTGCCTCGTTCAGAGTTTGCGCATTGACATTTGGATTGCCATCACGATCACCGCCAATCCATTGCCCCATACGCAAAAACGATGCTACAGGTTGTGATCCTAGCGCCTCTTCAAGAGACGCATATATTTTTGGAATCTCAGGCAAAAAGGTTGATTCGTAATAGCTCAGTGCGTTTTCAATTTCATCTGACACAGTCAGCTTTGAGAGACGCAACAGGCGCGTCTGCCATAGCTGCATGACGCGTGCACGCATGCGCTCTTCATTTGCAGAAAGTTCACGCGGCATCAGTGCGTCTTTGGGCGCGTTGTGAGTAGAGCAGCGCGCTTTGATCTCATCGCGCTCATTGAGCAATTGAGCAATACTACGCTCGGCACTCAAGATACTCTGGCGCTGAACTTCAGTGGGATGTGCCGTTAGAACGGGCGATACAAAACTGCATGCCAAGGTTTGAGAAACAACCTCATCGCTGATCCCCGCTGCGCGCAGCCGCTTTAACGCAACGTCGATGCTACCCTCTTGCGCGTCTCCGGCACGCTCGTGAATTGTTCGACGTCGAATGTGGTGCCGATCTTCGGCCAAATTAGCTAAATGGCTAAAAAACGTAAAGCCGCGAATCACGCTCACAGCCTGATCGCTGGGCAACGCTTTCAACAGCTTTTTCAGCTGTTTATCCGCATCGTTGTTCGACTCAATTCTGAAAGAGACCGAGAGTTGACGAATACTTTCAATCAGCTCATAAATCTCTAAGCCTTCTTGTTCGCGAATCACATCGCCCAACAGGCGTCCTAGAAGTCGGATATCCTCAACAAGAGGACGCTCGCTCTCGCGCGAGCGCGACTTCGGTTGACTAATAGCGACTTTGGGCATGACGATCCTCACCAAGTAAAAGTTTCGAAACACTCACGCAGACAACAACCTAAACGAGGCTGCTGCAGTCAAGCGCACATTTTGTGCGTCACGCGCGTGGAAAAGGGTCGCTTGGTGCGCTGCTGTCCCGGCAGCTTATCAACCTCTATTTAACAAATGCTACAGGGCTAGTAAGATTTTTCCAAGAAAAAATTTGTATCTAAACTTAGATCAAAACTTATTTTAGAATAGCCATTATGCAAACCCAGTTGTTTCAATTCGACGCAGACGATTCCGGCCTCCCGAAAGCCGTTGACAATCTTCTTCCTAAAGACGGGTACGCGACTTACTTTCCTAACGTCTTCGACCAAGACAGCTGTGCAACTTTGTTTGCCTCGTTAGCCGCAACGATCAACTGGAAACAAGACCAGCTCTATATGTTCGGTCAATTGATCACAACAAAAAGAGAAGTAGCTTGGGTAGGGGATTCGGGCTGCGCCTACACCTATTCAGGCGTTAAAAAAATTCCGCAGGCCTGGACGCCAGAATTATTAAGTATCAAGCGTAAGATCGAAGCCATGGCGCAATACACGTTTAACTCGTGCTTGCTAAACCTCTATCACGACGGTAGCCAGGGAATGGGCTGGCACAGTGATGACGAGATCGAACTCGATCAACGCGCACCGATCGCCTCAGTCAGTTTTGGTGGCGAACGTAAGTTTGCGTTTAAACACAAAAGTGAAAAGCTCGCTGTTTCGATGCCTCTAGAAAATGGGAGTGTGCTACTGATGCACCCTCCTACTCAGCAATTTTGGCAGCACAGCCTCGCTAAAACAAAACGTGTCATACAACCTCGAATCAATCTCACGTTTAGAGCGATCAAGTCGAACTAGCATCGCGCCCTCTTTAAGCGCCTTGATGCTTGCTCGCATATACTGCGCCGATAACGGCCAAAAAGTGCAAAAAACACAACGCGTATAGCGCTTAAATTGCAAATCTGAGATCATCCGGTGGTTCGCCCACGTTTTCCCTACCACGGTCTCAATTTAGCTATGCTAGTCTACAGCGCTCATCAAAAAGAACATCCATGTTAACTGCGTGTGTGAATCAGTAACTACTTTTATAAAAGTAGACGGCTAGAGGTGTAGACGGCTAGAGGTCTTTGGCACCCAACCGGTGCAGTTCAGCTTGTGCGCCACCTACTTTGCAGATTCGACCCGCCTCTGTGAAGAATCTGTTCTGAATTTTCATGAAAAAACTCATCATCATCCTTGTTTTACTCGCATGGCATTTAACGAGTGCGCGGGCCGAAGACAACCTCACTGTTTACGGAATCATTGATGTTGGCTTGCAGTACGCGACGGTCACGCAAACAAAAGAGAGCCTGCGTCAAAGTAGTCAATTTTTAGGAATTGCGAGCGGCGTTCAAAGCGGTTCACGCTTTGGTCTGCGCGGCGCACATGAATTGGGCAATGGATTTGAGACCGTATTTACCTTAGAAAATGGCTTTGACGCAAGCAATGGAGCCGCTCAACAGGGTGGTCGATTATTCGGACGACAATCGACAGTAGGGATTAAAAACAGCAATATTGGGCAGCTTGATTTCGGTCGTCAGATCAACCTAGCCTCTAATTACTTTTTGCAGATTGATCCTTTTATCGAGGGGTTTGGACAAGCCAATATTGGTGCGTCATTTGGTTCAGCCAACACGGTGCGCTACAGCAATATGCTGATGTTTCAAGCTAAAGCAACCGAAGCCTTAACCCTTGGCATGGGCTACTCTTTTGCAACCGAGATGACCAGTATCTATGCGGGCAATGGCGCCTGTATCGAATCCGCGTGCGCTGCAACGAATCAAGCCTCTCAATTTCAAACAAACAACAATTTACGCGCGCTCACTCTTGGTGCCAAATACTCAAGTGGCCCACTTCTGCTTGCCATCGCTTACGATCAGTTAATGGGCCCAGACAATATCCCCAATGGCCCGCCCAAGCCAAACCCTACAGCCTGGCTGGCAGGTGGAGCCTACGACTTCAACATCGTAAAAATATCATTCGCTTATGGCCAGACGCGAAACGGGATTTGGAATGGGCAGCCTGCTGGTGCAGGTTCGACGCCCAATAGTCCAATCTCTGACAGCACGCTAGGTTCTGGAGCGTTGTTTTTGCCTGGAGCTGCAGCGAATTCAGTGATGCTAGGGATGACCATCCCATTTGGAGAAGCGAGCATTCTGGCGTCGGTCCAACGCTTACAACCTGTGGGTGAGTTAGTACCAAATTCGCTGACGGCAGCTCAAATGGTTTACAGCGCTGCATATCTCTATAACTTTTCACGACGCACAAACCTCTACACCTATGCCTCATACGGAAATAATTACGCCGTAGTCCAGACTGCGCAAAGTACCGTCGTAGGCGTCGGGATCAGACATCAGTTTTGATTTACACCTGTTACCTTATTTTCGTTGTACGAGTCCCCGCTTTATCAGGCTGAATTTAATACTTAGCAAGCCTAGCAAACAGCCAACAAACAGCCATTCAACAATCTATCCCTCATTGGAAAAACATGACCACCGATGCCACATCAAAAATACTTGATCTTCCCATCGGCCTGACAGCAACTGGCCTGCGCGAAGAGTTCGATAGCATTGGCAAAGTTCAAGTCCCTGCCGATCACTACTGGGGTGCGCAAACCCAACGTAGCTTGATTCATTTCAATATCGGTCACGACAAGATGCCTAAAGAGGTTTATCACGCCTATGGCTACGTCAAAAAAGCTGCTGCCGTGGTCAACACTCAAGCTGGCCGTCTGCCCGCCTGGAAAGGAGCCTTAATTCAGCAGGTAGCCGACGAAGTCATCAGTGGCAAACTCGACAGCGAGTTTCCGCTGTATGTCTGGCAAACGGGTTCTGGCACCCAGTCAAATATGAATTTGAACGAGGTAATCTCAAATCGTTGCATTCAGCTCGTCGGTGGGACTTTAGGCGCACAAGAGCCGATTCACCCTAATGATCACGTCAATATGGGGCAGTCAAGTAACGACACGTTTCCGACAGCCATGCACATTGCCGCCTACAAAATGGCAACCGAGAAAACAATCCCCGCATTGCAACGGCTACGTGACGCCTTGAATGTCAAATCAGAACAATGGTCAACCATTGTCAAGATCGGCCGTACACATCTTGAAGATGCGACGCCTCTTACCGTTGGACAAGAATGGTCAGGCTATGTGGGTGCTCTTGATGATGCAATCGCAGACGTGACCTATGCCACGCAAGGGCTTCTGCAGGTTGCAATGGGCGGCACCGCAGTTGGAACAGGGCTCAATTCGCCCGTTGGCTTTGGCGATGAAGTTGCGGCAGAGCTGACGAAGATGACTGGCTTTGCCATCAAGACCGCCACAAATAAATTTACAGCGCAAGGCACACTTGATCGCATGGTGCGCGCACACGCCGCACTCAAGTGCGCCGCCGTATCCCTGTTTAAGATCGCGAACGATATGCGTTGGCTTGGTTCTGGCCCACGAACCGGCTTAATGGAAATGACCTTTCCGTCGAACGAACCAGGCTCGTCAATCATGCCCGGTAAAGTGAACCCTACACAAGCCGAAGCCATGCTGATGGTTTGCATTCAGATTATGGGTTCAGACGTTGCTGTGCAAATGGGCGGTTCGGAAGGCAATTTTGAGCTCAACGCCTTTCGACCCGTTCTCATCAGCAACTATTTGCACTCAGCATTGATTATGGCGGACATGTGTGACCATTTCCGTGAGTTCATGATCGAGGGTGCTGTGGTCAATGAAGCGCAACTCAAATCGAATATTGATCGCTCGGTCATGATGGTGACTGCCCTGTCGCCTGTGATTGGTTACGACAAAGCTTCAGAGATCGCACACTATGCGATCGATAACAACACGACACTGAAGCAAGCCGCCCTTGCCAAAGGTGTTGAAGAAGCTGTGTTCGACCGTGTCGTGGTGCCGATCAACATGACGCGCCCTGGCTCTGCAGACGTACCAGCGGCCAAGGCATAATCAGGAGACCTATTGATGAGCGCCAACCTGAACTCCAATCTATCCGGCCAACAGGCCTTACGGCAGCAGGTTGGTGATCGCTTCACCGCCGACTGGAAAAGCAACGATCACCGCGCCCGGCGACTGATCGCCGAATCCATCGGGACGTCAGGCCTAACGTTTATTTTGTCAGGCGGGGCGGCGATCTTAGCGGGGTACGGAGGCGCGACCTTGGCGCCTTATCAATTCGCCTTCATCCTCTCAGCTTGCGCGGCACTTTGGCTGGTGGCAGCGGTATTTTTTCTGGGCGATATCTCGTCGCATTTTAATCCGGCCATGACGCTCGCTTTTGCACTGCGCGGTGACATGGGGTTTCCGATGGCTGCGTGTTATGTCTTGGTGCAAATGATCGCCGCAGCAACGGGGTCGTGCGTCGCAGCCATGCTGTTTGGAACCGGAGGCAACCTGGCCGCAACGGTTCCCGCAGCTGGAATGATTTACCAGTCGGTTGCTTTCGAGGCCATTCTGACCTTTGGCATGGTCTTGTTAGTACTAAGCATGACAAACGGTCCAAAACTTGACAGCAGTTCTGCACCCCTTGCCGTGGGTGCTTATGTCATGGCAATGGGCACAATGGGTGGCCCCTTCGACGGTGCTGCATTTAATCCTGCCAGAGCGTTCGGGCCAGACTTTGCGCGAGGCGATTTTTCAACGTACTGGGTCTATGCCGTTGGATCACTCATCGGCATGCTCGTTGCAGTAGCCGTAGCACGCTTTTTACGCGGGCCTGCGAAAGCCTCTGAAGCCAATGCGGCGATGGGTAACCCTTTGGATTCTTGAACGGCAACAACGATCCACGTCGGAGAACGACATAGACACTTAAAGTGTCTATGTCGTTTCTTTTTTCAGGGCGTTCGGGCTTCGAGTGCTGTCACGTGCGATCACCCAACCTGATCGACTATCGCTAGTAACTCCTCTGGCCTCAAGATTGAGGAGAAACGGTTGAGTGATAGATTTGTTCGAGGATGTTTTCGGGTAGGGGCTGGCTTTCATCTGCCGCAATCATGATTTCGATGTACGAGGCATCATCGTGTTGCTGTGCACGTTCAATGGCCGCGTCAAGCTCTGCAACGGTTCGTACCCGAGCGCTGAACCATGACTCACAGCCCATCGCTGCGGGCAATTGTGCGTAGTTCCATTTTGCGAGATCGTCATAAGAAAGACCCTTCTCGCTCAGGACAATCTCGACCCCATAAACACCATTGTTCAACACGAAGATGATCGGCTTGATACCGTAACGGCCCATCACGCCAAGCTCATTTGCAGTCAACTGATGAGAGCCATCACCCGTAATAAGTATCGTACGACCGTTTGTATTAGCCATACAGATGCCCAACGCGGCGGGAGTCGCCCAGCCAATTGAACCCCATAGCGTCTGCGTCTGAAAGCCGACACCCTCAGGCAAGAGCATAGGAGTGGAGTGAATTGTGCACGAACCCGTTTCAACCACGTAGATATCACCCGGTTTGAGCATCTTTTGAATACGCGGGTATACGTTTGCCGAAGCGGTAGGCTCTGAGGGTTCGCCCACCATTGGCAGGGTCGATTGTTTGGCCGAAAACTGAAGCGAAGGTACAGCGCTCAAGCGCGCAGTGAGTCCTTCTAGCATGTCTTGCAGAGCCACACCGGTAAAAATGGTATTACCTTGTCTGACATAGTTATCACCTAGTGTCAGAAGCTTTTGTGGGGCAGCCTGACTTGTCCAGAAAGTCGTATTGAAGTCTTCAAACACAACGCCACCGATATCAAGCAGTAAATCCACCGCTTCAACCGCAACATTGAGCCCCGGCGGGCTCGACCAGGCTCCGCTATAAATGCCAAGATATTGTGGATGGGACTCAGACACGGTGCCTTTATCCATCGGGGTGGTCACAAAAGAGAGCTTTGACTGCTTAAGAAGGTCAAGCAACTGTTTACGTAGACCGTAATTTGCAACCAGATAAGTCGGTAGTGCCACAGTGGTCTTGGCCGCATTAATTTTGCTGATCACAAAATCAAGAGCTGCGCTTAAACTTACGGGATCACTTTTGACTCTTTTGATGTCGGCTAGAGCTAGGCCTTTTACAGGCGAACCGATAATCGGCATTTTGGCCAGATCCATGGGCACAGTGATGTATGCGGGTGCACTCAGCCGCAAAGCCTCGCCGATGACTCTTTCCATCTCACTCACCACATTATCTGGCGTCAAATGAGTAGTGACGCAGCAGGCAGCGGCAGACAGGTGTTGAAAGTTATTGAACACTCCATCGCCGAGTGTGTGATGAGTGATCAGCCCTTGTTTTTGAATTTTGGTGCTAGGCGCACCGACGATGTGAAAAACCGGTAAGCGCTGCGCCCGTGCACCCATCACTCCGTTTAACGCACTGAGCTCGCCTACACCATACGTCGTAGAAAGAATCGAAACACCATTGATTCGGGCATAGCCGTCCGCAGCATATGCAGCGTTCAGCTCGTTGGCACACACAATCCACTCGACACGCTCGCTCGCTTCGATCGCATCATCAAAGGGAAATGCATAATCACCAGGCACGCCAAACACGCGGTCAATGCCAAGGTCTGCTAAGCGGTCTACAACATACTCTGCAATGGTAGGAAGCGAGTCAGACATTATTTTTCCCAAAAAATTTTGCACAATGAATGATGCGCAGTGTATCAGCCATAGTATTGCAGTCAATCCCACGCGATGCCCATCCGCGTGCAGGATTCGGACAACACGCGGGCAACATTCGGACAACATGCGTTCATTGCGGTCTGAAGCCTGCGGATATGCTACTTTTCCACTCAGCACACCCATCTAACATTCAACGCATCGCCCTTTCTCGCATCATCGTAACCTTTAGAGCCATCAGGCAAGAGCAGCCATAACATGACTAAAAAAACTATCGCGATCGTTGGCGCCGGACTCGCAGGCTTAAGCTGCGCGGTTCGCCTCACAGAGCTTGGCCATCACGTTGAGCTTTTTGAAAAAAGTCGCGGGCCCGCCGGGCGTATGAGCACCAAGCGCGGCGAGGGTTGGGCTGCCGACCATGGTGCTCAGTACTTCACGGCGCGAGACCACCTATTTATTGCACAGGTCGAAAAATGGCTAGCTGACCAAACCGTTGCACTTTGGACGCCCGAAATCAAAGTCTTTGAAGCGAATCAATGGTCAACGTTTCAGTCACAAGATCTTCGCTATGTAGGCATACCTGCGATGAACGCACCTGCTAAGCAGTTAGCCAAGGGACTTGTACTTCACGCGGGTCAAACAATTGATGCGCTGTCTTACAAAGTTGATCAATGGTTTTTACATAGCGCAGAGACCGGCGATATCGCGAACGGCTTTGATGCGTTGATCTTGGCGATCCCCGGTCCTCAAGCTTTTGCACTTGCGAAGCACCTTGATCCCGAAATCAAAGCGATCGCTGAACAATCCAACATGAAGGGCTGCTGGACAATCATGGCGCGCTTTCAGCAAATACCAAAAGTGACCTTTGAAGCGGCCTTTGTGAATCAAGAGATCATCAGCTGGATTGCCAGAAATTCGTCTAAACCCCAACGAACTGGACAAGAGTCGTGGACAATCCAGGCCAACCCACTCTGGAGCCAAGAGTGCATTGAACTGAGCAAAGAAGACGTAACAGCTCAGATGTTGGCGTGTGCCAAAAAACTGGGCCTAGATTGCACAGAGGCTGAGATCTCAGTTCACCGATGGCGTTACGCCAGCGGTTCAACAACTGCGACCTTAGGCTTTTATACGAATCCTGCGTTAAAGCTAAGTCTATGCGGAGATTGGCTCAATGGCGGCCGAGTGGAAGGCGCGTGGTTAAGCGGCTATCACTTGGCGAACAAAATTGCTTAATGATAGACCGCCTGGTAATCAGGCGATTTAACAAGATTCAATTCAATCGACTTTGATGCCAGATTGTTCAACTAACTTGACCCATCGCTGATAGTCTTTCTCAACGAAAGCACCAAAAGCTTGAGAGCTTATAGGCTCTGCCACCTCAACGACTAGTGCGCTAAGGCCTTTCTTAACCTTTTCGCTCTTAAGAGCAGTAATCAGTGCCTCATGAAGCGTTGAGATAATCGTGTCTGTTGTTCCCTGAGGGGCAAACAATCCCCACCAGGTCTCGTTGACGATTTCTGGGTAACCAAGTTCTTTAAAAGTTGGAATATTCAGAAAGGCCTTTTGTCTTTCCGACGAGGCCTGAGCGAGTGCGATCAGCTTTCCACTCTCAACAAAAGACATGACAGCCGGTGGTGTGACAAACATCATTGTTAAGCGTCCGCCTATCAAGTCAGTCATCCCAGGACCAGTACCTTTATAGGGAACATGCAACATCTCAAAGCCGAATACCTTGCCAAAAGAATATCCGTCAAAATGTTGAGATAAGCCAACACCTGGTGACCCATAACTTAACAACGGTTGCCGCTTACCGTAGGCAATAAAATCCGCGAGATGATTAATTTTCAAGTCGGGTGACACGACCAACACGTTAGAAGACGATCCAATTGCACCAATCGGCGCAAAGTCAGTGACGGGGTCATACGGCTTGGGTTGCCTTAAGGCAGGCACGATTCCGTGCGTCGAAACATGTCCGATCATGATCGTATAGCCGTCGGGCTTCGCGCGCATCAAAAGTTGGACACCAACAGAGCCCGATGCACCAGCCTTGTTTTCAATCACAACCGGCTGCGCCAAAAGCCGCGCAAACTCATCAGATAAAAGTCGCGCGACTTGATCCGTACCGCTACCGGCTGGCCCAGGGACGATCAGGGTGATGGCGGCCTGCGGAAACGCAGCATAGGCATCCAGCGCTAAACAGGCACAAAGCAGCACAAGACAATGCCGCACCCAACGCGCGCCGGTAGAAAGTATCAATGCCATTGGCGAGAGTGAGTGAACCCTGACCTGAATCATCCCTGCAACACAGGCTCGCCCGAGATCTGCGTTCTAAGCATTAAGCGCCGAGTACTTGGATCAAAGGCTTCGCGCCGGTGCATGGCGCAACGGTTATCCCACATCACTAGATCACCCAGCTGCCATTCTTGCCCCCACATGAAACGCGGCTCGGTCGCATGAGCCCAGAGCTGGTCGAGAAGCGCCTCGCTTTCAGCCAGGCTCAACCCACTGACATACGCCCCTCTGCGCCTACCCAAAAACAGACATTTCTTTTTGCTCACTGGGTGCATTCTCACTAACGGGTGGTGTGCGCCGACAGTCTTCGTTGGGTCGTCAATGTCGACAAAGCCTTTGCGCAACTCTCCGGCACTATTTCTACTCGCATCATGCACGCAGCTTAACGAGGTGATTCGGTTCTTCAAATCATCAGTGAGTGTTTCGTAGGCCTCGTACATATTGACGAAATAGGTATTACCGCCGCTTGGCGGAATTTCTATCGCATACAAACAACTTGCTTTCGGCGGTAGCTCAACATAGGTCATATCGGAGTGCCAAACTGCTTCATATGCACCGAGCCCGCCAATCGGCTTACCGGCAACCACCACGTTCGAAATAATGGTGATCTCTGGCTTGTCGACTTCAAAATATGGATTTTTATCCGAGCTACCAATGGGACGCGCATCTAGCTTGCCAAAATTTTTCGAAAATGCGATTAAATCGTCTGCAGAGAGCGTCGCCATACCGCGAAAGCGCAGCACCAAATGTTGAGTCCAAGCGTCTTCAATCTGCTTAAGCGCAGCGACTGAGAGCGGTTTTGAAAAATCGATCCCTTGTACCTCTGCCCCCAACGATTTACCCAACGGACGCACTGTCAAGGACAGATCTGAATCAATGATTGAGCTCATTTTTTGATCTCCAAAAACATCATTATTTTTTTGTTGCTGGTGACAATACTAGGGATTACCTTAGATGTCATTAAATTCCTTTGCCCGAGACCATTTATCGTGTAATTTCATTCTACTAACCTAAGTCAATCTAGAAAATGAAACCGGGCGTGACCTTCAGGCGACGACTCGAATAACTTGGAGACAGATATGACCACGATTTTAAAAGGCCGTCGTTCGCTTATTCAAGGTGCAGGCTTCGCTGCACTCACCGCGGCCGCCGCGAATTTCAGCCGCTTCGCTAGCGCCGCAGAACCTATCAAAATTGGCATACCGTGCGCACTCACAGGGTCGCTGGCCGTTGTTGCCGAACAAACCAAGCGCACAGCCCAACTCTTTGCCAAACAAGTCAACGCCGCCGGTGGAATTAATGGGCGACTGATTGAACTGATCATTGAGGACACCGGCGGAAATCCAGCCACCTGTGTTCGAAAAGTGCAACAGATGGTCGAACGTGACGGTTGCAGAATATTCACTGGCATTACGTTTTCATCCGAGACCCTTGCCGTCATGCCTCGGCTGGCCGAGTGGGAATCGATCTATGTTGCCTGCGGAAATGGCGATGCCAGCATGACAGCCGAAGCCTACGTACCTGGTTTTTTCCGTGGCAACCCTTCGGGCCCAACAGAGGCGCGCTTACTCTCGATGTACATCAAAGATTCTGGCCTGAAGAAGTTTTACGCGATCGGCATGGATTATTCGTGGGGGCACTCAACCGTTCAGGCCTTTGAACAAGAAATGGCTCGCAATAATATTCAATTTCTCGGTAAGGTCTTTTCTCCGACCGGAACGCGCGACTTTTCAAGCTACATCACAAAAATACGTCAGTCGGGTGCCGACGGCTTAATGATGGTTTTATCGGGGGATGATGCCAATGCGTTCATGACCCAGGCTGCCCAATATCGCTTAGGTGACAAGGTAAAAATGTTTACAACGCTCATCGAGTTATCGACCATTAAGGCGGTCGGCGAGGCTTCTCTAGGTGTGATTGGAACCATGCGCTACATGTCGACTTACGACGATCCCGTGAATAATAAATTTGTCGATAGCTTTACCAAAGAGATCAAAGACACCCCTGACTGGAACGATGGCGAGCAATGGAAAGCACTGCAATTTATTAGCACCGCCATTCAAAAAGCTGGCAATACTAAATCCGTTGATCTGATCAAAGCTCTCGACGGCATGGAACTTGACACCGTTAAAGGCAAGGCGAGCTTTCGCGCATGCGATCACCAAAGCATGGAGGATGGCTTTGTGGTCAAAGTTGAAAAAGTTGGCAATGCCTTACTGCCCGCCTTGATTAAAAAATACCCCGCCGAGCAGATCACACCGGCTTGCCGTAAAAAAACTTTTGACAGCTAACCTGGGCTAGCGATACGACACCTGTGCCTGCTTTGTTCAATAAAGGCAGGCACACAATCCGGTCGTGTATCTCAAAACGAGACTCGTGTGGAAACCTTATCTTTCGTCCTGATACAAACGCTCAACGCGTTATCTCAAGCTTCATTGTTGTTTTTTTTAGGAAGCGGTCTAGCCCTGATTTTTGGGATCATGCGCGTAGTCAACTTCTCGCACGGCGCGCTTTACATGCTTGGCGCCTACATCGGATACACCACAGCTAAATTAACCGGTAGCGTGTGGCTGGCGATGTTCATCGCGCCTATCGCCGTCGGCGTACTAGGCTTGTTCTTTGAAATCGGATTTTTGCGCAAGCTTTACAAGAGAGACGAAAGTGCTTTCTTACTAGTCACCTTTGGACTGACCTTAGTCGTGGCAGAGGTCACACGGCTCACTTGGGGTGCTCCGCCATTGCAAGTCCCCTTACCTTCGGGTCTTTCAGGTGTGTTGTTCATTCTCGATGAACCCATGCCAACGTATCGACTCTTTCTGATTGCCGCTGGCGCGTTGGCCTCGTTTGTGATCTGGAATTTCTTAGAAAGAACAAGGCTCGGACTATTGATCCGTGCGACTTCGCAGAATTCACAGATGGTGCATGCCTTGGGCACAGATATCAATCTCATTCGATCAAATGTTTTTGCTCTGGGCTGCGGTTTAGCAGCGCTTGGCGGAGTGCTTGCTGCACCTTCCATTACCGCCTCGCCAGGGATGTCGTCAGCGGTGATCGACGCCTTTGTCATTGTCATTATCGGCGGAATGGGTAGTTTTCTAGGTGCAATACTGGGCAGCCTGATTGTTGCGGCGGTTCAGACTTTCGGTAATTACTTTTTCCCGGACTTTGCAATGGCAATCCTCTACTTACTGATGCTCGGGGTATTAATTATCAGGCCGGGAGGACTCCTAGGTAAGGAGGCGTGATGATGAAAAACAAAATACTCGGGATCATCGCTATCCTGTGCTTAGTGATAGCGCCACAAGTGCTCCCTAACTACGCCATGACTTTGCTCACAGAGCTCGTGATTCTTGCGCTTTTTGCCATGAGCCTTGATTTGATGGTGGGCTACACCAAGCTGGTGTCGTTCGGCCACGCCGGGGCGTATGGCTTGGGCGCCTATGCCTGTGCACTGTTGTCTCTGAACACAAACCTCCCGCTTCCCTTCGTCATTCTGCTCTCGGCGCTGATCGTCGGTTTCATCGCCATTGGGATCGCCTGGAGCTGCACCATGGCAACCGGCGTTTCGTTTGCCATGCTGACCTTGGCGTTTGGTCAACTCGCCTACGCAATCGCTTTTAAATGGGTGAGCGTGACAGGCGGCTCTGATGGCTTATCTGGAATCCCCAAGCGTCCGGGCCCATTCGGATGGACGGCGCTCACTACCAAGCCCGGTTTTTATCTACTCGCAGTGGCCTGTTTATTAGGCGCATATTTTTTCTGCCGAGCGTTGATCAAATCACCCTTCGGTCAAGTACTGCGCGGTATTCGTGAAAACGAAATGAAAGTGCTCGCGCTCGGTTACAGCACGCGTCGCTACAAAATTGCAATCGTCAGTATCGCGTACATGTTTGCGGGGATGGCGGGCGCACTGTACGCCGCCTTTGCTGGGTTTGCTATTCCTGAATTGCTGTTCTGGACGGTCTCAGGGCAGGTGCTCATTATGGTCATTGTTGGTGGCCAAGGAACACTAATCGGGCCCATGCTGGGAGCAGTATTTTTTATTATGGTCGAGCATAAATTAAGCGAAATCACAGAAACGTGGGGCCTGTTTATGGGTCTGATATTTATTGCTTTTGTGATGTTTGCGCCAAACGGTATTTTAGGTATGCTCAAGAAGAACACAGCGGGCGCAAAGCCGTCGCAAGGGCACTCGTCATGACAGCCGCACTTGAATGCAAAGGTATCGGCCGAAATTTCGGAGCGCTTGCGGCGCTGGCAGATGTCAACCTCGTGGTTCAACCCGGTGAAGTACGCGCTGTGATCGGACCAAATGGTGCAGGCAAATCGACCTTGTTCAATGTTGTCGCAGGGGCTGTCAAACCAACCGCTGGCTCGGTGTTTGTAGATGGCCAAAATATCACTGGGATGACTGCCCAGCGGATCTGTCACTACGGCATTTCGAGAACCTTTCAGATCTCTGCCCTATTTCCAGAGATGTCCGCCTTTGATAACGTCAGGCTCGCTGCGCAAGGAAAGCTCGCCGATCGCTGGCGACCGATCGGCGGTCGGCAAGTTCTTGAACAAGCGAGTGAATTGGCGAGTACGGCTATGTCTCGCCTCAACTTGAACGCCATACAAGACATTGCAGTGGGCACGCTATCCCATGGCGATCAGAGACTCGTCGAGGTCGCAATGGCCTTGTCGCAGCGCCCCACGATTCTTATGTTAGATGAACCCACTCAGGGCATGTCCATCCAAGAAACTCATCGTACGGTTGACACCTTGAAGGCGCTGCTGAGCGAAGAAAAATTAACAGTTGTATTAGTCGAGCACGATATGGATGTTGTCTTTAGCCTTGCAGATCGCATCGCAGTCTTGCATCGCGGCCAACTCATAGCAGACGGTACTGCCGACGAAGTCAAAGAGAATGCGGCGGTTCAGGATGCTTACCTAGGAGGGCTAGACTGATGCTCAGACTGCATAACGTGCACGCCCACTACGGCATTGGCGAAGTGTTACAAGGCGTGAACCTAGACATGGCGCAAGGCACGATTGGTGCTGTATTGGGTCGTAACGGTGTCGGCAAGACGACTACCGTCAAAGCGATTATGGGCCTCGTCAATGTCACTCAAGGATCAATTTTTATCGATGGACAAGATATCACGCAAAGCCCGCCACATATGGTGGCGAGGGCGGGTGTCGGTTATGTTCCCGAGGGCAGAATGTTATTTCCTGATCTCACCGTACTTGAAAATATCCAAGTTGCGCAACGATCTCCCGCTAAGCAATGGTCGACTAAAGCACTGTTTGAGTTATTTCCAAGACTCGAAGAACGCATCCATCACAAGGGCAGTCAATTGTCGGGTGGCGAACAGCAAATGGTTGCGATTGCACGCGCCTTAGCGACTGACCCTCGACTTCTTTTGCTTGACGAACCCTCTCAAGGCTTGGCACCAAAAGTCGTCAGAGAACTTGTTGATGTATTTATCAAACTAAAAAACGAAGGCGTCACGCTTTTAGTCATCGAACAAAATTTGAAATTCGCCGAAAGAATTGCTGACCAGATGTTTGTGATGTCTAAAGGACAAATGGTCTATCAGGCATCGATCGCCCAATTCATGAATGAAATTGAAACTGTGAAGTCACAATACTTAACTATCTGATCAGATATGAAACCAATCATTGAGAACGATCCACAAGCCAATATCCCTATTATTGACGCCCACCACCACTTGTGGAATCTTCAAGGGCACATCAAATATGACTGGTTGGTTCACCCTGAGCACAATTGGTTGGGCAACTATTCTGCCATTCAACGTACCTACCTCGCGCCAGAGTACTTGCGGGATACAGCGTTGCACAATGTCATCGGAACAGTCGCGATTGAAGCCGAATGTGACCGCTCGCAGCAAGTTGCAGAAACAAAATGGTTTAGTGAAGTCAGTGAGCAGTTCGGATTACCGTCTGTGATTGTCGCCCATGCTTGGGTCGATACACCCAATGCCGAAGAGATACTGGCACAACAGGTTCAGTTCAAGCGAGTCAGAGGGATCCGAACTAAACCAATTATCGCTGCGACCCCAAAGGACAGCGTGAAAGGACAACCCCGCAGCTTGCAAGATCCGAAATGGATTGAAGGCTTGGCTTTGCTTGAAAAATACAACTTATCATGGGATCTCAGACTACCCTGGTGGCACCTGAAGGAAGGTGCAGAGGTAGCCGCCTGCTATCCCAACATGAACATTATTCTGAATCACACTGGCTACCCTTGGCATAGAGACGCCACCTCGATGCAAGGTTGGCGCGAAGGCATGCAAGCACTCGCCAATCTGCCGAACGTATCGTGCAAAATCTCGGGGTTATGCGTGTCAGACAGACCGTGGACTCTTGAAGAGAATGGTCCGATTATTCGCGAAACCATAGCGATGTTTGGGGTCGAGCGCTGTATGTTCGCCTCTAACTTTCCGGTAGATAGCCTGAAAGGAAGCTGGGACTACATTTATACGCAATTTAAACGTTCAGTAGCTGACCTTCCGATGGAAGATCAACTGAAGCTCTTTGCGCAAAATGCGATACGCATCTATCGAATTGCTCTATGAAAAGAATGGCCTTTGACTTTAGGGCGAGTTGCTGCGCTGAGTCGCTCTTGCTGCAAAGATAGCTGAGGCTTTTAAAACAAGCCGTTCACCCACCTTGAGTTCGCAATTACCAAAACGAATGCGCCCATTTATTTTGCTTAGCGTCGCGGTCGCCTCAATCCAATCACCTAAAACTGCCGGGCTAATAAAATCTACCGACAGGTGAATCGTCAAGACATCGTTTGATTGACTATTAGCATGAGCGACGTTAATCCCTATTGCTTGGTCTGCAACGGTGGAGAGCATTCCTCCGTGCACAACGCGCTCGATATTTAAGTGCGACTCGTCAACCAGAAAGCCCAACTTAAACTGACCTACCCCATCTGCCTTCGAGTAAATAGGGCCAATGCGCTGAGTGAAGGGCTCGACCATAAAAATTGGCTCAAAACCAGCCGGTACGCCAGGTGAACGTGTCATTGTCATTTTAGTATTTTGTTTATATCGACCGATAAGTATCTTACTCATTTTCTCGATTACATTCTGCTCGCCTTGCGACGACTGATTTCTTTGAGCAAATGCTGCTTAAACGCCAGGGCGACTGGCGAGAGTTTTTTGCCTACGGGATGAACGATATGCCACGCAGAAGGCAAGGGAAATCCTTCAACAGTCACTACACTGACCCCATGCTCCTTCGCAAGTCCATGCAGCGCATGACTCGACACTAACCCAAGACCCAGCCCTCCAGCCACCGACTCTTTTAAGGCCTCGTTGCTACCTAATTCAAGGCGAACGTTTGGCCGAAACTTATTTTTACTAAAGAACTGATCACCGGCCATACGCGTGCCAGAGCCTTTTTCTCGAAGAATAAAACGACTTTTAGAAAGCTCAGTCAAGGGCACAGTCAGCCGCTTTGTCATGGGATCTGAACTCGGTGCGATCACCACAATAGGATTGGTCATAAACACCTCGTCGACTAACTCTAAATCGCTAGGTGGCATCGACATGATGTAGAGGTCATCTAGATTTTCGCGCAGACGCTGCACGACCCCATCGCGGTTAATGATTTCTAATGACACATCGATATCTGGATATTTTTTACAAAAACCACCCACCAACCGAGGCATAAAGTATTTTGCGGTGCTAACCACCGCCACCTTAAGCTTGCCTCGTGACAAGCCTTTGACGGCATCAATATGTTGTTCAAAGCCCTCCCACGTCTGCGCAATCGTTCGAGCGGTTGCCGCCAATTCTTTGCCTATATCGGTCAAATAGATTTTTTTACTCACAACTTCATACAGTGGCAACCCGACTGCTTCGGTGATCTCTTTGAGTTGCATCGAAGCTGTCGGCTGAGTCACGTGCATGGCCTTGGCCGCAGCGCTCACGCTGCCTTTCTCTGCCAACGCAAGTACCAACCTCAGCTGTCGGAAGGTAATATTCATAGATTTTTATCTATATTTAATGACTTAAAAATAGATTTTACATGATGCATCGGGCCATCTAAGATGAGCCATCTAAAAGGTATGTATGCAAAATCTAATCGATCCCGTCATTCTCTTTTTTATTGTTGGTGTGCTGGCTGGCGCCGTCAAATCCAATCTTGAAATTCCGCCTGCGATCTCACGATTCTTGGCCCTCTACCTACTCATGGCACTCGGGCTTAAAGGCGGCTTCGCCCTGTCGCAGTCGGGTCTCACCATTCAGGTCGCCGTTAGTCTGGGCGCAGCCGTTTTACTCGCTATAACGATTCCCTTGCTGGGTTACTGGTTTCTTAGGCGTTTTGTTTCTGGCTTCGACGCTGCAGCCGTTGCTGCCACGTACGGTTCGGTCAGTGCAGTGACGTTTGTGACGGCGGTGCAATACCTCGAAAACCAACATATCGCCTACGGCGGTCACATGGCCGCGGCCATGGCCTTAATGGAATCACCTGCCATCATTCTGGCCATCGTCTTTGCGAATACCCTGCGTCAAAAAAATACACCATCTCCTATTCATCTGACTCCTGAAGTGAGCGGCTCGCACGTTTCTCCCACCAAACACGGCGTCTCAATCGGCAAGGTCTTACACGAATCTTTTACAGATGGTGCCCAGCTGCTGCTGCTTGGAGCAATGGTCATCGGTGTGATCACAGGGGATACCGGACAGGCTGCGATGAAACCCTTTTCAGGCGACCTATTCAAAGGGATGCTGTCGTTTTTTCTGCTCGATATGGGCTTGATGGCGGCGCGCAATCTACCGCAAGTTCGCGGTAAGTCATCGGTACTGGTCGCATACGCAATACTGGGGCCAGTCTTACATGCAGGGCTCGCCTTAGGTTTGGCCTACCTCTTAGCGCTACCAGCGGGCGACGGCGCGTTGCTCATGGTGCTTGCCGCAAGCGCTTCATATATTGCTGTGCCAGCGGTACTCAGGTTCGCGCTGCCTGAGGCAACGCCTTCGCTTTACTTCGGACTGAGTTTGGGACTGACGTTTCCGTTGAATATTTTGTTTGGGATCCCTGTTTACGTTAGCTTGGCAAAAGTAGTACTGGGCTAAAGCTTAACCACGAGCGCTTTGGTCGCGGTTGACGGTATGAACGAGCTTAGGTAGCTTTAACACCCAACCAGTTTTAGCAGCAAAAGTGTTTAGATCCTCGAGGCTATCCACATCAAACACAAAGTGCTCGTTATCGGTCTCGTAAGGTATCACTAACTCAGGATGTTGATCCATAAATTTTCGACAGACCATGTTGCGACCAGATTCAATGATCTGATCCATGACAGTACCACTCAAGACAATGGGGTTGCCCCGCTGTCCGTTGACAACAGGCATCAGAATTTCACCACTCGAGCGCTTTCTAAAGGCTGTAATTAAATTTGTAATATCGTTGGCATTAATCAGAGGCTGATCTGACAAGGCCATAATAATGACGTCAAAATTACTGCCTAAGGCTTCAATGCCCAGCCTGACTGACGAGGCTTGGCCATCCTCGGGATTAGGATTGCGCACGACCTTTACCGGAAACTGTTCGACAGCGGGTTCGACCAACTCGTAATGGTAGCCCGTGACAATAACAACCTCGTCAACACCCGCGCCGCTGAGCGCGATCAGTTGCTGATTGATCAGGGGCACACCCTGCAACTCAAGCAACGATTTCGGCACGCTGCCCATGCGACTACCTTGGCCTGCCGCTAACAATATTGCCCCGACGCGCGCGTGCGTACACAGTCGGCCTTGTTTTAAGATGCAACCCATAATGCCTCCAGTAGCTCACTCATGTATGACGGATGCTGCTTTCGCTTTCACCTTAATATAACTTGTCGATACCAACGAGTGTCAACACGCCCATGATCGCGAAAATCGCAGCCGCGACTGAGTGAACTAATTTCATTGGAATCTTTGCTGCAAATTTGTTGCCAACGAATACTGCTGGCACATCTGCAATGAGCATCCCTAACGTTGTTCCCGCCACGACAACGAGTGGCGCAGCATAATGAGCTGCAAGTGCAATCGTCGCTAATTGCGTCTTGTCTCCCATCTCAGCCAAAAAGAACGTAATGAAGGTGGCGCCAAATACACCTAAGTGTTTAGCCACCTGAGTTTCTTCTTCCTCAATTTTGTCCGGAATTAACGTCCAGATCGCCATTCCAATAAACGAGGCGCCCAAAATCCAACGCAGCATCTCAGGATTGATCAACGAAGTAATCCACGCGCCTAGAGCGCCTGCCAATCCATGATTAATGATGGTGGCGACAAGGATGCCAAGAATAATTGGGATAGGTTTTTTAAAGCGGGCCGCCAAGATGAAGGCTAGCAACTGGGTTTTATCGCCCATTTCTGCAAGAGCCACAACACCCGTAGAGATAAGAAGGGAATCCATAATTAAGTCCTTCAGGCTGTGTAACAAAAACAAATGACTACAAACCACCCACAGCCCATGTAAGCGTTTGTAGTCAAAAGTCTTGCCAAGCGTTAAGAACCGCTTACACCATAAGCCGAAGCTCAAGTATGTTGATATAAGCCTTTACTAAAAAGTAAAGAGGCTACTCCCTGATGACTTGGGCATTATAGCAACAGGCTTGCTCTATACCAACCTGTAGCGCGACTACGTATTGACGGCTTCTAAAAAGACCGATATTCTTACCAATAATTGATCGATCAATAAGCGACCAGAAATGTCTAATACAGCTACGCTCTCAAGCAAGTTCCAAATCTCTATTCCAAAGGCGATCAGAGAAACGATGCACTGGTCTGCTGGGCAAGAGTTTGTGTTCCTTCCCAAAGGTGACGGTCTACTAGTGATGCCCGTACCCGAACTCAATCAACTTCGAGGGATCGCAAAAGGTGCGAACACTGACAAGTATCGAGACCGCAAGGATCGCTTCTGATGGCATCTAAGCCGCTGTGGGTTGTAGACACCTCTGCGTGGATTGAATGGCTAACTGATAGTCAGCACGCAAAAAAAATCAGCGCTAAATTTCCTGCAAAAGACTTTTGTGTTGTGCCAACGATCGTACAACTTGAGTTGTCAAAGTGGCTGACTAGAGAGCTCGGCGAAGAGCGAGCGGACTCTGTGATTGCGTACACGCAAAAATGTATTATTGCGCCGCTTGACACTAGCATCGCATTATCCGCGGCGGAATGTCATCGAAAATTTAAACTAGCAACCGCTGACGCGATCGTTTATGCCACGGCACTTCATTGCGGGGCCGAATTACTGACTTTTGATGCCCACTTTGCCAAGCTGCCGTCGGTGACTTACCTGGCGAAGTAACAACACTCATCGCAGCGCACTTCAAAGCAGTAGCCTACGCAATTTGTACTATTTGGCTTTGACGAAGTGCACGCATCTCGTTGCAACTTAATGGGGTAGAGCCCCTTAATTTGATATTTTGGTGGGCGGTACAAGTTTCGAACTTGTGACCCCTGCCGTGTGAAGGCAGGGTATTAGGACAAATGAGGATATTTACGGCAGAGGTATTCATATACAAAATGTCCTGAAGTATCCTAAAATATCCCTATTAGTTTAGGATACTTTTAGGATACCACGATGCCAATAAATACTGTTGACTCTCGCAGCAAGCTAAAACCTCGCAGGGCGCCCTATTGGCACAAATTATCAACCGGACGCCATCTCGGCTATCGCAAGATGATCGCAGGTGGCGATGGCACGTGGTTGGCGCAAGCGTATGACGACGATTCAAAGACGCAACGCCGACATTCTCTCGGGTCGTTTGGCGAATTAGCGCCCAATAAGCGCTTCGACGCGGCATCAAACGCTGCCCGTGCTTGGTTTGATCACCTCAGCATGGGTGGCGAAGACAAACCAATCACTGTTCACGCGGCATGCGAAGAGTACGTGAAACATCTGCGTGCTGAGCGCACTGCAACAGCGGATGACGCCGAGGCTAGGTTCAAACGCTGGGTCTACACAAACAAGATTGCGAAAATCCAATTACAGAAGCTTACTGAGAGGCATTTAACTGAATGGCGCAAAAGCCTAACTCAAGCGCCCGTAAAAATAGACCCTCATGCGGCAGAGCCCAAACTGCGAACGCGGGCAGCATCCACTGTAAATCGTGACATGACAACTTTCCGTGCTGCACTGAATTACGCTAAGCGTAACCGTGCAGTAACCAGTGACATGGCTTGGCGTTACGCACTTACGCCAATTAAAAATGCCGATGGTCGGCGCGAGGCTTACCTAGATATTACCGAACGCCGTGCCTTGATTGAAAATGCACCGCAAGACCTCGCGCTTCTGCTGAGCGGTTTGTCCCTCGTACCCATTCGCCCCGGCGCCCTTGCAACGCTAACCGTAGGCAGCTTTGACTCACGTTCAAGCACCTTAACCGTCGGAAAGGACAAAACTGGCAAGGATCGTAAGATCAAGCTACCACCTTCAACCGCTGCATTCTTCAATGAACGAAAAATAGATCGACGGAGCGACGCCCCCCTTTTCGTGAGAGCCGATGGCGTTGCTTGGAACAAAGATAGCTGGAAAAAACCTTTGAAGGTCGCTGCTAAAGGGGCGAAACTGACGAACTCTGTCACCGCCTATACGTTGCGACACTCTGTCATCACTGACCTAGTTACAGGCGGTCTAGATCTATTGACCGTGGCTCAATTGAGTGGCACTAGCGTCATTATGATCGAGCGGCACTACGGGCACCATCGCGCTGATCATGCGGCGGCCGCTCTTGCGACCTTAGCGTTGTAAGAGATTTAATTTAATTTTTGAGAATACTTGTGACAAAACTTTTCTTTCAATATAATTCAGGCACAGTCAGGTATTTTGTTGCTTGACTAGAAGTCTGCCTCAAGCTTTGCAACAAAGCTTAGCGAATAACTCCGCAGTTGGTTTTAGCTTTGAACAAAGCTATGTAACCCAAATTACCAGAGTGGCGCAAAGACAAACGTTTTCAATTTAAACGTGGTCTTGTGTCGCTCATCTAAAATCAAGAGCAATGCAAGACCCAAATCCGAGGGTCTTTGTTATGCCTGCTCAAACACCAATACCAACAAGCACAACTGCTGCTAAAAGTAGTAACCAAACCGCTCAAACCCTTCATACGGCGCTGCTTCGCCGCAAAGAGGTTGAGCACCGCACCGCTCTAAGCCGATCAAGAATTTATGACTTGATGGGCAAAGGCGAGTTTCCCCTGCCCGTCCGCCTAGGCACTATGTCTGTGGCTTGGGCATCGAATGAAATCGATGCTTGGATCATTGAGCGACTTCAGAATCGTAGGGTGAAATAATGAACACTCATGTGGAATCAGACCGCACAAAAGAATACGCCCCGTCTGCAAACGAGGCGCTGAATACAAACTCTTCCACCGTTATTTTACCTGCATCTCCATCAAGCTTCAACGATATTTTATTGCTTGAAAAGCAGGTTCAGACCGATTCAAGGGGCGATACAGAATTTAACGAAACTTCACCCAAAGAGCCCAACATTGCCGCCACAAATTCTTTGCGCGAATTTTTTGACGTCACTGTGCTAACCGTAACGAAGCCCCAACCAGATCAGGTCGGCAAACTATTCTGGCTAAACGGCCAAGGTGAGCTTGAAAAGGACACCCGAGGCGAGTATCACAAAGGCACAGCAGTCAAGCATCGGGTGGGCGACTTGGTTGGTCTCCAAAGGCTAATTAAAGGCCTTGCATCGCATCAAATGCTCATCGCGGGGGCGAATACCCAAACCGCCCTCAACATCACACCCAAGGGGCAATTCCGGCGTGATAGCGATACGTTTCCATTCGCGTCGGGCCCAGCCTTGATGGTCATCGACTCAGATGACTTAAACCAACAAGACAGCGGCTTGACGATACTTGAGGCGCTGCGCGAAGCTTGCCCTGCATTTCAAAATACCGCAGTCGTTCAGAAACCATCTTCGAGCTCAAACATACGAACAACCAGTGGCGTTGTGCTTCGTGATCTGAGGGGCTTACACACCTACGTAATCGTGAAGAATGGTTTAGACATCCCAAGAGCCTTGTATGCGTTGCACGTAAGGCTTTGGCTCAAGGGCTACGGTCGCTCAAAGTTTGCAGCAACTGGTGCGCTGCTCATTCGCAGCTATGTCGATCAGGCACTTAAAACGCCATCACAGCCAATTTACGCCCGTGCGCACCTAGGCGAAGGCCTCGAGTATTACGACAATGATGTAAACGTGATTGAAGGCTTCGACGAAAATAGCCAATGGATGTTGGACTCTGAGCAAGACATCCCTAACCTAAGTGAAGAAGAGCAAAAACGTTTCGACGAATTAAAGGCGCAGTTTAATGAGGCGCACGCCGAGCAAATTTATAATCGGCGCACGGAATACATCAAACTCCGGCTAAAAGAATTCGTTGCTCGCGGCGTTGATAAAAGTGAAGCCGAAGGACTGGCGCAAGCCCTAGCTTCAGGCAAAACCAACATAGATCTCTGGGGTGATGCTCCCATCGTACTTTCAGACGGTACAGTCGTCACGGTTACTGAAATCTTGAACAACGAAGCGCTTTATCACGGCAAAACGTGCCGGGACCCAGCCGAGCCAAGCTACGGTGGCTCTCAGGTTGCTCGCATTTATCTCAACGAGAAGCACGGAGATAACAAGGCTAAAAAACTTATCAAGTCGTTCGCTCATGGCGAGCGCTACTTTTACTTGCATCGCGAAGAACCACCACAGCGATCGCAGACTAAAGAGCAAGCCAAAAATAGCGCGCAAGTAAAAGTAATTTACGAACGACTCGTCAAGGCCATTGATTCGACCAACGACGAAGTCGAGCTCGTGATTAGCCTAGCAGCTGAAATTTCTGCATGCGATCAACTTCCTGCAGCTATGATCAAGATGCTACTTAAAAGGATTTCAAAGAAAGCGAAGGTATCTCTTTCAAGTCTTGAGCAGGGTACTGAGGCATTTAGCAGCGTACGCGCTTCAAAAGATGACGATCATCTGAAAGCAGCCAAGGAGGTAGTCACCTCGTACGGAGAAGGAAACTTACTTGGTTGCGCCAGTGGGATATGGACTTGGCATTCAAGCGGCACATGGAAACGCCTTGATGATCGAGAGCTCAAGGCACGCATCCATGCAGTCGCAGGTTCAAACGAACTCACCTCAAGCATTGTTAATAGCATTATGGATTTGGTCAAGACTGAGATCTTTGTCGCAGGTCACCATTTCAACGAATTCTCAACCAATGCTATTGCTGTCGCCAACGGCGTGCTGGAGTACGCAAGCGGCGCATGGACGCTGCAGCCGCATTGCAGAGAAGACTTTCGCACGACGTTGATACCTGTGACTTACGACCCACAGGCTGAGGCGCTTAGATTTGAGCTATTTCTACTTGAAGTATTTGAGGGGGTATCCGATGCACAGGATCGCATTCGTGTAATTAAACAGGGGTTTGGTTATACGCTTTTAGCCAGTTGCCATCTTGAACGATTCTTTATGCTCATCGGTTCAGGCGCTAACGGTAAGAGCGTGCTTCTATCAACATTGTCATCGCTTGTCGGAGCCGCTCAAGTAACGTCTGTTCAACCAAATCAATTTGACAATCGGTTCCAACGTGCGCATCTTGAGGGAAAACTGGCAAATATCATCACCGAGATTGCCGAAGGTGCTGAAATTGCTGACGCTCAGTTGAAGAGCCTTGTGTCAGGCGAGCTAAACACAGCCGAGCACAAGTTTCAAAACCCTTTTGACTTCCGACCTATTGCTACTCATTGGTTTGGCACAAATCACTTGCCCCACACCCGAGACTTCTCTGATGCGTTGTTTAGACGTGCAATTTTGGTTGAGTTTCCGCGTAAATTTGCAGAGCATGAGCGCGATCCAAACTTAACCAAAAAGTTAGGAGCAGAGATGTCTGGCATCCTAAACTTCGCCATTGAAGGATTGACCGAACTGTTTGAGACTAATCAGTTCACAGTACCCCAATCCTCTAAAGAACTGGCAGTCGGCTGGCGTATGGAGGCCGACCAAGCTAATCAATTTGTTGAAGAGTGTGGCGTGGTCGATGCCACCTCGTCAGTCGAAATTGGTCAGATTTACACCCGCTATAAAGAATGGGCTTCAGAGGCAGGTATCGGGCGAACGTTAAGTAAAAAGTCGCTCTCGCAAAGACTGGTCAGGCTTGGTTTTACTCAAGGTCGGAACAAATCTTCGAGGCAGATACATGGCATCAAACTTATTCAGACTCATTGGTGCAATGCGTAGGGTTAGGTACGGTGACAGATGTGACAGATATTCCTACATAAACGTTTGTAGAGATTAATTATGTTGACGTTAACAGCCTTGCATGAACACCAAGATATAGCAGAAGTCTTCCTATGCACGGGGATGTGGCAGCATCCGTCACATCTGTCACCCCCCCACATTGGCTTACTTAATTAAAGGACTGAGGCACCATGAGTTCCAATCCACCTCCTAAGGTAACGGTTAAAACCGCGCTCAAGCTACAAGAGCAAGCGCTCAGGAACCGGGCGTACGCCTCGACGACCGACCCTATAAAAAGACATTGTGAGTTCGGCGAAGCTGCTGCTCTGGCAAAGCAATCCTCAACAGCACTAACCCCTCTCGGGCCACTTAAAACAGGCATAGGGGGCGAGATCATCCCACCAGCCTCACTTGGGTATCACGGACTTGAAGACAGGCTCAAACAGCCCGATTTGCTCGATGTCGATGTGACCATCAAGCGAACCCAATTGGCTGATGATGCAGGGGTCTTTGAGATGGCAATCGATACGGCAGACAGTGTCAAGGCAAAGGGGTCAGTGCAGAAGATGCTCAGCCATCAGTTGGCTGGTGCCCATCACCACGCCATGAGGCTACTTGGTGAGGCGGACAAGCAACGTGATCCAATGATCAAGGCGAAGCTGTTGAACACGAGCACGAGGCTCATGGAAGCGTTCTGCAAAGGCGCCCTCACCCTACAGAAGCTACAGATGGGGGCGAGTCAAATCGTGACGGTTCAGCATGTACAGATCAACGGTGGTCAGGCGATCATCGGCAACGTGGGGCATTGATGAAAAATCAACCTAACCCCATGCGTGAAGCTCGTGAAGCCCTTGCAAACCACCCAAGGTGCGGTGCACATTGCAGGACGACTAACGCCCCCTGCAAGAGTGCCGCAATGGCTAATGGGCGATGCCGCATGCACGGTGGAAAGTCGACTGGTCGGCCAGTGACGCATGGTCAGCGCACCAAGGTAGCGAAGGCGAAGAGACGAGAGGCTAAAGAAATTCTTGATCGGTTAACTCAGTTGACTGTCGAGCACAAATAGTGCCTGAGCCGCGTAGGTCTGGTGGCATCCGATGCCACTGTGCTTGCCAGGAGATTGATCGTACGCAATGGGCGTTGGCGAGGTGAAGTCCGTGTGCAGCCACCGCCCCCAATACACAGCATGAACGTGCGATTTGAAACTAACAGGAAGGGATCGATTCCCCATCGCGGTCGTATTCATCTGAAATTTTTGTCACTCAGCAACCTCCATGTCGTTGACACGCCGCTTTGCCCGCGTCAACATCAACTGAGTCGCAGTGGTTCAATCGTTTGAGTATTGGGACCTATGTCCGTCTGAACGGTTGGCGTTCCAGTGTTCTGAGCGTCAGTCCTTTTCACCACACCCTGCTCGACTAACTTATTCAACACACCAGAAAGCTCGTTATACGTGCGCAACAACGCAGACGTCGACATTGCAACTGCTCCAACAGTCTTGGCGGTAGTCTTGTCTTTATCAATTTGAGTGATGTTGATCAGATCAAAGCGCACGACGCCCTCGAGCATTGTGATGTTAGCGATACCGTCAGAATAAATTGTGGTTTGCATCGCTCAGAATCCTTTGATTTATAAAATAGACATCATGTGAAATATCATGACATCCGTAATTAGATATGCCAAGCGACAGCAGTCACGTTGCTAACCTCATGAACCGTTGTGTCAGCCGTTTGGATGCTGACCGCGTTAGCAGTCGGGGCAGCGGCAAACGTTACTTGGCTCTGCGCTGTATCCACCGTTGCCGCGCCAGCTTGAACAACGGCGGTCCAGTCACCTGCAGGGTTGGCAGCGGCGTTTATCACCGTGGCAGTACCTGCCGCAGTGATAGTAGAGGGCGCGCCATGCGCACTCGCAACATCAACAACAGTCGTCCAGTCAGCACCATGCAGTGCCGTTGCGAGTGTTGCGCCACTTGCAGGGTTAGCCACAGCGTCAGGCACGCTCACTGCTTGGTTAGGCACATTGGCGATGTAGTACTCGACGCCACCCACCGTGACAGACAAGCTCGTATTTGAGGCGCCCGTTTGGTTGACGTGAATCGTTGAATTTAAAGTCGACGTGCCATTTAGAATCGCAGTTACATCAACACGATCGCCATCCGTCGTGCTGAAGTCAGTGATTGTGGTGGTGGGTGCGGTAGATGACGTTGGGCTATTCGAAAGCGAGGTGTACTTGAAGACATCAGCCCCTTTACCGCCCGTCAGGGTATCAGCACCCGGCCCCACAATAATGATGTCCTTGCCTGCAGTACCCGTCAAAATATCGTGATTAGCAGTACCAGTGATGATGCCGTTGGCAACCGTTGCTGCGGGTCCGCTGATGGTAACTGTATCTGTTTGTGCCACCGAGCCGCCATGACCATCAATCACGTTGTAGCTCGCAACGATGGTATCTGCCTGTCCAACGCCTAGGTGATTGAAAGCGGTGCTGTTGGGGTCAACAAGCAGTTGATCATTGGCGACCTGTATCCCTTTAGGGGCGCTGGAAACCGCAACACCTCCGTTCAAAGAAAACAACACGTTACCAACGTGCAGTTGATTGCCCACGTCAGAGTCGGTCGCCCCAGCAAGCATATTCGACCAAAAGGCAGAGGTATGTACACTCGCCTGTGCTGTGACGGGTGCAGATACCTGCGGCGCATGGTTATTGGGCGTGGGTGTATTCACGCCACCTGAACTGTCGCCTTGGCTACCTTGTCCGTTGATGATGATGGTGTCAGTTTGTGCGACCGAACTACCCAAACTATCGACAATGTTGTAACTCGCCACAATCGTGTCTGATTGACCTGCCGCGAGCGCTCTAAAAGCCGTGTTGTTTGGGTCAACCATGATCGACTTGTTGGCGTACTGAATACCCACGGGCGCAATCACTGTTGAGGCACCGCTGTTAACTGAGAACCGCAGGTTCGCCACATCAAGGTGAGCGTTTGGGTTTGAATTAGTGGCACCTGCTAACAGGTTCGACCAGAATCCCTGAGTGCCCGCCGTTGAGGTAGATTGCAAGGCTGCCGCTACTGAAATCAGGCTAGGCGAACTATTTGGATTACTACCCGCAGAGGTTGCCCCTAAGCCAGTCACCGTCAGCGAGTTCGTCTGAACGACTGCGCCACCGTAACCATCCGAAATCTTGTAGCTCGCGACGATTGTCTCCGTCTGGCCAAGGGTAAGGTCTTTAAAGGCAGTGCTATTGGGATCAACCAAGAGTTGATTGTTTGCAAACTGAATCCCAGTTGGTGCAACGGCGGTTATTGCCGCACCCGCTACGCTAAACCGCAAATCAGTCACGTTCAGCGTGTTGCGTGCATCAACATCCGCAGCGCCTGACAAAAGGTTTGACCAAAATGCTTGCGAGCCTTTACTGAAGGTCGTGGCGAGAGGTGCGGCCACAGTTGGCGCATGATTGTTCAAAATCATTGGATCGATTGCAGGGCCACCAATGACAATCGTGTTCGTTTGCGCCACTGCGCCGCCGTGATCATCAGCAATGTTGTAGCTGGCTACGATGGTTTCTGATTGACCCGTGGTCAGATTGTTAAAGGCTGTGTTGTTTGGGTCAACCAAAAGTTGATTGTTTACGAGTTGGATGCCAGAGGGGGCTTGAGCGCTTGCTGCATTACCGTTGACGGTGTAGGTCAATCCCGTGACGCTCAAAAGATCGCCCGTATCAACATCGCTAGCACCACTAAGCAGGTTTGACCAAAAGGCTTGGGTTCGAACGGCTGAGGTTGATGTTAAAGGGGCAGTGACTGTTGGGGCGTGATTAGATGAAGTCTCAACCTCGAACAGTACAGCAGCGCTATAGCTGGAGTTGCCTGCAGCATCAGAATCTAAAGCTGTGATTGAGTGAGCACTTTGGTTGCTCAACGTCACCAATTTGCTCCATGTTCCATCAACGTTAACCATGGCGGAGCCTAGCGTTGAAGTGCCATCAAGCAGCGTCACAGTAGTTCCGGCTTCGCCGATTCCTTTGATGGTTTGTGTTGAAAGCTTAGTCACGCCACCCGTTGAGAGGATTGCGACCGTTGGTGCAACCGTATCGACCGTCACGTTTCCAATAGACTTGATCGAACTTGTGTTGCTCGCAAGATCCTGAGCTGTAATGATTACTTCAGTTAGTCCATTAATTGCATTGTCTTGAACACTGTAGGTCGCCGTGTAGTTGTTACCTGCGCCGTGGACGACAGACGCCACATGGCCGTTTATTAAAACGCTAGTTACAGTGTCTGTTGAGGTAAATGAGTCGATGATGATGTCGCCGACTTTAGCTAATGTGTTGCGCGAGTTATTTGATGTCTCTGATAATTGCGTGATAAGTGGTGCGACGGTATCAATTGTGTAAACGATACTGTTACTGCTTGACTGATCTTTCATGAAGTTCAGTTGAAAAATTGTTCCGTATCCACCTAGACCATTGGCTTGTGTAGAACCATATAAATTACCAGCTCCGTCACTTAAAAGATTACCTGCTGGGACTCTTCCAGTGCCGTAGTCAAAATTTGCTAATACTGTGAGCGTTTGATGATTAGTTCCGCTCAGTTCAAACACCGTACCAGCATTATTAAGACCACCTGAGGTGGTGGTGCCGTATAAGTTACCCGTTTTGTCGCTAATAAGAGTTGAAAAGGGGGTAGTTGACACGCCATCGGCGTTAACGCCAAAATTTACTAAAGTCGTAAAAACTTGCTGATTCGGACCGCTTAGCTCAAAGACCGTGCCGCCATGATAGAGACCACCTGTCGTTGTTGTGCCGTACAGATTACCTGTCCCATCAATTAAGAGCCCCCCGAATGGTGTGCTCCCGTTAGTGCCATCAAAGTTTACCAAAGTGGTAAGAGTTTGATGGCTTGCACCGCTGAGCTTAAATACGGTTCCGTAACCACTGGAAGTCTTTCCTGCTGTTGTTCCATACAAATTGCCTTGGTCATCGCATAAAAGATTGCCAAATGGGAGTCGACCATTGCTCCCATCGAAATTCAATAGAGTTGTTAGTGTTTGATGATCGTTCCCACTAAGTTCAAAGACGGTTCCAGCGTGCTTTGCGATATCCGCCCCCCCCCAAGTCGTCGTGCCGTAAAGATTGCCGGCCTGGTCGATGGTGAGACCTGAAAATGGCGAACTTGATAAGCTACCATAGCTCATGTCAAAATTTGCTAAGGTGGTCAGGGTCTGGTAATTAGTGCCGCTCAATTCAAAGACTGTGCCGCCATTGTGAATACCACCTTCGGTAGTGGTTCCGTATAAATTGCCAAGGCTATCGCTTATTAAGCTACCAAATGGAGCGCGGCCATTGGATCCGTCAAAATTGACCAAAGTCGTGAGGGTCTGATGATCGGCGCCGCTGAGCTTGAAAATGGTGCCATCATTGTAAAGTCCCCCGTATGAAGTAGTGCCATACAGATTGCCTAATCCATCGCTAATTAAGCCATTCGGACTCCATCCATTGTTGAAATCAAAATTCACGAGTGTCGTCAGGACGGGTGCTCCGCCAGTTCTAACACTGAGTGAATGCTCGCCTTGGCCAACAAGTGTGATTGCATCATTCCAAATCCCATCTGATGCAACAATCGTTGTGCCTACAATAGCCGCGCCATCAAACACAGTGATTGTGGTTCCCGATAGACCAGTACCGGTAATGACTTGATTGGCTTGATTTGTTAGCCCTCCTTGCGAAGTTATCGTGGGTGGCGCGCTGAACACATATGAGGTAATTGGGGTCGTATTCAAATTGCCAGCGCTATCCGTGGCTGTTGCGCTAATGCTATGGGTGCCCAGCCCAGAAAGAACGATTTGATCAGTCCAATTGCCATCAGTACCTACTGTGGCGGTGCCGATTATCTTTGTGCCGTCGAATATATTTATGGTGTTACCAATCTCACCCGTACCTGTGATTGTCTGATTCTCGTGATACGTATAGCCACTTGCTGATGTAATAGCGAGAGTTGGTGCAATGGTATCAACCAGAACTGTACTGTTCGCGCTATCCGTAGTTGTATTGCCCGCCGCATCAAAGGCTGTAATGATAACGCCTGCCATGCCGTTCATATCGCTGGCCAGAACAGTGTACGTGGCGGTGTAATTGTCGTCGAGGCCGTGCACCACCGAAGCTGCCTGACCATTAATTAAAACGCTCGTGACAGTATCTGTTGAGGTGAACGACTGACTGATAGTGTCACCAGCCTTAGCCAGTGTATTGTGAGCGTTATTGGAGTTTGCACCAATAATGGTAATCACCGGAGAAATGGTATCAATTGTCACGCTTGGGGCGCTCGTTGTCGAACCACTAGATACTGTCAGGTTATCAATCCAACCTTTGAAGCTGTTGTCCCAATTGCCAGCCCATTGCCCGAGCAAGTGGCCAACTCTAAGTTGGGTAGTGTCATGATTCAGGACACCAACATATTGTTGATTTTCAAGTGTGCCATCCACGTATAAGGACGCGATACCGTCCACTTGTGTTGCAACGACCTTGTGCCAGTTGGCATCGTTTATGTTGGTTGTCCCATCTATTTTTGGCAAACCCGCACCGGGCCAATAATGTATGACGTTGCCGTAAGCAGGATCGTTACCAATTGATGTGTCAGAGCCGTTTGTACCATTAAGTCCATTAATTATTACCGAATAGGGATTTTGGTATCCGTCGGTTTTCATTTCAAAGCTGATTTTTATATTTTGCGTTCCGATATTCAACGCAGGATCATTTATGACATCGAGTTGAGATGTTCCATTGAAATACACTGAACTTCTGCTGCTGGAATCGTACTTGACCGTCGTGGATACAACTGGGCTTCCTGAGATACCCGAGGTCGAGGTGTAGGCGCCAAAGGTTGAGGTTCCATCTGCTCCCGAATCATTCAATGAGAATAACGTCTCCCAACTTATTGTGTCTACAACGGTATTAGTGGTTATGTTTCCCGCAAGATCCTGTGCAGTTATAACGACAACAGCGGGTCCGTTCGCCGAATCGGCTTGAACTGTATAGGTGGCGGAGTAGTTATTACCCGACCCACGAACGACTGAAGCCGCATGACCATTGATTAAAACGCTGGTGACAAGGTCCGTTGACGTGAAGGATTCAGTGATTACATCGCCGGCTTTTGCCAATGTGCTGCGAGCGTTACTTGATGTTTCACCTAGGTGTGCGATGTTAGGCGCTTCAGTATCAAGATCGACCACGATCGATTTGCTTGACTGATCTGTACTTCGGCTCAATTCAAACACAGTACCTTGATCGTACAGTCCACCAGCAATGGTGGCGCCAAATAAATTACCTTGACCATCTATTGCCAAACTTCCCGGAGAACGACCGTTTGCGCCATTGAAACTTACGAGCGTTGTCATAGTGTTTGGGCTTGCGCTGTTTATTTCAAAGATTGAACCTTGTTGAAATGCTCCTCCGCTCATAAGCGACCCGAACAAGTTACCATTTGAATCAATTGTTAAGTCGCCGTACATACCAGATCCGGCAGCACCTGTGATGTCGACGAGAACAGAGATCGATTGGTGGTTCTCACCGCTTAACTTGAAGACAGTACCAGCACCATTTGCACCGCCAATTGCGGTTGCACCATACAAGTTACCGAGGGTGTCGCTCACCATTCCTGTGTAGGGCGCGGCACCGTTTATGCCATCAAAACTCACGAGTGTTGAGAACGTATCGTGATTTATGCCGCTTAATTCAAATACGGTTCCCAACCCACTTGCCCCACCAAATGCGGTTACCCCATAAAGATTTCCCTTGCTGTCGATATGCAAGCGCTCGAAAGGGCCTCGGCCATTTCCGCCATCGAAAGTTACTAATGTTGAGAGAGTTTGATGATCAACACCGCTTAGCCTAAAAACCGTTCCTTGGTTCTTTGCTCCCCCGCTGGCAGTTGTGCCATATAAATTACCGCTTGGATCGCTTACTAGAGATCCGTAAGGTAACTCCCCATTTTGGCCGTTAAAATTTACTAGCGTTGTAAACATCTCATGGTTCGTCCCACTAATTTTAAATAGCGTTCCCTTACCATAGGCACCACCTGCGGAAGTTGCACCATACAGATTGCCCGTAGCGTCTTGAACTAACCCAGGATACGGCAGCTCCCCATTCGTTACATCAAAGCTCACCAGAGTTGATAGCGTGGGGTTCTCAACGTCAGCTATGACGAACGCGGTTCCTGCACCGCCATAGCTTGTTATAGTTTGTCCTCCCAGTGAAGTGGTACCAAACAATGCCCCCGCCGGGTCCACAACTAGGCCTGCGACTGGGTATCGCCCATCCGCACCATCAAAATTCACGAGTGTTGTGAGCACTGTTGCACTCACCGCTTGAGCGCTAATCGAATGCGCCCCCTGACCGCTCAACACAACCGCCTCGCTCCAAGTCCCATCCGACCCAATAACGGCGGTACCTAGCAAAGTCGTGCCGTCCAACACCTTCACCGTCGCACCTACGGCACCAGTACCCGTGATGGTCTGGTTTGGGTTGTTAGTCAACCCTGCAATTGAGGTAATCGAGAGATTTGTTTCAGTGGTCATTTTAACGTCCGGCGTGCGATCAGATTTCGAAGCACAAATTGCAAGTGAATGGATCTACCCTTATTAACTTTTCATCCTACTCGTCATTCAAAGCGTTACCTACAAACTAATTGTCATTTGGCTAAGGAATGCGTTTTTTAGTGGCGCATTGCTTTACGAGTCCACGGCGTTGCGTTACTGAACTGAAAGTACAGATTTTCTTTTTAACTATCTTGGGTTATCTAAACCGCCGACGCAGGGGTGTTCAGGGCAGGCAAGTTCAACATTCAGGCTATCTGTATCAACAAATGAGGCACCACCGACGAGGACGACAATTGTTGCGGATATCCAAGCACAGGCAAGTAGATACGTTCAGCAGCAAAAGTGCCGCATGACTCGCAGCTTCAAGGGCTGCAGGCTGATGCAACGCAGCAGCTGCCATCGCGCCACGCCCGTAACCATTTAAGTAATGCCCTACAGTCGCCTAGGATCACAAAAACAGTGCCGAGGTGCTTGTTGCTTGTTTCGCACCAAGCTAGCTGCGGATACGAGGGCGGTGCGGGATGCACGGCGGGAAGGTAACCCGACCACCAGTCACGGACGGGTAGTGCACGAAGGCAGGTCGGCAAAAGGTGAAAAAGTTTTTTGGTCGACTGATCACGTTGACGAACGACCCCAAGCAGCATTCCCGCCGCGCAAGCACAGTGGCAGCGGATGCCACTTGCTTGCGTTTAATAAATAGTCGCATTAAGTGGAAGCCGTTCCACGATATTGGTAACCATGCCAGTTCGTGTGACGAAAACGATAGCTGGAGTCCGACTCCAACTGCTGATGATTAAGCCTTAGATTGCATCTTTGACACCGAAAGCCTGACAGTTGGATTGGTGTGGGCAAGCGGTTGACAACCGCCTAACTCGCTAGTTGAGGGCCACGCGCCGGACGTCGGTGGGTTTGAGGTATTACTTACCGAGCTCAGCGCTCTTGAATGCCTCAACCTTACTGCTGTCAAATGTTGACAGTTTACTTTTCATATTTTTGCTGCAGCTTCCTCTCGATGTTGACAACGATTTAGCCAAGGATATTTTTACATTAGGTTGTGCACTCCACTCTTACTGCATAATTTTTGCAGGTCTGCACACTGCCCTGAGTACCTCTACAAGCCGTGGTGTAGACTAATCTTTGATCCCAAGGAGATGCCCGATGGATAAGTACGAAAAGGCGATCGAGTTTTTGCAGACTGTGGAGCCGGGCAGTTACTACGACGAGTGCGCTGAAGTAATTGAAGAGCTGCTGGCGCGCGTTCACGAACTTGAAAACAAGCCAAAGAAGCAAGAGCCGCGTAAAAGGTGGAAAAATTCATTTCCTTTGGCTGGGCTTGAGTGATCATTTGTCTCCGCCCGCCACTTCAGGCGCCAGTTGAACGCGATGCGACGCACCTCTGGCACGCTCAGATAGTGCTGCCGGAACTCGTCACTCTTGATCAGCGCGAGCTCCGAAGTGGCAGCGGATGCCACCTTACTTGCCATTTTTCTCTTGCAGCCTGCGCTCGATGTTGACCAGCGCCGCGTCCATCACAGTCACGCTGGCGTCCGTCTTGAGCGGATTCTCTGCGTCGCCCGACAGTATCGTCTTGTCGCCGTACCGTTTGGGGTTCCACTTCGCCAGCAGCTTCAGCACGATGTCAGCCACAGCTTTGCGTAGGTTGTAACCTTAGTAAGGCAACCAGTCAGCCGCCGCACATCGTTTAAATCGTTCAAAAATGTCGGCGTGGTTTTTAGCATTACTTTTTACACACTCTTGGCTGCAAGCATTAGCTTGAGCAGGCTTTTCAGCAAAGTTGGGGCACCTCGCCGAACAAGCATCTAAAGTACGATAATCAGCATCGGCGCGGCTAACGGCAGGCAGGGTAACCGCGTCGTTGTAGTTTGAATAGCCGACGATCTTAGCTCTCGCAAATCCATACTGCCGCATGCGATCAATATTACGACTCAGCGTATCTGCCTCATTTTTTATGCCTAGGTAATCTTTGTGGTTCGGAGGTACTAGACCAAGAACCATGTTGACGATCTCTTGTTGTTTGAGTTGAACGCGCACGCAATACATGTTTTTCATATCGACATCGGTCGCAAACTGCTGTGCTGTCACCTCAGTAATAAAAACGAACGGTAATAAAAACATCAATATGATTTTGGTGTGTTCTCGCACGACTCGTTCTATTTGATGACATCGTTTAAACACGGTTGCTGCGCTTGTGATCTCACATTTTACGCGAGTAGACGATGTGCAAGGGGAGTCACTTACGTTCGTCGTTGCGCAGTGACCTCTGCGATTGTTACTGAATGTGTTCACGACTGGTCCGACTATCAGGAATGAAACGGTTTCATTATTGACTGTTACCGTGCCGGTCTGCAATATGTTCCCCCGGGTGTTGGGCTGCAGATAACAGCGTTTTGCTCCCAAACATCATTCGGATTTTTGCAGTAAAGCCCCCCCGGGGTTTGATTACAGATAACTCCTCCTTGACCCATTCCACCGCCACCGCCACCGCCAGTCGTGCCACTTCCGACCGCTAGGTAAGCGAAAACTAGAATTCCAGTAATTTTGATAATGTGACTCTTCATATCCATCTCCTGTTTTTCTTTAGACAGTGGTTAAAAAATTAAGCTGTCACATTCCCACTATTGTAGGAAGACTTAATAGTACGCTGCCTTGAAAATTCCTCCAATAGGGGGAATTGATGGATGTAGCTGTTGCCTTCGGCAAAGTGATCCGTGAGCTAAGAATTGGTGTGGGGTTAACTCAAGAGCAACTTGGCTTCGAGGCTGACCTGCGGAGGACGTTCGTGAGCTTGCTGGAGCTTGGTCAACAACAGCCTAGCCTAATGACAATCTTTAAGCTCGCACTCCCGCTTTGCGCAACACCATCAGAGATCATCAATAGGGTTGAGGCGCTTGTCTCAACGGATGAGGCACCGACTCAAAATAAACCAAGCCGCGCCAGCGCCAAGAAGAATGGCAAGCAGATCCATCGAGTCAAAAGTACCCGGAAGTAGGCTTCCTTGTAAAACCTCAAGCGCCACCATCAACACTGCCCCTGCAGCGCAATAACCTCGCCTTGTCAGCGTTGCGTCGTCACGGCAAACCAACATTAAAAAGCTCATAAACGCGAAAGCCCACAGACCGTCCGCCGCGTTGTAAACCAACCAATCAAAACTAGAATCAAGTATTAGTGGTGGTTGGCTCCACATCCATTCAAGCAATGGTGGGAGGTTGACCCTGAACAAGCAGTAAGTGAGCACAGCGATGCCCAACGGCAACAACACGAAGCCGCCATATAGGCAGGACATGGTCTTTACTGAGAGCTTGATCTTGATGGTCATCGATGCATCGTAAGTTGTGCTGGGACCACGCGTCAACTTTGCGGATATAGTCTGATCATCATATTGAGAGCGATCATGCAACTTTATTACCTCCCCGGACGTGGTGGCCGCCTTGAAACAGGGCTAGGCGAAGCGCTGGCTGCCCGAGGCTTAGCTGTATCAGGTCGTGAGACAGTGGGTGAGTTTGCACGCCTGAGCTTTCAAGAGCAGATTGAGTTGGTCGCGCAAGATCTGAAGACTGACTTTTGGCATGAAGACTCGAGGGTCATTGCCAACTCGTATGGCGCCTACCTATTCCTGCACGCTCAGACGTTGATGCCAGCCCACGGAGGCAAGGTCCTCTTGCTGTCACCCATCGTCGGTGAGTTTTCAAGCGGTGAGACAGCAACACACTTTGTGCCACCCCGATCACGTCAGTTGATGAAGCTGGCTCAAGAAGGCAAGTACCCCGCAGCGAAGCATTGCGAGATTCACGTTGGTGAGCTGGACTGGCAAAGCAATCCTGATAGTGTCTCGGCACTAGCCAAACTAACGGACTGGGACGTAACCGTAGTAAAAGGCGCGGGGCATATGCTGCCTAAAGAGTATGTGGGTGCGGTGCTTGAGGGGTGGTTGGGTAGATAACAACAGATTTTCAGACCTGATAGATGGCAATCAAAAAAACCTGTTTAGGATACTTTTAGGATACCGAGCGCACATCGCTCGCTTGCCATTCTTTTAAACTTTTGATTTTATTGATATTTTTGGTGGGCGGTACAAGTTTCGAACTTGTGACCCCTGCCGTGTGAAGGCAGTGCTCTACCACTGAGCTAACCGCCCAATCTGAGGTGCACATGACACCCTCAATTGGAGTATTGGACGAATCCAAGGGGCGAATTATACACAGGCCCACCCATTTACCCCAACGGCGGTAACCGCGTCGAGATAAAGAGGAAGTCTATTCGCACCAAATTGGCTGACAAAACCCACTTCAGGTGACGGCCCCGCGCCGAATCGAACAGGGCCTGAAGATGCCACGCGTTACCTTACCCCCTCGGGCAAGCATTCTCTAATGGTTTCCCGTTGATACGATCCTTAACCCACTCAAGATACATGGGCGCAGAAACGCCGGGGGTTGAAAAGTGCGTTTGCTCACCTGGCAGCTGAACTCTTGCTACATTCGCCCCCATCGCGCACATTTGCTTTTGATAGAGTTCATGCATCACAGGAGGCACGACAGTATCTTTTGTGCCCCAGTAAATCGCGACGGGCGCGACTGGTTTTACGGGTTTGACGCTACCGTCAACAAACGCCTTAATCCATGCCGAAGAGTTACTGGCCTGGGGATTCACCAGAGATTTATATTTGTCTCCATAGGCATAGTTAAACGAATCACCCATCACATGAACGCATTTGTTACTTGATAATTGATCGGCAGCCTTTGCACCTTCTTCAGTGAGTAAATCGGTGAGCTTAAGCTCGGGATAGGCGGCCTGAGTGCCCCAGAGCCCCATCATAAAGTGAGTAAATAAGAATACGTTCGAGACATTCGCCTCAGTAAACCCTTTCATCACTTTGATCGCACTAGCTTCATCGAGCGGAGCTTTGGGAAGAAGCGCCGCTAAATCTTCTGGTGCCAAGGCGACAAATCCAAGATACTGCAGATTGTCTGCGGCAGTGCCTTGCTGAGCCTGATAGTCCGACAGACTTGCCGCTGCAATCGTTGCGCCCCCACCCTGCGACCAACCATACACAACTGTCTTTTTGCCTGCACCGACTTCTGTCATGGAGCTGACTGCTCGCGCAGAGTTGATGACATCTCTGCCATTGGTTCCCGCCACGGCATATTGATGCTTGCCACCACCGCCAAGACCTTGGTAATCGGTGGCAACAACGACATAACCTTCGTTAATAAACTCTTGACCATTCGGAATCCCAAAGTCAGTCCAAGAGTTTCCATCCATCAGGAAATATTGATTCAGCGGACGAGTCGGGTCGATGACTTGGGAGGGGCCACAGTTTTGAGCAGAGCCGGTTGTGCCGTGAGCCCACGCCAAAATGGGTCTGCCTTCTTTAGGGGCCGGGCCAACAGGGGCGATCACCAACGCCGTCGCGATTGTCTTACGCTCACCGACATCGGATGAAATGTAGGCAATTTTCCAGGCCTGTGCACCTTTGAGTGAGGTTTGAATCTGCTCTTTTTTGATCACTTGGCCCAATACTCCGGTCGGGCTCATTTGTATCACTGACTCATAAAAAGGCGCGACAGGAGGCGCTGCGAACGCGCTAGAAAAAGAAACACAAAAAATCGCGAGGGCTACGGTTTGAACAAGTGATTTCATGTGTCGTTCCGATGGCTGTGGATTTATATCAAGGCTTACTTGGAAAAGATGAACGTGAGCGTTGCGCGAGCGCCCCACCCCTGTGGCCCTTCGGGTGTAGAGCTTAAGTAGTACGTCGCACCCAGACTAAATTGTACGGGCTGCTTGTCAAAGACCTCAAGCTTAGACACACCGACATAGAGTGGGTTTGACGTGCGGCCTGTGTCATAGTTGTATAACGCCTGCATGTTTGCAGAGTAGGTCCACGCAGTTTTAGTGGTGTAAGCAAGAAAGGGCTGAGCGTACAAATTATTTTGTGTGCCGTAAGCCGCGTTCCCGCCGGTACTCCACGACCTATAACCCAGTAAACCGTAAGTCCACGGGCCGTCTCTGTTCAAGACGACTCCGGTCATGCCAACGCCAGTTTGCTGGGATCCGAAATTGCCTGTGTTATTGATCGGTGCAGTTACATAAGGCCCAACCCCCCAAATCCAGGATGAACCGGTCTGTGGGGCATAGAAAGACTCAATGGTAATGTTAGACACACCAAAGCCAGAAAAACCATTTAGGTTATTCATCGCCTCTGCCGCTAGGATTGGCCGAACGATGAAGAGGTCTCCGCCACCTAAGTTAAAAGGCGCCACGGGTTGTAGCAATACGGTCTGATTACTACCCTGCTGGTTAGCACCCATTTGGCCGCTATACGACCACTGAATAGGCATCGAAATCATATTCGAGATGGGATTGGCTAACTTCTTAGCCATCTCCTCTTTATCCAAGGCCGCCGACTCAGCTGGCTTGTTAGCATCAGCGACTTCTTCGCGGGCTGCGATTTCGGCAGCGAAACAGGAATTAGCAACAGCAATAACTAGCCAGGCGGCTGCAAATATTTTTTTTATAACGCTCATTTGTAAGTACTCGTCAAGATTGAATAATCATTGACTCATCAAAGTGCGCACGCGCAGTCAATGGCTTGCTTTACGACCGAAATAACATAACATAAACTTTAATTAGTCAGGTGCAATATTTGAAGTAAACAGTACCTATAATGCAAATCAACGAAATTCCGGTTTTTTACAATAGCGCGTTAAAAAAAAGCCTTTTTGGTCTTACAAGCTAAGAAGTCAAAACCTCGAATCAACGAATTTTTTATAGCCCTTTCTGATCATGAAAAAAACTGCTTTCGCCGCTGCATCATTACTCAGTTTGTTCGCTTCACTGAATGTCTATGCCCAAGATAAACCGGTAGTCGTCCCTCAAGTGACTAACGAGTGGCACGGATCGATTTCACCCTACCTTTGGGGTGTCAATGTGACTGGATCGCTGTATTACGACCAATCGAAACTAGGCACGACCAACATGGGAACAGGTCAATTGTTGCAAGATCTAAACATAGGCGGCATGCTTTTTGGCGAATTACACAAGGGTAATTTCGGTGTCATGGCTGATTTGTTTTACGCAAAAATGACCTTGAACAAATCATCCGTTGTTGGTCAAGTGGATCTTGGTTCAAAAACCACGGCAGAAACAGGGGTCTATACCTTTGCAGGGACATACACACTCCACAACACCAACACTAGTTATGTTGACGCTCTTGCCGGTGTTCGTGTCTTGTCCTTAAACGCAACAACGAATATCAGCATTGCGGATACGCCCTACAGCGCGGTTGCAAAAATGTCGTCGACTATTGTTGATCCAATCGTAGGTGTCAAAGGACGCTTTCGTATTGCCGATACAGATTATTTTGTTCCGTTTTACGTGGATGTAGGTGGTGGCAGCTCAAGCACCCAGGTGACCTCGCAACAAATACTCGGGGTTGGCAAAGCTTACGAATGGGGTGAGGCCACTCTCGCTTTTAAGAATCTGTATTACAAACAAAAAAGTCAAAGCAGCGCTACGGCCGATCTAAACATGTATGGCGTGATCGTGGGTGCAACGTTTAGATTCTGAGGCGAATTGCACTCTCGGTAAGACGAGTTATGTAGTCAAACCTAATACGCCGAACGGTCTACTCTAACCTCCGCACCAAAGAAACTACCTTCGGGTGGTTATTTTTTGTTACCTTCGATTTGCTGCTCTTCGTAGCGTTGTAGTGCGCTAATAAGCTCTATTAGCCTTTGTCGGTCTGCTTCATTGAAAGGAGCCTTTGGGTTCTCAGACTGAATTGCTAAATTTTTTTCTTCTAGCTCTCTGACGTAAAGTGAGATCTGAGGATCTCTCACCCCAGTGAGTTGGAATATTTTAAAATAAAGAACCGCAATATTGACGTGCTCGTATGCAGCGCTAACTGCCCCGAAGCTCTTGCTCACTGCGCCTAAAGCGGCTTGAGCGTCTGCGTTTGTTTTTGCCCTTAGCAATAAAAACTTCATCCCATTCAATCTGTTAGCAATTTCGAATTCACAAGTGAGCAGTTCTTTTTGTGCATTCAGCCTGACTTCGTAATGGTGCTGAGCATTTTGATATAGAGCCGCTCCGCCTGATATACAGACTGACGATAAAAACCACAAACCAAGATTGCTATTGAGTAACTGACCAGCCTTACCCCAAAAATCTTTTTCTATTTTCTTTGCCGCATTTTGAATAGATTCCGCTTCAATACGTAATTTTTCCGTAATTTCTTGCCGATATTGTTCTTCAGCTTCGATTAATTTTTTCTTTTCATTGTCCAGCATGATTTTGACTCTGTTGAGTAGTCGGAATGGCAATAATCATACTCTGCAGCATGCCAATATTCATCCCCGCTCAGTGGCCAAGCGTAAAGTCTGTCAATCGTCTCAATACAACCGCAAGACGACGAAGATTACAACCAGAAAAAGTCAGCGCAAAAATATGGTGGGGAAACAATCGAGCAACTTGGAAGCTGCGGGTGTGAAGGCAGTGCTCTACCACTGAGCTAACCGCCCAATCTGGGTGCGAACTTGCGATCGCTAGATTGGAATATGCATATATTGAGCACGACTCGCGTTATATAC
>CALFXX010000156.1 GCA_937952975.1 uncultured Alcaligenaceae bacterium
GCGACCATTGTTAATGATGTCTTCATAGATTTTTGTTTCGCGACGTGCCAGCGCTGAGGTGTGCGCTTTTGCCGGTGCGATATGCGCCGACATCGCTGGCGCGCCATCCAACCGTTGCAGACCCAACAGATGGCCACCATCGTCAACGACGGCAATCGTCACGGCCCAATTGTTTTTGTTGGCATGGGCTTTAGAGGCCGCCAAAATTTTAGAAACGTCAGAATCAGTCAAGACAGCTTTGGTTTTCACAGAGAATCCTTAATTTGTTCAAGTGCAGAGGGGCCTTCAATTGTAGTGAGATCGCCGGGATCGCGCCCCTCGCAAACCGCAACAATCGCACGACGCAAAACTTTACCAGAGCGAGTCTTGGGCAAGGCGGTCACAAAACGCACCCTGGCCGGGCGAGCCACCGGACCAAGTTGTTCGTCCACTAACCGCATAATATCGCCCTCTAGCTTTAATAACTGCTCTGGTTGCGAAAATAAACTGGCATCTTTAAGTACAGCGAAGCCAACGGCAACCTGCCCTTTGAGCTGATCTGCGATCCCGACGACAGCCGACTCAGCCACCGCGGCGTGACAATTGATCGACTCTTCGATTTCGCGTGTGCCAAGGCGGTGACCCGCGACGTTGATCACATCATCGGTGCGGCCTAAGATAAACCAGTAACCGTCTTCATCCTTTGAACCCCAATCAAAGGTTGAATACACCTGTCGGCCGGGCACCGAAGAAAAGTAGGTTTCGACAAAACGCGCATCATCGCCCCAGATTGTGGTCATCGCCCCCGGAGGCAAAGGCGGCACAATGGCCACTACACCCTTTTGATTTGGTCCAAGATCGTCGCCGGTCTCTTCATTCAGTACTCGCACGTCAAAGCCATACACCGGAAACGAGGGGCTTCCAAATTTTGTTGGCACATCGGCGATACCGGGTTGCGCCGCCAAAATTGGCCAACCGGTCTCAGTTTGCCAATAGTTATCGATGATAGGACGTCCAAGGCCTTCAGAAATCCATTGTGCGGTCGGTTCGTCAAGAGGCTCACCGGCCAGATACAGTGCACGCAAGGTCGACAAGTCGTATTTTTTTAGTAAAGACTCATCATGCTTTTTCAGCACCCGAATGGCAGTGGGTGCCGAAAACATTGTGTTGACCTTAAAGCGCTCGACAAGACTCCATAAAATACCGCCATCGGGGCGCACAGGGGTCCCCTCGTAAAGGATTGTGGTCTGCCCACCAATCAAAGGGCCATAGACGATATACGAATGGCCGACCACCCAGCCAATGTCACTTGTACACAGGTATGTGTCACCCGGCTTGCCATTAAAGATACGCTGCATCGACGAAGCGAGTGCCACCGCATAGCCGCCAGTGTCGCGCTGCACGCCCTTTGGTTTGCCCGTCGTACCAGAGGTATATAAAACATAACTAGGCTCTGAGGACTCAAGCCAGGTGACGGGTACAACAGCCCCTTCGTACTGCTGCCTGAGGCTGGTGTAATCAAGGTCACGACCTGTCACCGGTTCAAAGGCAAACAAGCCACGGTTAACGACCAACACTTTTGCTGGAGGCCGCTGAGCCAAGGCAATGGCCTTATCAAGCAGAGGCTTGTAAGGCGTCACTTTGCCGCCACGCGAACCGGCATCGGCGCACACGATCACTTTTGGCGAGGCGTCATCAATACGCTGTGCCAAATTGACCGAGGCAAAGCCCCCAAACACCACAGAGTGAATCGCCCCTAACCGAGCACAGGCCAACATTGCAAAGACTGCTTCGGGCACCATGGGCATATAAATCAAGACCCGATCGCCTCGAAACACGCCTTGAGCCTGCAACATCGCCGCAACCGCATTCACTTCGCGATAGAGGTCTCGTCGGCTATAGGTCACTTCTTGATCAACCTCAGTCGAGACCCACACGAGCGCCGGATCATCAGCCTGTGTGTCTAACCAGCGATCGACAGCGTTAAAACACAAATTGGTTCGTCCCCCAACAAACCAGCGCGCAAAAGGAGGCTTGCTGTAATCAAGCACCTCAGTGAAGGGGGTTTCCCAGTGGATACCCGCTGCCTCTTCGCGCCAGAAGGCATCTTTTTGCTGGATTGAACGTTGATGGGTAGCCTGAATCGGGTTCATAGTGGGTCTCTCGGATGCTTTTTTAGCAAAGATCGCTTTTTGTACTAATATTGTGACAGGTAAACCTTGCACGAGGCTTTCCGATCGCGCGACAACTCGCGCGTCGAGCTGTTTTTTTTCAAGCACCTGCGGCAGTTTTAACACTCGCCCGCTGGTTAACCCTTTAGTCAGTTTTCTGACTCTCGCTCGTAGCCGTCACAATGCCCGACTCGACCATTGCCACTTCTGCGTTTTGCATGCCTGCCCGCTGGGCTCGCTTGCTATTGCTCGCGAGTGCATGCGTGTTGACTGCGGTCTTAACCGGCTGTGCTGGTACAGGCGGCCGAGAAGGCTCTGGCCTTGACTCGTCGGTAGTCGACTGGAAAAATTCTGCCGATCCGATTGGCTCGTTTTTAGCGCGTTCTAGAAATGGCGCGGGTCTGATTGCTGGAGACATCAATCACCCGCTTGCACGTCAGGCGCTGACGCAATTAGGGATCAGATACCGCTGGGGGGGTAAATCACCCGAGACGGGTTTTGACTGTAGCGGTTTGGTGCTCTATTCGGCACAGCAATCGCTCGGGCTTAAGTTACCGCCGCGCTCTTACGATATGGCCTTATTTGGTATCGACGTGTCGCGTAAAGACCTTCAGGTTGGTGATTTGGTATTTTTTAACACCATGGGTCGTCGGAACTCGCACGTAGGGGTGTACTTAGGCGATGATCAGTTTGTGCACTCACCCTCGGCGGGTGGCGTTGTAAAAATTGAAAACATGAACCAGGCCTACTGGACTAAGCGCTATAACGGCGCTCGCCGCTTGTAAAAAAATACTGATAAATACCCTACAGGCAACGCGTCCAACGCGTTGCCTACCGAGCAACGGGTCTAAAGCAGTGCGCAAACAACAACACGCACTCAAGTCACATTGACCAAGTCAGGCGCCTTAAACAACTTTTGTGTCACGCAGCGTCATAAATTCTGCTGCGTTCACACATACAAGTGAGTACTCGAGGCTTAGAAATCAACGCTTACCCGTTGCCGCTTTGCTGGCCCTCGAGCCGGCAAGAACCCTGTTGGCACAAACCGCACTGCTCAAGCGCTTGTTGCATGGCGCAAACAGAGCGTCGACAAGCGACTACCTGCACCCCACCTTTTTGGGCAGCGTTTCTGAAGGTTTTCATGACGTTATGACCTAGAAAGTCGGTCAGCAAAATCACCACTTGTGT
>CALFXX010000157.1 GCA_937952975.1 uncultured Alcaligenaceae bacterium
AGCCCAGACGTTCGGTTGATTCGGTCGGCACGATGCTCGATTCAACCGACTACCGCCGGTCTACCAATTCTCCGGGCTGCGTCATATGGCCACTATCTGGCCTCTAGGAAAGTCATGTCCTTCGATTCGTTAGGGCTCGCGCCCGCTTTACTCTCTTCAATTGAACGTACCGGTTTTACAACGCCGACGCCTGTGCAAATGGCTGCGATCCCGCCTGCAATGGCTGGCTCTGACCTCATGGTTTCGTCGCAAACCGGTAGCGGCAAAACGGCCGCCTTTATGTTGCCAGCACTCAATCGCATCGCCCAAAAGCCCGCCAATAAAGGCCGTGGTGTGCAGGTCTTGGTGTTGACCCCCACGCGCGAACTTGCCTTGCAAGTCAGCGAAGCCACCGCAACCTACGGCAGCAACCTTGACGATTTGCGTATTGCAACCGTTGTGGGCGGCATGCCTTATGGCGCGCAGCTCAAAGCTTTGTCGCGTCGTGTTGACGTGTTGGTGGCAACCCCGGGCCGTTTGCTCGATCATTTGCAGGCGCGTCGTGTTGACCTGTCAACCGTACACACCCTGGTGCTTGACGAAGCCGATCGCATGTTGGATATGGGCTTTATCGACGATATCAATACCATCGTGGATCGCACGCCTCAAGATCGTCAAACCTTGTTGTTTTCAGCAACGCTTGACGGCACGGTGGCAAAGTTAGCCGCACGTATGATGCGCGACCCGCAGCGTATTGAAATGGCTTCACAGTCAGATCGTCATGCCAACATCACCCAGACTTTGTTGTACGCAGATGACGCTGGCCATAAATTGCGTTTGCTCGATCATATCTTGCGCGATGCTGCAATGGATCAAGCGATTGTGTTTACCGCCACCAAGCGCGGTGCAGATGACTTGGCCGAACACCTGGCTGACACTGGTTTTTCAGTGATGGCTTTGCATGGTGATATGAATCAACGCCAGCGTTCGCGCACCTTGACTGAAGTGCAAGACGGTCGCGTACGTGTGTTGGTTGCTACCGATGTCGCTGCACGCGGTATTGATGTGCAAGCGATTAGTCACGCGATTAATTACGATCTGCCGATGCAGCCTGAAGATTACGTGCATCGTATCGGCCGTACGGGCCGTGCAGGTCGTGATGGCTTGGCTTACACGCTTGCGGTGCATGGCGAGCGCCATAAAGTGCGTCGTATTGAGCACTTTATTGGCCATCAAATCCCCTCAGAAGTGATTGCAGGTCTTGAGCCACAACGTACACCAAGCGCGCGCCCTGAAGGCGCCGGTCGCGGTGCGGGTGGCAAAAAAGGCGGGCGTTTCAGTAACGATCGCAGCTCGGCTCCAAGTGGTGGTTACGCTGGCCGTGAGTCGCGTCCTTACGCGCCGCGCGGTGACAAACCTTTTGCCGATCGTGGCGAGCGCACGTTTGCCCCACGTGGCGACAAGCCTTTCGCACCTCGCGGTGACAAGCCTTTTGCTCCACGTGGCGATAAGCCGTTTGCAGATCGCGGCGAAAAATCTTTCGCCCCTCGTGGTGATCGGCCCTTTGCTCCGCGCGGTGAAAAATCATACGCACCTCGTGGTGAAAAATCGTTTGGTGATCGCAGCTATGCCCCACGCGGTGATCAACCTCATGCCGCACGCAGCGAAAATCCTTACGCCAATGCGCGCACTGAGCCACGTTCGTTTGAACCCCGTACTGACCGAGGTGCTTCAGATCGTCCGGCCTATGCAGGTAAGCCCGCTCGCCCAGCACGTGACTTTGCGCCTCGTGCTGCAGCACCAAGTGGTAAAACCTTTGCACCACGCGGTGATGGCCCAGCACGCCCGGGTGCAGCTCGCCCAGGTGCACCACGTGCCGCAACGGGTGCACGCCGTGGTTTTACCTTTGACGGCGGTCGCCGTTAAGTTGTAGACACGCAGTGCCTGCCGAGACCTCAATCCCGGTAAGCGCTGACGCGCTGGCGCATAGCCAACGTGTCAGCGCTTTTTTACGTGC
>CALFXX010000158.1 GCA_937952975.1 uncultured Alcaligenaceae bacterium
GCAGGTGTAACGAGAGAAACAGATTGATTCGATCAGTTTCACTGCCAATTCGCGCCATGAGGTCGCCGGTACGTTTACCGCCAAAGTATTGCAACGACAGCGTTTGCAGATGCGTGAAGGTTGCCGTGCGCAGATCGGCACCGATTCGCTCGCTCACCCAGGCAAGCAGATAGGTACGAGCCCAACCAAGCAGCCAAGCCAACAAACCAGCGACCACCAAGCCCGTCAGGTACAGCGCCACCAAGTCATAGTTGATCGGCTTGCCATTTTGAAAGGGAATCAAAATCTGATCCATTAAGGGCATGGTCAGATACGGCGGCACCAGCGTTGCCGCCGTCGAGAGCAACGTCAGAATAAAGCCAACGATCAGGGGCAGCTTGTACGGTTGAGCAAAACGCGCCAAACGCAACAGCGCCCAAGTATCGCTTGGCCCCGTCTGATCACCGTCACAGACGGCACACTCATCTTGGTCGAGCGCGTAAGGGGTGCCGCAGGTTGGGCAAGCGGCCGCGTTGGCCTCGGGTGCGTGGAGGGGATCCGCCAGTTTTTGTTGCAACTGAGTGAACAGCTCACTGAGGCGACCGACAGCGGGCGCCATGCCCAGTGTGTGGCGCCAGACGCCCAAACGGGTTGGTCCGTCAAAAAGCTCGATCGTGCCAACCCCTGCATGGTCACGATGCTGCAAAGACTGGGCTGAGGTAATCGGAAACACAGCCCAGCTATGGGCCTTGGATTCGCGCGACACCAACCGACTCGGTGTCAACACTAAAACACCACTCGAAAAAAACAGATTCGAATCGAGGTCGGGCTCTAGCCAAGCTAAAACCCTTTCGCCGGGTTCTAGCAGAGACTTGATCTCAACGGCCCAGGCCGTCGGCAGCGTTGACTCAAACGCGGTTTCGGCGATTGAAAGGGCTGTCATCTAGGCGACACGCGTTGCCCATCAGTCGGTACGAACAACTGCAGCGGGAAGCGCTTCATTAGGGGGCCAACAAAGTTCGATTTAAAGTTCGATTGAAGTGAATCCCCGAAGTATAACGACCAACGACCGCCGAAACTACTCTTAGCCTCTTAAGTTGCTCAGGTTTCACGATTTTGCTGCGATAATGATGGATTCTAGGTATTGTTGCATCGCAACAAATGACGTAATGACAAGCAAAAGTAAGATCGCGCTCGAGCAGGTGGTGAATTTGCTTGGGCCCAACAGCTGGACGTATCGCCCGGTGCTCGAAGCCTGGGTGGATTTTGCTGCGATTGAACACAACGCACACAAGACCGAGGCCATCACCCGACTGCTTGGTTGGGTGCCTGCGCTTGCACGCTCACACTTGAACACTGACGCTTCGGGGGGCACCGAACACACCTTGGCGGCGGGCCTGTGGTCACCCCAAGTGCTCGAGCACCTGACGCTTACGCTGCAGTCGCTGGCCGATCTACCTGGTGGCTTTGGCGATACCCATCAAACTTCTCAGGCAAGTTTGTATAAAGTCGTGGTGCGAGCCTGGCATCCGCAGGTGACCAACTATGCGCTCCACGCTGCTCGAGATCTGATTGAAGCCGCCTTTAACAATACCCAAGTTGATCTGAACGCCACGATCGAGCGCCTGCAAGACCTGCGTCACAAACATTGCCTGGGCCCGAGCACGGCCTGCATCGTCGACGCCGCCGATGACCGCGATATCCCGGCCATCAGACTGAACACAGGCAACCTGCTGCAGCTCGGCTACGGCATCAATCAACGGCGCATCTGGACAGCCGAAACAGACCGTACTGGCGCCATTGCTGAAACCATCTCGCGCGATAAAGACCTCACAAAATCTTTGTTGCAAGCCTGTGGCGTGCCTGTCCCCGCCGGCCAGGCCGTTGAGTCGGCACAAGAAGCGTGGGAAGCCGCGCAAGACCTCGGCGCCCCTGTTGTCGTCAAACCTAGCGATGGCAACCACGGCCGAGGGGTCTTCACCAATCTCAGTACGCAACAAGAAATCGAACAAGCCTACGGCGTGGCCGTTCAAGAAGGCTCTGGCGTGTTAGTCGAGCGTTTCATTAGGGGACAAGAGCATCGGTTGCTCGTGGTGGGTGGCAAGCTGATTGCTGCGGCCAAAGGTGAATACGCGCAGGTGACGGGCGACGGCATCCATTCAATCGAAACTCTGATCGATACCCAACTCAATGCAGATCCGCGCCGAGGCCACGAAGAAGATCAACCTCTAAATTATGTACGACTCGACTCGGCGGTTCAGCTAGAAATCGCCCGCCAAGGCCATACACCACAAACAATCTTGCTACCGGGTCAACAGGCGGTCATTCAGCGCAACGGCAACGTAGCGATTGACTGCACCGACCTCGTTCATCCCGAAGTCGCAGCAGTGGTTTGCACCGCGGCGCGGGTCGTAGGCTTAGACATCGCCGGCATCGACTTGGTCGCACGCGACATCTCGAAGCCCTTACACGAACAAGACGGAGCAATTGTCGAAGTCAACGCTGGCCCGGGCTTGTTGATGCACCTCAAGCCCGCGACCGGCAAACCGCGTCAAGTGGGACGCGATATCGTTGCGCACAGTTTTGCCTTAGGCGACATGGCGCGTGTGCCCGTGATTGGCATCACGGGCTCGCAAGGCAAAACAATGACAGGCAAGCTCTTGTTTCGCCTCTTGACACTGCACGGCTGGCGCTGCGGGCTCGCGAGTAGCGAGGGGTTGTTTGTAGATAAGCGCCTGTTGCATCGCGGTGACTGCGCCAATTTTGAAAACGCACGACGTGTTCTGATGAACCGCGAAGTTCAAACAGCAATTATTGAAAACGGTTCGCACCAATTGCTTTGCGAAGGGTTAGCTTACGAGCGCTGCGAAGTTGGCATCATCACGCAGATTGACTGGGCGCAAGACTTAACGGCCTACAAAGTTGACAGCCACGCCGAGCGCGTGAAGGTCTACCGAACACAAATGGACGTCATCCTACCCAAAGGTATGGCAGTGCTCAACGCCGACGATCCTCATATCGTTGAGCTTTCTCGCCATTGCGATGGGCAGATCACATGGCTTTGCCTGGCAACCGACAGCCCACTGATCCAAACGCACCTTGCGCAAAGCCAACGTGTAGTGTCACTCATGGCAGGTAAGCTGACCTTGCTTGAAGGCGCGCAGCAGCACGTGCTTTGTGCAGTCGAGGCGATTGGGATTACCAAGCGCGGAGCCGATACGACTCAAACCTATAACGTCCTGGCCGCTGCAGCAGCTGCCTGGGCGCTTGGCGTAACGCCAGATTTAATTCAAGCTGGCTTGCTCAGCTTCGACCCTGATACCGCAGTTCCTCAATAATCACAGGACATTGTCATGGAAGTCTCTCGTATTCGCGCCCTTCGCGGTCCAAACTTATGGACCCGTTTAACTGCTATCGAGGCGGTCGTGACGTGCACCGAACGCGAAGCGAACTTAGACCTGATCCCCGGGTTTTTGACGCAACTGCGCGCGCGTTTTCCTGACGTCAAGCCTTTAAGGCCCTTCGGCCATAAAGATCCGATCACCATGGCACATGCACTTGAGGCCGTGGGCTTAGGTTTACAAGCCGCTGCCGGCTGCCCGGTCGCCTTTGGGCAAACGATGACCACCCCTGAACAAGGGGTCTTTCAAATCGTCTTTCAGTTTACTGAAGAGCCGGTAGGCCGACTCGCCCTTGATCTCGCCCAAGAGCTCTGCATGGCGGCACTCAACAACGAGCCCTTTGACATCGCACCAGCGTTGTCACGGTTACGCGAACTCGACGAAGATGTGCGACTCGGCCCCAGCACGGGGTCAATCGTAAACGCCGCGACTGCTCGAGGGATTCCATATCGTCGCCTCACTGAAGGCAGTCTGGTGCAGTTTGGTTGGGGTAGCAAACAACTTCGTATTCAGGCCGCGGAAACCGGCAATACGAGCGCCATCGCTGAAGCCATCGCACAAGACAAAGATCTGACCAAAATGTTGCTAGAGGCCGCTGGCGTGCCTGTGCCAAGAGGCTTTGTCGTTGAAGACGAAAATCAAGGCTGGGACATCGCGAATAAAATCGGCCTACCCGTGGTGGTCAAGCCGCGTGACGGCAATCAAGGTAAAGGGGTAGCCGTCAATATTGAAACGCGCGACCAATTGAACGCAGCTTTCAAGGTTGCTTCAGAGATCAGCCGCGATGTGATTGTTGAACAATATATTCCTGGTCACGATTTTCGGATGTTGGTCATTGGCAATCAACTTGTCGCAGCAGCTCGACGCGACCCCCCCACCGTTATCGGTGATGGCAAACACACCGTGACACAACTCGTCGATCAGGTCAACGCAGATCCTTTGCGCGGAGACGGTCATGCGACGGCATTAACAAAAATACGATTTGATGAAATTGCCTTGGCGACGCTCGCCACTCAAGGCCTAAACGCGCAATCTGTTCCCGAAAAAGGTAAGCGGGTCTTGCTGCGCAATAATGCAAACTTAAGCACTGGGGGCAGTGCCACCGACGTCACCGATGAAGTGCATCCTGAACTTGCGGCACGCATGGTCACGGCAGCACAAATGGTTGGTCTGGATATTGCGGGTGTCGACCTTGTTGCAGAAACCATCTTAAAACCGATGGAAGAACAGCGTGCTGGCATTGTTGAAATCAACGCAGCGCCGGGCTTGCGCATGCACTTGAGCCCCTCTTTTGGTAAACCACGCCAAGTGGGTGAGGCCATTATTTCAAGCATGTTTGCGCCAGGGGATAACGCGCGCGTGCCGATCGTCGCAGTGTCTGGCACCAACGGCAAAACTACCACCGTACGCCTGACCGCACATCTGCTTCGCGCCAGCGGCAAAAGAGTGGGCATGACCAATTCAGACGGCGTCTACATCGAGCAACGCTGCATCGACACCGGCGACTGCAGTGGGCCGCGTAGTGCACGCAATGTGCTGCTACACCCTGACGTTGATGCGGCTGTGTTTGAAACAGCTCGGGGTGGGATTTTGCGCGAAGGCTTGGCCTTTGACCGCTGCGATGTCGCGATCGTCACCAACATCGGTGTGGGCGATCACCTTGGAATGAACTTTATCAATACCGCCGACTCGCTTGCCTTAGTCAAGAGAGTGATCGTGCAAAACGTGGCGCCTCACGGGACAGCAGTCTTAAACGCAGCTGACCCAATGGTTGCAAAAATGGCAGACGCCTGCCCCGGTACAGTCACCTACTTCAGCCTTGATCGACATCATCCAGTTCTAAACACCCATCGCGCGCAGGGCAAGCGCGTCGTGTTCTGCGATAACGGAAATATTATCTGCAGCGAGGCTGGACAAGATCATCAAATCGCCTTGACGGCGATCCCGCTCACGCGCAAGGGCACGATCAGCTTTCAGATTGAAAACGCCATGGCCTCGATCGCTGCGGCGTGGGCGCTTGGCCTTGACTGGAAGACGATCGAAGCGGGCTTAGCCACCTTCGTCAACGATGCGCAGACAGCACCCGGACGCTTTAACGTCTTTGACTACCGGGGCGGCACCATCATTGCAGACTACGGTCATAACCCAGATGCGGTCCAGGCACTCGTGCAGGCCATTGAAAGTATGCCTGCCACCAAACGCACCGTCGTCATTAGTGGAGCTGGTGATCGACGCGATGAAGACATCTCACGCCAAACTGAGATTTTGGGTGAAATTTTTGACGAAGCCATTTTGTATCAAGACCAGTGCCAGCGCGGACGTGAAGATGGCGAAGTCTTGGCTCTGCTGCAATTGGGCTTGAAAAATGTTTCGCGTACAAAAGAGATCCAAGAAATTCGCGGTGAATTTCTTGCGATTGACACGGCGTTGGCTAAACTTCAACCCGGTCAGCTTTGCCTGATCTTGATTGATCAAGTGCAAGAAGCGCTTGATCACATCGCTAAACGAATCGCTGAAGACCAATAAGGACAACCTCTGCGGGCCTCTTTTGAGGCAACGAAAGCAACTTGGCTCAAAAGCGGGCTAAAGCAGAAAACAACAAGGACACCTGCAGTGTCAGCGCTATTCATCCTCCTACTGAACGGGGAGGATTTCCGCGCACTTGGTTAAAAAGCCACGTAAGCTTCGTGTAGAAGATTACGTGGCAAGTAGGTACTTAAACTTTAAGATTTAAGACTTGGCTTTTTCGCTAGCGCCACCAGCGGCAAACGGAAAGGCTGGAAACATTGCACGGGCTTGCTCTTGTAGTTTGTCTTGCATCTGACCAAACAAATCTTTGCTCTGCTCTACATATGAGTTCATCATGTTTTGCATGACGGGAGTTTGCCCACTCATAAATTGAGTCCAAGCCTCAGGGGACATTTGGTTATTGCCAAACAACCCTTTCGATTGATCGGCAAGACGATCTTGCACTTCCATGAACGTTTGAATGTTTTTTTCGAGATAGGTGCCCATCATCCCTTGCATGGCGTGACCATAAAACCGAATCACCTGAGCCAGCATGACCGACGAAAACATCGGCATACCGCCACTCTCTTCTTCGAGAATGATTTGCAGCAAAATACTGCGCGTCAGATCTTCTGCAGATTTAGCATCAACGACCTTAAAGACTTCATTTTTGAGCACCAACTGCTTGACATCTGCCAAAGTGATGTAGGTACTGGTTTGCGTGTCGTACAGACGACGGTTAGGGTATTTCTTGATCAGACGTACGGATGCGTCTGTTGCCGCTTCGGTCATGCATGCCTCCAAAATAACTATGTAATAGCAAACTATGGGCTGTCGGCGAAGCCAACAGCCCGTCACTTCAACCCATGTGCAAACCACCGTTCAACGAAAAATCAGCACCCGTTGAAAACCCTGACTCTTCTGACGCGATCCAGGCCACAATCGAGGCAATTTCTTCAGGACGCCCAAGCCGCTTGACCGGAATCGTTGAAATAATTTTTTCAAGCACCTCGGGGCGAATCGCGCGAACCATATCAGTCCCAATGTAACCAGGCGATACTGTATTCACCGTCACACCTTTACTGGCAACCTCTTGGGCCAGCGACATCGAAAAGCCATGAATCGCAGCTTTCGCGGTTGCATAGTTGGACTGACCGAACTGACCTTTTTGGCCATTGACCGAACTGATGTTGATGATGCGACCAAAACCGCGATCAACCATACCTTCAATCACTTGTTTGGTCACGTTAAACAAACTGTTCAGATTGGTATCCATCACGGCACGCCAATCGTCAGAAGACATTTTACGAAATACGCCATCGCGAGTAATGCCGGCGTTGTTCACCAAAATATCGACCGGGCCGTGTTCAGCCACCACGGCTTTAAATGCGGCTTCGCAAGAGTTCCAGTCAGAAACATTGCCGACAGAGGCATAAAACTTATAGCCAAGCGCAGCCTGTTCAGCCAGCCATTGGCCATAGTCACGGCTTGGTCCGCATCCCGCCACAACCGTCATCCCTTCTTTTGCCAAACGTTGGCAAATAGCAGTCCCGATCCCGCCCATCCCACCGGTTACATACGCTAGCTTTGCACTCATCCCCATCTCCTTTTGCCGTCTTGTCACGGCATTGACCAACGCTAGACTGCTCGAACTTTTACATAAGACCCTGGTGCCGCCTCAAGTACGGGATACGCAGCATTCCCGAGTGTTTTTGAAGCTTTGACGCGCTTGCCACTTTGCGCAGCCAGCCATTCGCCCCAGTCACGCCACCAACTACCTGGATACTCGGTCGCTTGCTCAAACCACTTCTCGGCCGTCTGACCCTTTACAGGTTTGTCACCTACCCAATAATTACGCTTGTTTTTTGCAGGGGGGTTAATCACCCCTGCAATATGCCCAGAGGCACCAAGTACGAAGCGATTAGGACCAGGAAAAATTGCAGTTGATGCAAAGGCAGAGTGCCACGGCACAATATGATCTTCGCGCGAACCATACAGGTAGGTCGGCACTTTAATTTTACGCAGATCAATGGGTACGCCACAGTTGGTCAGTGCGTTGGGTTGGCTTAATTTATTTTCGAGGTAAGTGTTTCGAAAGTACCACGTAAAAAATGGCCCGGGCAGGTTGGTGCTATCGCCGTTCCAGAACAGTAAATCGAAGGCAACTGGCGACTCGCCTTTTAAATAATTTGACACAACGTAGTTCCAGACCAGTTCGTTGGGTCGTAGAAAGGAAAACGTGGTGCCAAGCTCGCGCGCCGACATCAAACCACCATGACCGATTTGTTGCTCGCGCAGGCTAGCGTGCTGCTCATCGACAAACACACCGAGCGGGCCCGTATCTTTAAAGTCGACCATTGAAGTCAGTAAGGTGAGCGAGGTCACTGGACTTTGGCCTTTTGCCGCGGCAACAGCCAAACCAGCCGCGAGCATGGTACCGCCCACACAAAACCCCAGAGCATTGATCTTGCTTTGCCCAGAAATTTCTTGCGTCACCCTCAATGCTGTGAGGATCCCCTCTTGAAGGTAATCATCCCACGTCGCTTTTTCAATGCCATCGGTATCTTCGGCCAGCGGATTACGCCAAGACATCAGATACACAGTAAAACCCTGCGCGACGGCATCACGTACAAACGAGTTTTCAGGCTGCAGATCGAGGATATAAAACTTATTGATACAAGGCGGCACCAATAAGATCGGCCGCTGGTAAACCGTCGAGGTAGTGGGCGCGTATTGCAGTAATTGAAAAAACTTATTTTGAAAAACAACGGCCCCGGCGGAGGTCGCAACATTTTGACCGACGACAAACTTGCTTTCGTCACTTTGTGAAATGCGCCCTTTTTGAATATCACCGATCAGGTTCGAGACGCCCGCGACAAGGGTTTCGCCGCCAGAATCAATGAGCGCCGCTTGCGCATCAGGATTCGTTGCAAAAAAATTAGCGGGCGACATGGCGTCGACCCATTGCATTACCGAAAAATGTAACCGGTCTTTGAGCTCTGGTGCGGCGTCTGAGGCATCAACCAACTTTTGCATGGCGTTGGCCGACAAAAGATATAAGTGCGCCATGAGCAAATGAGGTGGGCTTGAGGTCCAGGCCGGCGCAGCAAACCGACGGTCTTTAATTGCAGGCAAATGCCCCTGGGTCGCCTCTTGGGATAAGCGCTGCCATGCTTGCATGAAGTCGTGCTGAACCGACTCGAGCGCCTCTTTTGAAATCCCGGGCGGCGGCGCCATCCCCTCTGGAAACGAAAAATTCACATTCAAACCTATTTAGACCCTCGGCTGTGTCATCGTGCGCTGCAAGATCGTGATTGTCAACCCCTAAAACCACGATTTCACTCGTCATCAGACAGGGTCAAACTGCGCCTAACCACGCCAACGTCGCCATCCGCCCTGTCTCGCGGTCACGGCGATACGAAAAAAACTGCCTCAGGGGATCGTTGACAGTACATAGCCCACTACTCTCAACCTGCGTCACACCCATTTGGGTCAGACGCCAGCGAGCAAGGCCTGCCAAATCAGCACGCCATTTGCCTGACTCGAGGGGATCTGGCACAAAATGCCCTGCTTGCTCGGCACCTTTACCCTCGAAAGCCACCCTCACCTCATCACCAACTTGAAAAGCTTGAGCGCCGATTCCCGGGCCAATCCAAGCCCGCCAACCTGAGGCCAACGGGCGCTTGGCTTGCATTCGTTGCAACGTAGCCTCTAAAACACCCGCTGCAAGGCCTTTCCAGCCGGCATGCGCCACACCAACCACGGTACCGGCCTGATCAGCGAGCACCACCGACAGGCAATCTGCAGTCAAAACAGCCAAAACACGCCCAGGCGTAGTGGTGACCGAAGCATCCGCAGCGGGCGGCCCTAAATTTGAATCGAATAACGAGAGGTCGTCGGCGTCAACGACACGAATACCGTGCACTTGCTTGAGCCAGGCGGGTTCGTTAGGCAAAACTTGCGCGAGGCGCCTTCGATTTTCATGAACGCTGGCTGGGTTTTCTTGGGTACCAAGCCCCAAATTGAACGTATCGTAGGGGGGCTGACCCACCCCACCTTGACGTGTGGTGCAGAACAACCGAACACCTTGCCAGGCTTGTTTTGGCCGGATCAGGGATAGAGCGGACTGAGTAGATGGCGGCATGATGGGCACTACGACTTCCAGTTGATATGCTCGATAACGTTCAGCATATCAGCTGAAGGCGAGGCCGTAAATTCGACCATTCCGCCGCCACTTGGATCCTCAAATTTTAATTGATGTGCGTGCAGCATCTGCCTCGCCGCCCCTTCTATGATGCGCCCACCGTACAAGGTGTCACCTAATAAAGGGTGCCCCAAACTCGCCAGATGAGCACGAATTTGATGCGTTCTGCCCGTTTCAAGACGGCAAGTCACCTGTGAAATATTCGACCCGCCATACTCGCCCACGCGAACCAGTTGATAGTGCGTCACTGCTGCTTTAGGCGCGCTCAAACTTTCAACCGACATGCGCACTGGCACCTTGGGATCTCGACCGATCGGACGATCAACCGTACCTTGCTCGAGCATGCGTCCATGGGCGAGTGCCAAGTACTGACGCCCCATGGTACGAGCTTGCAATTGACGTACTAAATGGGTTTGCGACACCTCGTTACGGGCAATCACCAGCAAACCAGACGTGTCTTTATCAAGGCGATGCACAATGCCAGCACGCGCGACATGGGTTAACTCAGGGTAACGATGCAGTAAGCCGTTGAGCAAGGTGCCCGACCAATTGCCTGCTCCGGGGTGCGTCACAAGCCCGACCGGCTTGTTGACCACAATCCAGTCAGCTGTTTCGCCTAAAACATCAAAATCAACGGCTTGCGGCACAAAAGCATGGTCTTCGGGGGCCGGCTGCTCGTACACGGTGATGACATCGTCCTCGCGCAGGGTTTGTCGAAGTTTGGCCACTTTGCCGTTCACCAGGACGTGTCCGCCCTGAATCCAGGTCTGCAGCCGGCTTCGAGAATGCTCTGGAATGAGCTGCGCCAAAACTTTATCGAGCCGCTCGAGAGGCATTTCGTCAGTCACCCGAAAAACCTGCGGTTCGTCTTCGGGCGCAATATCTTCAGAAATTGGGGTGTCGGTCATTGGGACTCGTCTTATAATCAGCAGAGAATGCTAACACCAAGGATCATTTCGTGATGGGTCGCAACACTTTTTCATTGTTTCAGTCGGGCACTGCAACCACCTGGGTCGGCAGACTATTGGTTTTATTTGTCGCGTTACTGATCGCAGGTTGCGGCACCAAAGGGCCTGAGTACGACCCCACCGCCAGCTGGACAGTCGAACGCCTGTTTGAAGACGGCAAAGCCGAAATGAACTCGGGCAACTGGAGACTCGCAAAAGAACGCTTTATCGCGGTCGAAACGCGCTTTCCGTTTGGCGCCTATGCACAACAATCGATGTTGAACCTGGCCTATGTTCAATGGAAAGACAAAGAGCCTGAACTGGGTTTAGCCACTCTTGGCCGCTTTCAACAGCAATACCCCAACCACCCAGCCGCAGACTATGCGCTGTACCTTCGCGGCTTGATCAACTTTACGCCCCCAAGTGCCGTGTTTGCCAACCTCACGCGCCAAAATCCTGGTGAACGCGACCCCAAAACCTTACGTCAGTCTTATGCGGCCTTTACCGAACTGGTCGAGCGCTTTCCTGAAAGTCGCTACTCAACCGACGCCCGTAAGCGCATCGAATGGCTCATCAATACGATGGCCGAAAACGAGATGCTGATTGCGCGGTACTACTACGAACGATTTGCCTATGTGGCAGCGATTAATCGTGCTCAGATTGTCATCACCGAATTTCAAGGCGTGCCTTCCTCTGAAGCGGCTCTCTACATCATGATGATGTCGTACGACAAACTGAAGATGACTGATTTACGCAACGACGCTGAACGCGTATTGCTTGCCAATTTTCCAAATACGACCTTAATCGCCAAGGGCTTTCCGGACAAATACAGTGCCTGGAATCCGTTGCGGTTGTTTTAAGATCGGCTAGAGCCTTAAGAGCCTTGCTCGGCGTGGCGCGTATAAAACGCCACGGCCTCATCCAGTAAACGGGTGCGTGCAAACGGCGGCAAACCTCGCCATAGCTGCTTACCATAAGGCTTATCCACAAGCCTTGTGTCACCCACCATCAAAACGCCCCAGTCGGTTTCGCTACGAATCAAACGACCCGCACCCTGCTTCAGGGCAATCGCTGCTTCGGGTAGTTGATATTCCATAAATGGATTGCCACCACGGCTGCGGCAAGCCTTCAGGCGTGCCTCAAGCACTGGGTCATCGGGCGGTGCGAAGGGCAGCTTATCAATCGCGACCAAGGTCAAGCGGTCACCCTGCACATCAATGCCTTCCCAGAAGCTTGCGCTTCCGACTAACACGGCATGATCTAGGGTGCGAAAGCGTTCGAGCAGGTCGCGGCGCGTACCGTTACCTTGTCGCATCAGTGGCCACGTAATACCAAGACGGTCATAGGCTTCACCAATCAAACCAGCCACGCGTTCGACCGCGCGCAGTGTGGTGCACAACACAAGCGCCCCGCCCTGACTTGCCTGAATTAAGGGGATCAGCGTGTCAACAAAGGCAGGTAAAAAATCTGGCGATTGCGGTGGCGGTAGTTGTTGCGGTACATACAGCAGAGCTTGCGTCGGATAATCAAACGGCGACTCAAGTCGCAGAGTTTGCGCATCGTCTAAGCCTAAGCGCGAAGTGAAATGTGAAAAATCACGGTGTACGGATAAGGTTGCAGAGGTAAAAATCCAGGCCTGACCACCCTGCCGATAACGCGAAAATGCCTCGGCAACAGACAAGGGCGCTGCATGCAAACGCACGTGATGTAAGCCGCACTCAACCCAGCGAACCACCTGCTGCAGATCGTCGATCGGGGCGCGCGAATCGCGACCAGGCTGCCCCCACTTTGCCAAGCGCTCGGCCAACTCTTGGCATGTGCGCGCCGCAGCAGCGAGATCTGGGTGTTTTTCTTCGACGCTTGCAAGCATTTTGCCGATTTCATCGAGCGCCAGTTGCAAGGTTGCGCGCGCTGCGTCAAAGACCTCGGGTTCAGGAAACGCTTCAAAGGTCACGCGCTTGGAGGGCATGTGCTCAAGCCCCGCGCAGGCCAAGCGCAACTCACGCGCGGCGTGCTCAACCCGACGTGCCTGTTCTGACCAGTTAGTCAACTCACGGGCGTGCGCCAGACCGGCGAGCTCAATGAGCTTAGCCAGATCCAATAACTGATGGGTTGACAGGCTATTGCCTAAAAAACGCGTGGCGGTGTCGGGCAATTGATGGGCTTCATCAAACACCACAGTGTCCGCTGCAGGCAACAAATCAGTGATGCCCTCATCGCGCAGCATCAAATCGGCCATAAACAAAGCGTGATTAATCACGACCACGTCGGCCTCTTGTGCCTGTCGGCGCGCCTTCAACACAAAGCAATCACGAACATTGGGGCAGTCTTGACCCAGGCAATTTTCACGGGTTGAGGTCACACGCTGCCAGATTTCGGCCTCTTCGGGCACGGTTGGCAAATCGGCGCGATCACCCGAGGTGGACTGCTGCGCAAAGGTGTGAATATGTCGTAACTGCTGCACCTCGGCCCGTGACTTTAAGCCACGATCTTCGGTTTGTAGTTTTTCAAGGTGATAGTGGCACACATAATTGCCACGCCCTTTGAGCAAGGCAATCGAGGCAGGCACACTGAGGGCGTCGCGTACACGCGGCAAATCGCGGGCAAACAATTGATCTTGCAGAGTGCGGGTGCCCGTCGACACCAGCACTTTGCCGCCCCCGAGCAACGCGGGGACTAAATACGCCCAGGTTTTACCGGTGCCCGTACCGGCCTCTGCCACCAAGGTCGAACGCTCAGCGATCGTGCGCTCAACCATCTGGGCCAACTCGATTTGCGAAGGTCGCACACGAAAACCTGGCGAAATGGCGGCAAGCGGCCCATCGAGCGAAAAAAGCTGAGAAATCGATTGATCTGACATAAGTGACACCAAGAATCTAGGCGGATCATACCGCCTCAACTGAAGAAGAACTCTTAGTGTGGCAAAATCGTCCGTTTGCCTTAGTTAAAAAGCCACTACTCCCATGACCGAATCGATTTCTGCCAAACCCTCCACCCACGCCACTGACTCAGGTGCCGCAACGACCACCTTCAGCGCCCCTGTCACGTCACAAGAAGCCGAGGTGCGGATCGTAGCGCAGTTGGCGCAAGAGCTAGGCATCCGTGCGGCACAAGTGCTTGCCGTGATTGAACTCTTAAATGACGGCTCGACTGTGCCGTTCATCGCCCGCTATCGCAAAGAAGCCACCGGTGGTTTAGATGACACGGTATTACGTAATTTAGATACTCGTTTGCTGTATTTGCGCGATCTCGAAGAACGTCGTGCAGCAATCTTGGCCTCGATTACAGAACAAAACAAACTCACGCCTGAACTTGAAAAGTCGATTCAACAAGCCGACACCAAACAGCGCCTTGAAGACCTCTATGCCCCGTTCAAGGTCAAACGCCGTACCCGTGCACAGATTGCCCGTGAGGCCGGCCTCGAGCCCTTGGCCGACGGCATTTTGAATGACCTGCAATGCGACCCCGCTGCGCTGGCTGCACAGTACTTCAATGCCGAAGCCAACATCAACGACGTCAAAGCTGCGCTCGACGGCGCCCGCGACATTTTGGCAGAGCGCTACGCTGAGAATGCGGATTTGCTTAGCGATATGCGTACCCATCTGTGGTCGCACGGCTATCTGTATTCAAAGGTGGCCGACGGCAAAGAAGCCGACGGTGCAAACTTCAGAGATTGGTTTGATTTCAACGAACCTCTGCGCACCCTACCCTCGCATCGCATCTTAGCAATGCTGCGTGGCCGTCAACAAGGCGCACTCGAATTGCGCATCGGTCTCGAGGCGAGCCAAGACGTTTTGATCCCGCATCCTTGCGTCGAACGTGTCGCTAACTTTTTAAAACTTGGTCGCGACTTATTCGCAGCCGCGCCCACTGCACGCGCGAAATGGTTAGCCGATGTTGCACGCTGGACCTGGCGTGTAAAACTCTTAACGATGTTTGAATCTGAAATGATCACGCGCCTGCGTGAAAGTGCCGAAACCGAGGCAATTCGCGTGTTTGCCGCCAACTTAAAAGATTTGCTACTGGCCGCACCCGCGGGCCCGAAAGCTGTTTTAGGTTTAGACCCAGGCATTCGCACCGGCGTCAAAGTAGCGGCGATTGATCACACCGGAAAAGTCGTTGAAACAGCAACCGTGTACCCGTTTGAACCGCGTCGTGACCGTACTGGCACGCTAGCGGTATTAGCGACGCTTGCGCGCCGTCACAAAATCGAACTTGTCGCAATCGGCAACGGTACGGCCTCACGCGAAACTGAAAAACTCGTTGTTGATTTAATGGCTGCCCAACCCGACCTCAAATTGACGCGTGTCGTCGTCTCTGAAGCGGGCGCCTCGGTATATTCGGCCTCTGAATTAGCAGCACTCGAGTTTCCGGATCTCGACGTGACCCTGCGTGGTGCCGCGTCGATTGCCCGTCGCTTGCAAGATCCTTTAGCCGAGCTCGTTAAAATCGAACCCAAGGCCATTGGCGTAGGCCAATATCAGCACGATTTAAATCAACGCGAACTTGCGCGCTCGCTTGACGCCGTCGTTGAAGATTGCGTGAACGCTGTGGGTGTGGACGTCAACACGGCATCGGCTGCGTTGCTCGCGCGCGTCTCAGGGCTCAACAGCACCTTAGCAAAAAACATCGTCAGCTACCGTGACGAGAAAGGCGCCTTTGCCAATCGCAAAGCACTTAAAGAGGTCACGCGTTTTGGCGAAAAGGCGTTTGAACAAGCGGCTGGTTTTTTGCGCATCCAAAACGGTGATAACCCGCTCGACCGCTCGTCGGTTCACCCCGAAGCCTACCCGGTGGTTGAACGCATTTTGAAAAAAATCGCCAGCGAGATGAAGGACGTGATTGGCAATCGCGACAAGCTCAAAGGTTTGTCGCCTGCTGAATTCGTTGATGAAAAATTTGGCGTGCCTACCGTACGAGATATTTTGCTTGAGCTTGAAAAGCCAGGTCGTGACCCACGCCCAGAGTTTAAAACTGCAACCTTTAAAGAAGGTGTTGAGACGCTCAACGACCTACTACCAGGCATGATTCTTGAAGGCGTTGTCACCAACGTGGCAAACTTTGGTGCCTTTGTGGATATCGGCGTGCATCAAGATGGCTTGGTCCATATCTCGGCGCTTGCTGAAAAGTTTGTGAGCGATCCACGCGATGTCGTACGCGTTGGGCAAACCGTGCAAGTGCGTGTGCAAGAGGTTGATATTGCGCGCAAACGCATTGCCTTAACGATGCGGCTCAATGACGATGCACCACCGACAAGATCCATGTCAGCGGGTGGTGGGTCTGGTAGCGGCAATGGTAGTGGTGCAGGCGGCAACAGCAACCGCGGCGCGCGTAAACCGAACGCCAGCAGCACACCCGAGCCGAGTCCGGGTGGTGCGATGGCGGCAGCGTTTGCCAAACTTAAGAAGAACTAAGATTTTAGTTTCAATCCTAGCAGACAAGGGTACCCGGTGACCGCACAACGCCCCACCGCCATTCAACATAGACGATGGTACAGTTACCTAACTGCAAACCGCTTCGCGGCTGAACTCACTTTCTTCTGACACGATTTATTTTAAAAGGAGGTCATCGTGCCTATCGTCTATGAAAAGCGTAATGGTGTTGCCTATATCACTCTGGATAATCCGGATAAGGCCAACGTTCTAGACAAGACGACCTCTGATGACATTTCAGCCGCCTGGATCGACATGTGGGAAGATCGAAGCGTGCGGTGCGCGATTCTTACCGGAACAGGTGATCGGCACTTCTGTGGAGGGCACAATTTAAAGCCGAGGCCAGACCTTACCGCAGAAGACCGTGAGTATCTGCGTACTCAACGGATTTTTTGGCCTTTGGCAGGCACAGTACACGGTCAAAAAACTGGCGTAGATGGAAGAATGGGCGATCACTATCCTAGAGTCTGGAAGCCCGTGATTGCCGCGGTGAATGGCTGGGCCGCTGGTGCGGGCCTGTATACCCTGTTAGCCTCAACCGACATTCGTATTGCCAGCGCAGAGAATGCAAAATTCAAATTTGCCCTCACTTCGCAGGGTTGGCTTGGTCATGGGCCTGGTGCAAGCCTATTGATCAAACAGCTGCGCTACATCGACGCGATGAAAATTTTGCTCACTGATCTACCTTTTGATGCGACCGAGGCTTTGCGTATTGGTTTAATCAACGAGATCGTCCCGCACGCTGATTTAATGACGCGCGCCGAGGAGCTCGCTCGGCATATCTGTACTCTTCCGCCCGTTGCTGTTCGCATGATGAAAGAATTTGTTGTGCGCTTCGGTGACATGCCAACCGATCAGGCGTGGCATATACAAAACATCATTAACTCACTACTCATTCAAACCACCGCCGACGGCGAAGAGGGTCGCCAAGCCTTCAATGAAAAACGACCGCCAGAATTTGACGGCACGCTCAGACGTCGCGGAGAACCCTGGGAAGCACTCTCAGAAGAAGAGGCTAAGCGCCTAGATGATGCCTATCGCAGTGGCGAGTTCTAACCGAAGGCGCCTTGCTCGCGCCAGAGTTTAATTGCCTGTGGCGTTAGGCCCAACACAGAAGACATTACCGACTCTGTGTGCTCGCCGAGCGCGGGGGCTTGGCCTTGCACGCGTTCAAGGCTAGAGCGCCAGGGCATACCAGGCAACACACCCGTACCAGATTGTTCCCAAAAACCTCGCGCTTTCAAGTGTTCACTATCAGCAAGATTCTTTGAGCTGGCGAGCGCTGCCGCCGGCACCCCAGCACGCAGCAACAGATCTTGCGCTTCGAGGCTCGTTCGTCCGCTCGTCCACTGCGCGAGTACTTCACGAATCAAGGGAGCTGCATGCTGACGAGCCTTGAGATCATACCGGCTGAATGCCGACAGCCCATGAATCAGCTGACATAGGGCGAACCACTGCGACTCAGAGGTCACAGCAACGCTGATCCACTCGTCCTCGCCCCTGCACGCCCAAGCGCCGTGAGGGCTATGGTCTGAAGACCCGTCGCCTTGGGGCTGAGGCGGGGCATCAAGTTGCGCCGCGATCAACGGCTGAGCAAGCGTCCATAACATCCCCTCAATCATTGAAAAATCAATGTTGGCAACTCGCCCCGATCGTCGCCTTTGCCATACGGCAGCCGCCACGCCAAAAGCGATCATCAACCCGCACATTGGATCAAGCCAGGCAAAGCCCACCCGAGGAGGGCGATCGGGGTGGCGATTGAGACCCGCAAAGCCAGAGAACGATTGCAGCAACGTACCGTACGCCACAAGCTTGGCATCTGGCCCTGTGCGCCCCGCACCGCAAGCACAAACGTAGAGCAAGTCAGGATTCAGTTGCTGCAAGACATCCGGCCCAAGGCCTAACTTAGCCATCACACCCGTTGCAAAATTTTCGACCAAAATATCAGATTGTTTAACCAATTCTTTAGCCGCAGCGAGGCCTGCCGCAGTCTTAAGATCAAGCACTATGCCTTGCTTGCCCTGTCCAAGCACCATATGAAGTGTCGAAGTTCGCCCAGGATCACCTGCGCCAGGAGCCTCGACTTTGATCACCTCGGCACCCATGGCAGCTAACGCACGCGTCACCGTTGGGCCCGCTATGACCCAACTGAAATCTAGGACCCGAAAACCTGCGAGCGGTTTCGCAGCGAGGGCTGGCGATGCCACAGCGGTACCTTCTCTCAGCGTCAAACCAAAAGCAGATCCAGGTACACGACAAGCCTTGCCATCGATTTCGATGATCTTAAAAAAATCCCGATGCTTAAGTTGCTCTAAAGAAAAATGCTCAACAAGCTCGCAGAGCGGAAAACTAGGCACATGGGCAGTCTGTGCCAAAGCTGCAATTGTTTTTTTGTCATAATTGACAGACCATTCTGACATCTTGGCAAAGAGCTCATCCCAGTTCGCCACGCGATCTGCTTTGCGTGCGAATCGTGCTTCTTGCCCCCAACTCGGTGATCCCATGGCCTGCAGCCACGCCAACCATTGTTTTTCTTCACGCGGCGAAATTGCCACATACCCATCGCTTGCCCGCAAAATACAAACCGTTGCACCGTTACCGTCCGTCAGACGCTTACGAGGCCGATTCGGTAAGCCCAACCCAGCACAGGCGAGCTCTGAAATTGCAAGTGTCGCCAAAACCTCTTGCATTGAAATATCAACGAAGGCCGCTCTCTCTTTTGTTTGAATCGCAAACATACCGGCGCAAGCGGCTGCAATTCCAGCTAAAAAGATAGATTGATGGCCAACCGGATAAATCGGAGCCTCCGAGAGATCGTCGACTTGTCCAGTCAAAAATTGAGAAATGCCACTAGAAAAGAAAAGCGTCAAATCACTGGCGGGTGCATTGGCCATTGGTCCGCTCTGGCCATACGGAGAAATCAATACAATCACCGCTCGGGGATTATTGAGTCGCAACTGTTCAAGCGTCTGATTACGCTCACGCAAGGTATCCGGAGAACCTTCGCAGACAATCAAATCAGCTTCTGCGAGCGCTTCGGGCTCAGTTTGCTTACCGTGATCGAGGTACGCTTGTAAGGGCGCTATCGATTGAGCAAGTGGCGCTTGTTGGCTTGCTAACTGAGTATGCACCTGCGCGACCTTCGCGCCAAAGTCGGCCATCAGACGCCCACAAACTGCGGCTGCCAAGCCAGGGCCGACCTGTGCCACCTTAAAGCCCACCAACAACGACATAATTAATCCTTAAGAAGAGCCGGGCAGACGCGCATCAAGCGTGTCGCGCAAACTATCACCCAGAAAATTCAGCGCGATAACTGTAATAAAAATCGCAATACCTGGAAACACACTCATCCACCAAGCATCCCAATACTGCATCGCGGTCGAAAGCATTTGACCCCAACTTGGCGTAGGGGGTTGGGCGCCTAGCCCTAAAAAAGATAACGAAGATTCAGTAATGATGGCTGTCGACGCACGCAGCGACGCATAAACGATGAGGTTTCCGACGACGCTGGGCCACACGTGGCGAAGCATGATACGCAAATCACCCGCACCAAGCGCGCGAGCTGCCAGCACAAAATCTAGTTTTCGGACCACCAGTACTTGCGCTCGCACCAGCCGCGCAAAGCTCGGCACATTAATAATCGTAATGGCTAAGGTAGTATTCAACAGACTCGGCCCAAGCACGGCAATAATCCCAAGCGCTAGCACCAACATCGGAAACGCCAGCATGCCATCCATCACACGCATGACGACATGATCGATCCAACCTCCAAAATATCCAGCGATCATCCCGAGCATTGACCCCAACACAATGGCCAGGGCAATCGATACCAATGCGACTTGTATCGATACCCGAGCACCGTAAATAACTCTCGATAAGATGTCGCGGCCAATTTCATCCGTCCCTAACCAAAACTGTACTGAAGGGGCTGACAGTATCGCTTCGTAGTGACTTTCGCTGGGATCATAAGGCGCCAAGACTTCGGCAAAGATCGCTGCCAAGATCACAACTAGGCAAATCAATACGCCGATCCAGGCAAGCTTTTGCTGTAAGAGCTTTCGTACAAACATGACAGACAAATTTTGAGAGGCCTGTGTCGCTTTGACGGCAGACACAGTTGCAGATGATGTGGTCACTTAATATCCCTTAAAGAGCCTGCCGTCATGTCCGATCTCCTAAAAGTGCTCCCGTCAAGCGCGGTGCCACGATAAGATCGCCGTCTTGTCAGCGTTGCTAAACATCCATTCATGACGATGAGCCTTCAATCAATAGGACGAAACTCGTTTGTCTAATAATTGATAACTCACATCAATCAGTAAATTCAACAGCAAAATACAGAGTACAACGACAAGAATGGCTCCTTGCACAGAAGGAAAATCACGTTCAAAAATACCATTTACCATCATGCTGCCAAGGCCGGGCAAAGAAAAAACTGTTTCGGTCACCACAGCCCCCCCCATCAGTGCGCCTACCTGAAGACCCACGACAGTCACGACAGGAATGGCGGCGTTAGGTAGCGCATGATGCAGCAAAACACGCCGATCGCGGGCACCTTTGGCCTTTGCGGTGCGGATATAGTCAGCCGACAATACTTCTAGCATCGCTGCGCGAGTTTGACGCATCACCAAGCCTGCCAAGCCAGCTCCAACGGTCAAACTTGGCAAAAACATAAGCTTTAAACTTTGCAGCGGATCATCAAAAAAGGGAATATAACCAGACGGCGGCAACCAGCCCAGATAAATACAAAACAACATAATTAAAAGCATACCTGTCCAAAAGTGCGGCAAGGCCATATTGGACAAGGCTAAAAAACTCACCCCTGTATCGACCCAAGTATTGCGCTTGAGCGCCGCAAGAATGCCGCAGGGCACGCCAATCAAAATCGCGAGGGCAATCGACATCAAGGTTAACTGAAGGGTAATCGGCACCCGTTGGCGCAACATATCAATCACGGGTTCTTGACTGCGTAACGCCCGACCCAAATCACCCGACAAGGTTCTACGCAGCCAGTTTCCATATTGCACAGGGATTGGTAAATCCAAGCCCATCGTTTCGCGTAACGAAGCACGTTGCTCGGCCGTAGACATTTCACCCAACACGGTAATGGTTGGATCACCAGGGACTAAAAGCGTCATTGAAAATACGGCAAAACTGACAACCACAATGACCGGGATAATTTGTAACAGGCGAGAAAGAAGATAACGCTTCATCTTAGAGGCCCTCAGTCAAAGTCGTCTGATGCAAATGACACGCTACCCAACGCCCGGTCGAGGTCTGCGTGAGCGCAGGCACCACCTGAGCACAACGCTCACTGGCTTGTGAACAACGCGTGCGAAACACGCAACCAGAAGGCGGATCAAGAGGGCTAGGCATATCCCCCTGCAAAATAATCCGCTTACGTTCACGGGCGACCTCGGGCACCGGAATCGCAGAGAGCAGTGCCGTCGTATAAGGATGCTTGGGCGAGCGAAACAAATCTTTGGCAGGCGCGATTTCCATCAGCTTGCCCAGATACATCACAGCGACGGTATCAGCGATATTTTGAACCACCGCCATGTTATGGCTGATAAACAGCATGGTCAGTCCAAAATCATTTTTTAAATCCATCAACACATTAATAATCTGCGCTTGATTTGAAACGTCGAGCGCCGATACCGCCTCATCGGCCACGATGAACTGAGGCTCAACAGCTAGCGCCCGCGCAATACTGATTCGTTGTCTCTGCCCACCCGAGAATTCATGCGGATAGCGGCTAGAAAATTCAGGGGCAAGACCTACCAACTGAAGCAACTCAGCGATGCGTTCGTTGCGTTGCTTGCCGCTTTTAAACAAACCGTGAATCGCCAACGCCTCATGCAACATCTCGTTGACCCGCATGTGCGGGTTCAAGGAGGCAAAGGGGTCTTGAAAAATCATTTGTATCCTGCGCCTGAACGCGCGCAAATCTTTTTTGCCTAACGAGAGAAGATCAGTCCCATCTATCAGTACCCGCCCACTTGAAACCTCTTCGAGTCGCAGCAGCAGTTTACCAACGGTACTCTTGCCCGAGCCCGACTCGCCCACTAACGCAAACACCTCACCGCGTTGAATCCCAAAGTTGACGCCGTCGACCGCACGTATTTTTTTCGCTTTTTCGCCCAAGCCAGAATGCACGGCATAGGTCTTATGCAACTCTAAGGCTTGAATAAAAGGGGCTGACTCAGACACTGGCCGCTCCGTTCAGCTCTTGTTGACGAAAACAACGCACCGCATGTTGAGCCGTCAGCGACTCAAGCGGTGGCGCACCTTCATCACAGACCCCCACCACCGCGTGAGCGCACCGCGCCTGAAAGCGGCAGCCCTTTGGCAGATTCCAGGCTTGAGGGGCTCGACCGGGAATCGTATAAAACTTTTCACCAAACTCACTCGGACGATCAATCCGCGGAACCGATGCAATCAACCCACGCGTATAAGGATGTCGAGGTGATTTTAAAATTGTTTCGATTGCGCCAGACTCAACAACTTGGCCGGCATACATCACATATACTCGATCTGCGACTTCGGCTACAACCCCCAAATCATGTGTAATAAATAGCATCGACAATTGCGTAGTTTGGCGCATTGAACGAAAAAGGTCGAGAATTTGAGCTTGTATCGTGACGTCAAGCGCTGTCGTGGGTTCGTCCGCAATCAACAAGAGTGGATCGCAGGCCAAGGCCATCGCAATCATGACGCGCTGCCTCATCCCGCCTGAAAGATGATGCGGATATGCAGCCAAGCGGCGCTCGGGCTCTGCGATTCCAACCCTTTGTAAAAGATCGCGCGCACGCGCCAGGGCCTCACTGCGCTTAATTGTCGAATGAATCGTGAGAACCTCGGCAATTTGAGCCCCAATCGTATGAACGGGATTCAAACTCGTCATGGGTTCTTGAAAAATCATACTAATTTCGTTACCACGAACGGACGCCATCTCGGACTGCGATAATTGCATCAGATCGGTTTGCTGTTGGTTTCTGCGTCGCCAAAGCACGTGGTCGGCACGCATACGCGCGATGTTTTCATTGAGCAACCGCATAATGCTCAGACTCAACACTGACTTACCCGAGCCGGATTCACCAAGCAGTGCGACCGACTCACCTGCTGCAATATGCAAACTAATATCGTCTAGCGCATGCACGGCTCCCTGAGCGCTCGCAAACTCTACGCTCAAATTCTTAATATCAATTATCGGTTGACTAGCTCGTGCAAGCATACTCATTATTTGCTATTTGAAATACGACTCTCAGTATCACTGTGCTAACCAAAGCTCGTCATAGAACCACGAAAGACTCAACTCACGTTTAAAACCCTTCAGTCGTTTCGTCGCAGCATCTCGAATGGGATACCAGAATAAGGGGCTGTAAAGGTATTGGTCGAGAACATACTGTTGAATCTCAGAATAAATTTTTCGTCGTTCAACGAGATCAAACTCAGCTCGTGCTCGAACCACCAGCGGATCGGTTAGCGTCTTGGTATCAAAGCCTGAATAATTTTTTGAAGCGTTTGCCGAAAAATAGGTGCTGTACGTCACATCCGGATCTGGGCGAGCAACGGCCGCTGTAGACAGCCCCATGTCCAAACTGTTACTTGACGCCTTAGACACCCACGATAGCCGATCAGACATTTCAATTTTTAAATCCATTCCCGCAGCTTTAAGCATCGACTGCAATAACTGAGCCACTTGCGTATCGGGATCTCGTTGAATAGAGCTCAAAAAAATTGGTCCTTTATGACCAGATTTGGCATAGTGTTCGCGCGCTTTGGTCAGGTCGAACTGATGCCCACGTACCGACTCATCAAATACCCAAGTGGTTTGCGGTTCAAAGCCTTTGAGCACCGCCCCACCGTCTTTGCCCTGGGAAACCACTTTCTGAATCGCTACTCGATTAATCGCATAGGAAACCGCCTTACGCAGCTCGATATTATTAAAGGGTGGACGAGTCAAGTTGTAAGACACCAACTGTGTGATGGACACGCCGCCAGGCAAAAGATCTAGTGATGCATTTTTTGTAATTTTTTCGAAATCTTTAGGCTCTAATCCATCGATCAATTGAACATTGCCTGACTGAATCTCAACCATTCGAATCGCAGAGTTCGGAATGATTTTGATCTCCACTCTATCCAGAAAAGGTAGAGCTTGCCCATCTTGGGCTTTTTTCCAATAATAAGGATTACGCTTGGCGATGATCTCATTACCCGACCAAGACACAATCTGAAAGGGTCCAGTCCCCACTGGGCTTCTAGTAAAGTCGGCACCTTTCTCTTTCAAGGCTGTGGGCGACATAATCGAACCGGGTTCGACGGCCAACATCGAAAGCATCACAACCGACTTCTGTTTTAAATTCACCTTGACACTTAAATCACTGACGACTTCGACTGAATCGATATCGGTCATGTACTGTTTACTCGCCGCCGTGATCTTGGGATCAAGAAAACGATCGAAATTAAATTTGACTGCGGCCGCATCCATCGGTGTGCCATCTTGAAACTTGATGCCCGCGCGCAACTCAAACGTGATCGAACGGCCATCAGCCGAAATTATCCAACTCTGCGCTAAGCCAGGATGAAATTTTCCTGCCTCATCCTGATACAGCAAATTTTCGGCAAATAAGTTATAAATTTTTCGATCTGTTCCTGCCGCATTACCGAATAACGGATCCAGGCTGGCCGTCGGAATACGCAAAGCTAAGCGCAACGTGCCTCCGCGTAAAGGCTCTGTTGCATAGGCTGCCAGAGAGACAAGCGCAGAGCAAAGGCATACCAAAGCCAAGTTAACGGCCTTCACCCCAGTCTTCCACAACATAATTTGTCTCCGTTTATCTATCTTATATTTCTTATATTTTTACCCATAGCACTCGAAGCATGTATGACCGATACGCCTATTAGGTCTGACCAAGCTCCCCTTTTGAGGCAGACCTAGTCCCTGCAAGTCAATTTAATTTGATCGTATCATCTCCGGAACTATCTCAACAATTTTTTTCATCGCTTACCCAAAAGGCCAGCATTTAGGTTGAATGACGCTCGCGGACACGCTGTACAGACTCACGCGCCAGCGTTGCCGAAAGACCGCAGTACTCAGTCGGGTCCATCAACTTGGTGATGGCTGCAGAATCCAAGCGCTCAGTCACACGCGGATCGGCACTTAACAACGCACCAAACGCTTTGTTTTCAACAAATGCCGCTTGCGCCGCATCGTATACAACGTCGTGGGCATGTTGTCGCCCAAGGGTCGCCCCCAACGTCAGCATCACGGCCTCGGCCATAATCAGACCACCACTGAGATCGAGGTTTTTTCTCATCCTCTGGGGGTCGAGTTTTAAGCCTCGTATCACTTGTACTAAGCGCACCAGCATATCGCCTGTCGCGATACAGGCACGAGACTCTGCAGTGTCGATCATTAATGAAGTCGTACGATCTGCCTCATGCTCGGTTTGCATCGCCTCTAGCGCTAAGGGAACTTGGGCACGAATTTCCGCAGCCGAGGCAATGATATCTTGGCACAACTTTGGGTTGCGCTTTTGCGGCATTGTTGAGCTACCGACCGTGCCCGGCGGCACCGGTTCTTCAACCTCAGCAAACTCAGTCTTCATGAGTTCATAGATTTCTCGACCAATTTTTCCACAGGTGGCGGCGAGCATCGCGAGCACGCAGATATTTTCAGTAAAGTGATCTGAAATCGAACGCGAGGGTACGCGCATAGAAGTCATTCCAAGCCTTTCGCCCATTCCCTTTTGCACGGCGGGGCCCAGTTCGCCCAACGAGGCGTAAGTGCCTGCCGCACCACCCAGCATCGCCACAAAGATACGCGGAGCAGCCTGTTCAAGACGCTCTAGATGCCGCAGTATTTCATCAATCCAAGTTGCAACTTTTAGCCCAAACGTCGCCGGAACCGCATGCTGCCCATGTGTACGAGCTGCGATCGGCATGTCTGCGCTCTTCTCTGCCAAGTCGGCCATCGCGTCTAGCAAGTCTTCGAGTAATTGAACAAAAATTTGATGCGCCTGACGCAGCACCAACAAGTCGCCCGTTTGAGTAATATTTTGTGTGGTGGCTCCCCAGTGGACCCAGCCGCCATGGGGCTCCCCAACTAATTGGCCCAGTTCCCACACCAAAGGTACAAGTGTGTGCCCCGTTCGCGCGAAGCCTTCGTCGATACGAGCGCGATCCATCAGTGAAATATCTGCACACTTTGCAATAGCCGCGGCAGCCTGCTCTGGAATGATGCCTAAGTCCGCCTGCGCTTGCGCCAACGCGACTTCAACATCCAACCAGGCTTGCCAGCGATTTTCTAATTTATAGAGGGCACGGATTCCTGGATCACTGACTCGTGTTGCGGTGGGCAGTTCGTCGCTCATTGGTGGTCTCCTTTGTCATTATGCGTCGCAGGCTAGCCAAAGCGGCCGCTAGACTTCATCATACCTAGGATTGACCTGCAAACACCAGCGCCTCGGGCGACGCAAAGTTAATGCTCTTGCTCAAGGCAAGCAAAGACAGTTGCCGCTAAGCTGCTTAGGGCTGCACTGCGACACGTCTGTGCGCTGCGGTCCTGTTGTCGGTTGCGTTGCCGGTAAGACGATTACTGCCAGGCTGCCTGGGGCGTCGCCGTACTCGGCCTATTCGCCAGGCTGCATCGCCAGCGTTAAGGCTGCGAGCAATTGCTCACGTTGCTCAGCCGTTGCACTATCAGCCGCTTTCGCAATGACTTGCTCGCCCTGGACGATTAGCAAACCAAGGTTGCCTTCAAGCTTGATGCTGGCCTGCGCACCCGCTTGTTGCAGACCACGCATCACAGCACCTGCTTGCTTAGGATCAGCAAAGGCAATCGAACAAAATAACTCAGCACCATCCTGCGCTAATAAGCGGAACCGAAACTGACCGGTTTCGTCGCGAAAAGTGACGTAGCGAGCGCTTTTGCCCGAGGCTTTTTCTTTTTTAGTGGGCTGTGAAGCCGAGGCAGTTCGTGAAGCGGCTAAGCTGCGTAAGCCTACTGCCTGTCGCAATTCTTGAATAAAAGGTGTTGCAATCGCGCGCGCTTTGCGAGCTCCCTCTTGCAGAATCTCTTCGATACGATCTGGGTGCGACATTAAATCTTCGTAGTGCGCACGCAGCGGACCCATCTCTTGTTCGATACGCTCGCACAGGCGTTTTTTAGCATCTCCCCAACCCATACCGGCTGAGAGTTCGGCGTGAAACTTGGCCGTCTCTGCGGGTTGCGCAAATGCCTTATAGATCAGGTAAAGATGCGAGGCATCCGCGTCCTTTGGTTCGCCAGGCCCGCGCGAATCGGTCACGATTTTCGCGATAGCCGAGTTGAGAGCTTTGGCTCCGCCTTCAAACAAGGGAACCGTATTGCCGTAACTTTTAGACATCTTGCGGCCATCGAGGCCTGGCAACGTCGCGACATCCTCAGAAATCACGGCCTCCGGCAACACAAAAAAATCACGTCCTTGACCAAACAAATGATTAAAGCGCTGCGCGATATCACGCGCCATTTCAAGGTGCTGTGTTTGGTCACGACCAACTGGCACCTTGTGTGCGTTAAACATCAAAATGTCAGCTGCCATCAAAATGGGATAAGAGAACAAGCCCATGTTGATACCGTCGTCAGCCTCAACGCCTTTTGCTGTATTTTGATCCACAGAGGCTTTGTACGCGTGAGCGCGGTTCATTAAGCCTTTGGCGGTCACGCACGTCAACATCCAGCAAAGCTCGGGGATTTCTGGCACATCAGACTGGCGATAAAAAGTGACCCGCTTGGGATCAAGACCCGAAGCCAACCAGGTTGCAGCAATTTCAAGTCGCGAACGCGCGATCAATGCTGGGTCTTCAGATTTGATCAACGCGTGATAATCAGCCAAGAAAAAAAACGCATCAACATTTTGTTGCTGACTCGCCTGTATAGCCGGGCGAATCGCCCCCACATAATTGCCAAGGTGTGGCGTGCCAGAAGTGGTGATGCCAGTCAGAACGCGGGTATTCATAGGGTGACCAAGGGCTGAGGTTAGATACTGACGGTATCGCGCCGATCGGAGTCCAGATACTCTTTAGATTGCATTTCAAGAATGCGGGACACGGTACGATGAAATTCGTTAGACATCGGACCCGACGTGTAAATTTCATCTGGCTCGCAAGCGGCTGACATGATCAGCTTGATTTTATGATCGTAAAAAACATCAATGAGCCAGGTAAAACGGCGCGCTTCAGAGGCCTCGCGTGGTCCCATTTTTGGCACGTCAGACAAAATTACGGCATGAAAGCGACTCGCTAATTCAAGGTAATCGTTTTGCGAACGCGGGCCACCGCAAAGCGTGGCAAAATCAAACCACACTACACTACCTGCTCGCTGTTTGGCACGAATCTCTCTGTGCTCAATTAACAGAACAGGGTCTTGTGCCGCTGTGTCTGCCAACTGAGTAAACGTCTGCTGCAGGGCCTCATCGGCGTGCGCACCCGCGGGGTTGTGATAACACTTTACCTGCTCGAGGGTGCGTCTGCGGTAGTCAATGCCTGCATCAACGTTCAAAATATCCATACGATCTTGAATCAACTTAATCGCAGGCAATAAGCGATCACGATGCAAGCCATCAGGATAAAGCGTTGAAGGCTCGTAATTTGAGGTCATCACGAACGATGTCCCAAACTCAAAAAACTTCAGTAGCAAGCGATACAGAATCATGGCATCGGCGACATCCGACACATGAAACTCGTCAAAACAAATCAACCGATAGTTTTTTGAAATGCGACGAGCGACTTCATCAAGCGGGTCTTGCATGCCTTTGACTTCGTCGAGCTGGCGATGCACGCTGCGCATGAACTCATGAAAGTGCAAACGAGTTTTACGCGTGACCGGAACGGTTGCGTAAAAAGCATCCATCAAAAAACTTTTGCCTCGGCCAACCCCGCCCCACAAATACACACCACGCGGGATTTCTGGACGTTTAAAAAAGCGCTTTACCGCGCTGGAGCGCTGCTCTTTAAAAATCGCCCAATCGTCATAGTAGCGTTGCAGGCGTGCCACCGCAGCCCGTTGCGCTGGGTCTGATTGGTAGCCTCGCTCAGCGAGTGTTTGCTCGTAGGATTCAAGAACGTTCAAAGTCGTTTCATCAGGTTGCACGTGAAACCCCGGCGTTTGTACCGGGGCCGTTAGCTGTACAGACTTCGGTAAAAAACAAACGACAGGGCCAGGCCCCGGCCAAGCCCTTAAAAATTCAGCGTGCGCTTATCAACAGCCAGAGCAGCTTCTTTCATCGACTCTGACAAAGTGGGGTGAGCATGACAGATTCTGGCAATGTCTTCCGCCGCACCTTTGAACTCCATGATAGTCACGGCTTCGGCGATCAACTCAGAGGCCATTGGGCCAATGATGTGCACGCCTAACACTTCGTCCGTTGCGGCGTCTGCCAAAATTTTGACAAACCCCGTTGTATCGCCTAGCGCGCGCGCGCGGCCGTTAGCCAAGAATGGAAAGCTGCCTGCTTTGTAAGCGCGGCCGCTGGCCTTGAGCTGTTGCTCAGTTTGACCCACCCAAGAAATTTCGGGTGAGGTGTAAATGACCCAAGGGATCGTATCGAAATTGACATGCCCATGCTGGCCACCAATACGCTCGGCAACTGCAACGCCTTCTTCTTCAGCTTTGTGCGCCAGCATTGGACCACGCACCACGTCGCCCACGGCCCACACATTCGGCAAATTAGTTTTGCAGTCACCATCTACCACCACAAAGCCACGCTCATCGAGTTGCAAGCCAACCGCTTCGGCCTTCAGGCCGCCGGTGTAAGGCACGCGGCCAATCGACACAATCAGTTTGTCGACTACAAGCTTTTGCTCAACACCCGCGGCATCCGTGTAAGGCACTGTGACGTTCTTAGCACTTGCCTTAATCTCGCCAAGCTTGATGCCGGTTTGAATCGCAAGCCCTTGCTTGGTAAAAATCTTCAGTGCTTCTTTTGCGACCTGCTGATCGACTGCTGCCAAAAACTCAGGCATCGCTTCAAGAACAGTCACTTCAGCACCCAAACGACGCCAAACGCTGCCCATCTCTAGCCCGATCACACCCGCACCGATCACACCCAGTTTTTTTGGTACGGCTGAAATATTCAATGCGCCGTCGTTAGACAAGACTTGTGTCTCGTCAAACGGTAAGCCAGGAAGTTCACGCGCCGAAGAACCTGTTGCGATCACAACATGTTTGCCCACGATATCGGCCGTTGCGGTCCCGCTGACGTTAATCGCCCAACCGCCCTCTACCTTGCCGGTAAAGGCGCCTTTGCCGTGAAAGAACGTGATCTTATTCTTTTTAAACAAATACAAAATACCGTCGTTATTTTGCTTGACAACGCTATTTTTGCGGCCTAGCAATTGCTCGAGATTAAGGCTGACGCCTTTTACCTCGATCCCATGCTCTGCAAAATGATGATTAACCTGATCGTAATGCTCTGAAGACTGAAGCAACGCCTTAGACGGAATACACCCGACGTTGGTGCAAGTGCCGCCTGGGGCAGGGCCACCCTTACCGTTTTGCCACGCATCAATACACGCCACCGATAAACCTAGCTGAGCGGCACGAATCGCAGCGATGTAGCCGCCCGGGCCTGCACCGATCACAACAACATCAAATTGAGTAGACATGAGAATCTCGGTTTAGATTTCGAGTAATAAGCGTTGTGGATCTTCGAGCGCTTCTTTCATCGCAACCAAGCCCAAGACAGCCTCGCGACCGTCAATGATGCGGTGATCGTAAGACATTGCCAGGTAGTTAATCGGCCGAATCACGATCTGACCTTTTTCAACGACAGCGCGCTCTTTAGTAGCGTGTACACCTAAGATCGCTGACTGTGGTGGATTGATGATTGGCGTTGACAGCATCGAGCCAAACACACCACCGTTTGAAATCGAGAAGGTCCCACCGGTCATCTCTTCGATACCGAGCTTGCCCTCTGAGGCACGCTTGCCGAAATCAGCGATTGTTTTTTCGATTTCGGCGATTGACAGTTGGTCAGCATTGCGCAGGATTGGCACGACCAAGCCACGTGGACTACCCACTGCGATACCGATATCAAAATAGCCATGATAGATGATGTCTTTGCCATCGATCGACGCATTTAACACTGGGTAACGCTTGAGCGCTGCAACAGCTGCTTTGACAAAAAATGACATAAAGCCAAGCTTCACGCCATGCTCTTTTTCAAACTTGTCTTTGTACAAATTACGCAAGTCAATGACGCCTTGCATATTCACTTCATTAAACGTCGTGAGAATCGCGTTGTCTTGCTGCGATTGCAACAAACGCTCGGCCACGCGAGCACGCAATCGGCTCATGGGCACGCGCTGTTCAGGACGACCATCAAGCGATTGAGTCATTGGCACAGACGGGTTGGCCAACGGTGCGGCCTTGGCTGGCGCAACAGCAGGAGCCGAAGCACCCAGTGCGTCACCCTTGGTGATGCGTCCGTCACGACCCGAACCTGCAACGTTTGACGCTGCAACGCCTTTTTCGGCAAGAATTTTAGCCGCGGCCGGTGACGCGACACCAGCGCTCGCCGTAGAGGCCGCTACCGGTGCTGCCGCCACGGGCGCAGCAACGGCGGCTGTTGCTGACGCAGCTGGCGCCGCTGACGCTGCTGCAGCTTTACCAGCGGTGTCGATACGAGCGATGACCTCACCCGAAGCAACCGTACTGCCATCGGCACGCACGATTTCGGTAAATACACCCGAGGCTGGTGCAGGGACTTCAAGCACCACCTTATCGGTTTCAACTTCAATCAGAATTTCGTCAGCGGTGACAGCCTCACCTGGTTTTTTCTTCCAGGTGAGCAAGGTTGCTTCAGATACAGACTCAGACAGTTGGGGCACAACTACATCGGTGATTGCCATTTTTTTTCCGTGAGGGATCGTAGTATTTCAGTAAAGTCGCTTGGGTTCGCTTATTTGGTCAGCATAAAGACTTTGAACTTGCCAAAGGCTTGTTCAACCAAGGCCTTTTGCTGTTCTTGATGCTTGGCCAAATAACCCACAGCGGGCGAGGCAGAGGCTGGGCGACCGGCATAGCCCAGTTTCTGACCCGCTGACATATTTTGGTAGAGGTGGTGTTGGACGTAAAACCAAGGACCCTGATTTTGGGGCTCGTCTTGCACCCAAACCACTTCGGTTGCCTTGGGATATTTGCGCAGTTCGGCTTCAAAATTTTTATGCGCAAACGGGTACAGTTGCTCGATACGAATGATCGCAACCGAATCATCTTTGCGGTCGGCACGACCATGAACGAGGTCGTAATAGACCTTGCCCGAACACACCAATACGCGTTTAACCGAAGCGGCTTTAATCTGCTCGTCAACCTCGGGAATGATCGGCTGGAACCGGCCAGAGGACAGCTCTTTGAGAGGAGAGCCCGCATCTTTGTTGCGCAGCAGTGACTTGGGTGTCAAGATCACTAAAGGCTTACGGAACTTGCGCACCATCTGACGACGCAGCAGATGGAAGATCTGTGCCGCAGTTGTTGGCTGTACAACTTGAATGTTGTTGTCAGCACACAGTTGCAAAAAGCGCTCAATACGTGCCGAGGAGTGCTCTGGGCCCTGCCCCTCGTAACCGTGAGGCAGCATCATGGTTAAACCAGACTGACGACCCCACTTTGCTTCGCCAGAAACGATGAATTGATCAATGACGACTTGAGCGCCATTTACAAAGTCGCCGAACTGGGCTTCCCAGATCGTGAGCGTGTTGGGATCAGCGCACGAGTAACCGTACTCAAAGCCCAAGACCGCTTCTTCAGACAACACCGAGTCAATCACGGTGAAGGGAGCCTGACCCGCCGAGACATTTTGCAAAGGAATATAAGTACCATCATCCCAACGCTCACGATTTTGATCGTGCAATACCGCATGACGATGCGTAAAGGTGCCTCGACCAGAGTCTTGACCTGTAATGCGAATGGCGTAGCCAGCCTTCACCAGGGTTGCGAAGGCGAGGTGCTCACCCATGCCCCAGTCAAGATTTTGCTCGCCACGGGCCATTGCACGTCGATCGTTGAGCAACTTTGTCACGAGCGTATGCGGGGTGAAACCATCTGGCGTCTGAGTCAGTGCTTCACCGATCGTTTTGAGTTCAGCAACTGGCACGCCTGTGTCAGCCTGATCTGTCCACTTAGCATTTAAGAAAGGTGTCCAGTCAATTGCATACTTGCTCTTGTAGTTCGTCAGTACTGGCTCAATCGTGCGCTGGCCATCTTCCATGTACTGGCGGTAATCTTTAACGAGTTGATCGCCCTCGCCTTCTTTGAGCACGCCTTGCGCGGTCAGTTTATCGGCGTAAAGCTTACGCGTGCCAGGATGTGCGCCGATGCGCTTATACATCAAGGGCTGCGTGAGCGAAGGGGTATCTTGTTCGTTGTGACCGAGTTTACGGAAGCACACGATATCAACCACAACATCGCGACCAAATTTCATTCTGAAATCGAGCGCTAGACGGGTGGTAAACGCAACCGCCTCTGGATCGTCGCCATTCACGTGAAACACGGGCGCTTCGATCATTTTCGAAACATCCGTGCAATAAATTGTCGAACGCGTGTCGCGTGGATCTGAGGTGGTGAAACCGATCTGGTTGTTAATCACCAAATGGACCGTACCACCCGTACCATAACCACGCGTTTCTGCGAGGTTAAGGGTTTCCATCACAACACCCTGACCCGCGAACGCGGCGTCACCATGCACCAACACTGGTAATACTTGTTTGTAGCCGTCGGCGCCGCGACGCTCTTGACGCGCACGCACACTGCCTTCAACCACCGGATTGACGATCTCAAGGTGCGAAGGATTAAAGGCGAGCGACAGATGCATCGGGCCGCCGCGCGTCGACAAATCACTTGAAAAGCCGTTATGGTATTTCACATCACCATCGCTTAACCCTTCGGCGTGGTGACCTTCGAATTCGGCAAATAAATCACCAGGCATCTTGCCCATGATATTGACCAGCATATTCAAACGACCACGGTGCGCCATGCCCACCACGATCTCTTGTACGCCAGACTCGCCAGCATGATGGACGAGCTCATCCATTGACGCGATGAAGCTATCGCCCCCTTCAAGCGAGAAGCGCTTTTGACCAACGTATTTTGTATGCAAATAACGCTCAAGGCCTTCTGCCTCAGTGAGCTGTTGCAGCAGGTAGCGCTGACGCTCTGGGGCAACCGGCGGAGCGGACAAGGTTGACTCAAGGCGCTCTTGAATCCAACGCTTAACCGCTGGGTCAGAAGCATGCATGAACTCAACGCCAACCGAGCGACAGTAGGTGTCGCGCAGGGCCTTGAGAATATCGCGCAAGGTCATGGTGCTTGCGCTAGAGAAATAGGTATTGGCTGACGAAAACACCTGATCCAGATCGGCTTCGTTTAAGCCGTAGAAAGCTGGGTCAAGCTCAGGGATTGCAGGCCGGTCAGTACGCTTAAGCGGATCGAGTTCGGCCCAGCGTGAACCGAGCGTGCGGTAGGCCGCGATGAGCGATTGAACGTGAACTTGTTTGGTTGCAACAGCCAGATCAGACTCTTTTGCACGTTGAACAAAACCATTGGTTTTGGCACGGAAGGCAAAAGATTCAACGATGGGTGCATGCGCTTGGTCGCGCGTGGCTGCTTGACCATCTGTAGCAGGCATATGCTGCAATTGGTCGAAATAGGATCGCCAATTGTCTGGCACTGAGCCAGGATTGTCGAGATAAGCCTCATAAAGCTCTTCGACGTAGGGAGCATTACCCCCAAAAAGATAGGAGTTCTGTAGAGATTCGTGTTCTGATGACATTTGACGCTTCACCTTGTCGGGTGCTTCACCCGTTACGATGCAGGAATACCTTCCGTTTACTCGGCCAAACCGATTTGCGGATAGCGGGCAGAAGGCGGTTGTTTTGAGCCTTAAAGTCCGGCGAGGAAGTATAACCCGCCGGACAAAATAAACCCACGACTTTTATGGGGATATCCTTCGATAGTTGAAGGTTATTTTTATAAGCGTTGTACGAACGAAACAATACCGAGCTGACACTTAGCCCAGCTTAATGGCACATTGTGCAGGCTCAACCGTCTGCCCCAAGACAAGCCACAGGGCAAAGCTTGCAAACGCACCTGCCTGACTTTAGGCAGAAACGTTAAGCACAAACCTTTGGCACAAACCGCTCTGCGAACCATAAAAAAACGACCCGCAGGTCGTTTTTTAAAGCGATCTGGGTATGCACGAGGGATACCCGTGCGAACCCGATGCCGGATGCTTATTTACGCTTAGGAACCGAGCGTGAAGTGGCACCTTGATACAACTGGCGAGGACGGCCAATTTTGTACTCGGGATCAGAAATCATCTCGTTCCATTGAGCAATCCAGCCCACCGTACGTGCCAAGGCAAAAATCGCAGTAAACAACGCAGTCGGTACACCGATTGCACGCTGCACGATGCCAGAGTAGAAATCGACGTTTGGATAAAGCTTACGCTCGACAAAGTACGGATCTTCAAGGGCAATACGCTCAACTTCCATCGCGAGTTTGAACAATGGGTCGTTTTCGAGACCCAAGGCTGCCAACACTTCTTTGCAAGTTTGCTGCATCAACTTGGCACGCGGATCATAGTTTTTGTATACGCGATGACCAAAGCCCATCAAACGAACGCCAGAGTTTTTGTCTTTGACTTGTTCCATGAACTCGCCAACCTTGGCCATGCCGCCCTTGGCTTGCAAATCTTCGAGCATTTGCAAGCAAGCTTCGTTAGCGCCACCGTGTGCAGGGCCCCACAAGCAGGCTACGCCCGCAGCGATCGCTGCAAAAGGATTGGTGCCTGACGAACCGCACAAACGCACGGTTGACGTTGAGGCATTTTGCTCGTGGTCTGCGTGCAAAATAAAGATACGATCCAGCGCGCGCTCGACAACAGGGTTCACGACATATTCTTCGCAAGGTGTCGCGAACATCATGTGCAAGAAATTGCCGGTATATGACAAGCTATTTTTCGGGTAGACGTAAGGCTGACCCTGTGAATATTTATAGGCCATTGCGACCAAGGTCGGCATCTTGGCGATCAAACGGATCGCCGCGACGTGGCGATGATGCGGGTTGGTAATGTCGTTAGAGTCATGGTAGAACGCCGACATGGCACCGACCAGGCCAGTCAACACTGCCATCGGGTGCGCGTCACGGCGAAAGCCACGCAAGAAAAATTGCATCTGCTCGTTGACCATCGTGTGATTGGTCACTAAAGAGTCAAAGGCAAGCTTTTGCTTGGCATCCGGCAACTCGCTATTCAGGATCAAATAGCAGATATCCATGAAATCGCAGTTGACCGCCAATTCTTCGATCGGGTAACCGCGATACAACAATTCGCCTTTGTCGCCATCGATGTAAGTGATGTCTGACGTACACGAAGCAGTCGACAAAAATCCTGGGTCATAGGTAAACATGCCCGTCTGGCCGTACAGCTTACGGATGTCGATTACCTGAGGACCTACCGAGCCGTCGTAGACCGGGAAATCAAATGAGGGGCTTCCGTCAGAAAACGAGAGCGTAGCTTTTTTGTCAGACAGTTTCATGTTTTGTTCCTTCTATAATTTTTTTTGACGCATGTTCATAACGCGCGAATGTTGGCGAGCACTGCGCGCACGGCCGGACGGTCTAGTGCCCCCATCGGCTCGATCCGAGCAAGTAGTAAGTCTAACAGCTCATTGTCACCCAACTCAAACAGCTGGGTGAGCGCCGAGACGTCGACATCTGTCAGAGCAGTCTCGTAAGTATCCAGATACTTCGTCAGCATCAGATCATTTTCGAGCAACCCACGTCGGGCGCGCCAACGCAGCCTGGTGCGGTCCATATCGGTGAGTTGACTCATGCGCGTTGCATCCGCCTATACCGTGCGCCGCACGAGCATTTCTTTGATTTTGCCGATCGCCAGTGAAGGATTTAATCCTTTCGGGCAAACGTCCACACAATTCATAATCGTATGGCAGCGGAACAAGCGGTAAGGGTCTTCGAGGTTGTCGAGACGCTCAGCTGTCGCGTGATCACGCGTATCGGCGATGAAACGATAGGCTTGCAGTAACCCAGCAGGGCCCACAAACTTATCGGGATTCCACCAGAAAGACGGGCACGACGTTGAACAGCAAGCGCACAAAATGCACTCGTATAAGCCATTGAGTTCGTCGCGTGCCTCTGGGGTTTGCAGACGCTCTTTCTCGGGGGGGATCGTATCGTTGATGAGATAAGGCTTGATCGAGTGATACTGGTTAAAGAAGTGCGTCATATCTACGATCAGATCGCGAATCACTGGCAGACCAGGCAACGGACGCAACACCACTGGCTCGGTCAACTCAAGCATGTTGGTGGTGCAAGCCAAACCATTCTTGCCATTTATATTCATCGCATCCGAGCCGCACACACCCTCGCGGCAAGACCGACGTAAGGCGAGACTGTCGTCTACGTCCATCTTGATACGCAACAGTGCATCAAGCAACATTTTGTCAGTTGGCTGCAGCTCAACTTCGAGCTTTTGCATGTATGGGCGCTCGTCCTTATCTGGATCGTAGCGGTAGATTTCAAACTTCACGATGCGTTTAGTGCTCATGATTGGTATCCAGGTAACTTGTCTTAGAAGGTACGCGACTTGGGCGGGAAGCTTTCGACGGTGAGTGGTTGCATTTGCACAGGCTTGTAATCGAGGCGATTGCCCTCTGAGTACCAGAGCGTGTGCTTGATCCAATTGTCATCGTCGCGTGTTGGGTGATCGTCAAGTGCATGGGCACCACGACTTTCAGTGCGCGCTGCGGCAGAATGAATCGTTGAACGCGCAACCTCAATCATATTGCTCAATTCAAGCGCTTCAATACGCGCGGTGTTGAACACTTTTGACTTGTCGGTGAACGCGATGTTGTCGACTTTTTCAGCCAAAGCGTCGATTTTTGTCACGCCCTCTTTAAGCGATGCGAGCGTACGGAACACGCCGCAATGCTGTTGCATGGCGTTACGAATCTCGTTACCCACCACCTGAGCTTTTTCGCCTTTTGTACGCGCTTCGAGTTTGTTGATGCGCTCAACTGAGAAGTCGATTGACTCTTGTGGCAAAGGTTGGTGTGCGTGCTGACGTTCGGGGTGTGCGGCAACGATGTGGTTACCAGCAGCGCGACCAAACACGATCAAATCGAGCAGCGAATTGGTACCCAAGCGGTTCGCGCCGTGCACTGAAGTCGCCGAACACTCGCCGATTGCGTAGAGGCCATTCACAATATGTGTCTGCTTACCATCCCACGTGGTGACCTGCCCGTTGTAATTACAAGGGATGCCGCCCATTTGGTAGTGAATCGTTGGCACGACTGGAATTGGCTCTTTGGTCGCATCAACGTTGGCAAACTTGTGACCGATTTCAAGAATCGAAGGCAAGCGTTTGTTGATGACGTCGGCACCAAGGTGATCGAGTTTGAGGTGCACGTAGGCTCCGTCGGGACCACAACCACGTCCTTCTTTAATCTCTTGATCCATGCAGCGTGAAATAAAATCACGCGGTGCCAGGTCTTTAAGCGTTGGGGCATAGCGCTCCATGAAACGCTCGCCATCTTTGTTCAGCAGAATACCGCCTTCGCCGCGCACACCTTCGGTAATGAGCACGCCAGCACCGGCAACACCAGTTGGGTGAAACTGCCAGAACTCCATATCCATCATGGGCACCCCAGCGCGAGCCGCCATGCCCATGCCATCGCCCGTGTTAATGAAGGCGTTGGTCGAAGCAGCCCAAATGCGACCCGCCCCGCCCGTTGCGATGACGGTTGTCTTTGCTTCAAAGATATACATCTCGCCGGTTTCCATCTCAAGCGCAGTCACGCCCAAGACATCGCCCGCCTGGTTGCGAATCAAATCAAGCGCCAACCACTCAACGAAAAACTGCGTGCGCGAAGCCACGTTGCGCTGGTACAGCGTATGCAGCAAGGCGTGACCAGTACGATCAGCTGCGGCGCACGCACGCTGAACTGGTTTTTCGCCGAAGTTAGCGGTGTGGCCGCCAAACGGACGTTGATAGATTGTGCCGTCGGCGTTGCGATCGAACGGCATACCCATGTGCTCGAGTTCGTACACGGCATTAGGCGCTTCGCGGCACATAAACTCGATGGCGTCTTGATCGCCCAACCAGTCTGACCCCTTGACGGTGTCATACATGTGCCAGTACCAGTTGTCTTCGCTCATATTGCCCAACGAGGCGCCAATACCACCCTGCGCCGCAACGGTATGCGAGCGAGTTGGAAACACCTTGGACAACACAGCAACGGAGAGCCCGGCGTTTGCAAGTTGCAACGAGCAACGCATACCGGCGCCACCGGCTCCTACAACGACCACGTCGAATTGACGACGCGGTAAAGATGATTTGAAAGCGACCACGGCTTAGTTTCTCCAGAGGGTGTGTACGAAGTACACGACTGATCCAGCCAGCCACAGGATAGTGAGGACCAGCAAAAACAAACGAATACCTACAGGTTTGACATAATCCATCCAGATATCGCGCACGCCAATCCAAGCGTGCCAGGCAAGCGACAGCATTGCCACCGTTGCGAGCATCTGACCCACTGGGACGGCAAAACAGGTAAAGGTGAACAGGTTTTTCCAGCCGGCGTAGGTAAAGCCTGTCATCGTCAGGATGCCCACCAATAGCACCAGGGTATAGACCGCAAGAATGATAGCGGTCACGCGCTGGATGATGAATTCACCGGTGCCGTAGTGGGCACCGACCACCAAGCGTTTAGGGCCAATTTTTTCAATAGGGACCATTACCAGACTCCGAACAATTTAAGACCGAACACAACGGTGAGTGCTAGGCTTGCGCCCATCACTGCACTTGCACTTTTTGCTGCAGATTCTTTATCAATACCAATATGTAAATCAAGTACGAGGTAGCGAATACCGGCACAGAAATGATGTAGGTAACCCCATATCAAGCCAAGCAAAATCAACTTCATCAACGGATGCCCCGTTACCTTTGACATCGACGCGAAGCCAGCCTCTGAACTGAAACTCATGGCGAACAAGGCAATCAAAAGTGGCAGGCACAAAAACAATGCTGCACCACTGATTCGATGTAGGATCGAAACCTTGCCTGCCATTGGCAGGCGATAGTGCATCAAATCAGTCACATTAATATTGCGAAACTGAGGACGCGGCTTTGGGGCTGTGTCAGACATAACGACCTCGATTTAAAAACATTCAATTAGGATAAACACTCTATTCTCGCCGATGTAAGCAATCGGTTCAAATCAAAACTTTAATTCAATTAATTCAAGCTATTACGATAATGATACCGATCAGTCACATAATGACCCATGCGTAATTCTACCGGACGATCGGCGTAGGTGAACGAAATACGATCCACTTTAAGCATAGGGGTATCTAGGGCGATGGCTAACAAGGCACTCATTTCACTGTCAGCACTCACCGCGCGCAGTTTTTCTTCAGCGCGAACCATACTGATACCAAATTCGGTTTCGAGAAACCCATAAAGCGGGCCCACGTAGCCGTTGAGCAAATCCGCCGTTAAGCCCTTGAACAACGCACCTGGAAGGTAAATGTCATCCACCACCGTTGGCACGCCAGCAAAAGACAGCAGGCGACGAATTGCAATCACAGAATCCCCCACCTTAAGCTCGAGCGCGCGGGCAATTTCAGCGCTTGCGCGTATGCGTTTGCAATCGAGAATCTGACTTTCAGCGGGCTGGGGTTCGCCTTGATTTGGGGCTAGTCGCAAAAAGCGAAAGCGCACACGGGCCTCGTGGTGGGTTGAGACAAAGGTCCCCTTACCCTGGCGACGGATTAAGAGATTTTCAGCGGCGAGTTCATCAACGGCCTTGCGCACCGTCCCTTGACTGACCTGAAAGCGCAGCGCTAATTCGGTTTCACTGGGGATGGCCTCGCCAGGTTTCCAGTCGCCACGGTCAAGCGCCTGCACCAACAAATCTTTAATTTGTCGGTAAAGGGGGCTAAACGCAGCCGCGCCTGTCGTGCTTAACGCAGACAAGGGCTTGCGGGCCAAGGCCTCAGACATCGGTAGGGCTCTTAAAATCCATAGCGTCATTGTGTCACAAGCCGCTCCGTAAGTCTACGACTCTTGTGTCTTATATAAGATATATGATTGGTTGACTACGCAGGCGATTTGTTCTAGCATCGCGCTCTGAATTTACGCTTCCCCAGCCCTTGGGATCGGGTCGAAGCAAAAACGCTAAACTGCTGGTTAACCAAAGCATTTCACAGACTTTCCTCTTTCATATCCTAGCAATCTACTCAGCCTTCTCGGAGAAAACTATGTCTAAACCCGCCGTTCGCGTTGCGGTCACCGGTGCTGCCGGTCAAATCGGCTACGCACTCTTGTTTCGTATCGCTTCAGGCGAAATGCTCGGCAAGGACCAACCTGTCATTTTGCAATTGCTTGAGATTCCTGACGAGAAAGCACAGAAGGCCCTCAAGGGCGTCATGATGGAACTCGATGATTGCGCGTTTCCGTTGCTGCAATCAATGACCGCCCATGGCGACCCACGCGAGGCGTTCAAGGATGTCGAGGTGGCGCTATTGGTGGGTTCACGCCCCCGCGGCCCCGGCATGGAGCGCGCTGATTTGCTGGCCGTCAATGCAGCAATTTTTACTGCTCAAGGTAAGGCTTTAAACGAAGTTGCGCATCGCAATGTCAAAGTATTGGTCGTCGGCAATCCAGCCAACACCAATGCCTATATCGCCATGAAATCGGCCCCAGACCTGCCAGCTAAAAACTTTACCGCGATGCTGCGTCTTGATCATAACCGCGCCCTGTCACAACTGGCTGCAAAAATGGGCAAGCCTGTCGCAGATATTCAAAAGTTAGCAGTGTGGGGCAATCACTCGCCCACGATGTACGCTGACTACCGCTTCGCAACCATTGGTGGCCAAAGCGTCGAAAAACTCATTAATGACCCCGTCTGGAATCGTGATGTGTTCTTGCCGACTGTTGGCAAGCGTGGTGCAGCGATCATTGAAGCACGCGGTTTGTCGTCTGCAGCCTCGGCGGCCAACGCTGCGATCGATCACATTCGTGACTGGGTGCTTGGCACCAACGGCAAATGGGTCACCATGGGTGTTGCGTCGGATGGCAGCTACGGCATCCCTGAAGGCACGATGTACGGCGTGCCCGTCACCTGCCAAGGTGGCGAGTATCAGCGCGTGACTGGCCTCGAAATCGATGCCTTCTCGCGCGAGCGCATGGACTTAACCCTGAAAGAGTTGATCGAAGAACGCGACGCCGTTGCACATCTGCTCAAGTAATTTTTATGTTCGTATAAAAATGAACCCACACAGGCATTGTCTGGCGGGTTCATTTTTTTTATCTGTTTTCGGAGAAAAAAATGTCTAAACAAGCAACCGCCGGCGAGCGTTTTCGCGCAGCTCTGGCGTCTGAACAGCCATTACAAATCATCGGTGCCATCAACGCACACCACGCCTTGCTGGCCAAGCGCGCCGGCTTCAAAGCAATTTATCTTTCAGGCGGCGGTGTCGCCGCGGGCTCGTTAGGCCTACCCGACCTGGGCATCAACACACTTGACGACGTACTCACCGACGTGCGTCGCATTACCGATGTTTGCGATACACCTCTGATCGTTGACATTGATACCGGCTTTGGCCCCTCGGCATTCAATATCGCTCGTACCATTCAAAGCCTGACTAAATTCGGCGCGGCAGGCTGTCACATTGAAGACCAGGTGGGTGCCAAACGCTGCGGTCACCGTCCGGGTAAAGAAATCGTCTCAACCGAAGAAATGCGCGATCGTGTCAAAGCCGCTGTCGACGCACGTACCGACGACAGTTTTTACATCATTGCCCGTACTGATGCGATCGCTTCACACGGCGTAGACGCTGCGATTGAACGCGCCTTAGCGTGCATCGAGGCCGGTGCCGATGCAATCTTCGCAGAAGCGGCTTACGACCTGCCCACCTTTGAAAAATTTGGCAAAGCAGCTGGCGTGCCATTATTGGCAAACATCACCGAATTCGGCAAAACACCTTTATTTAGTGTCGAAGAACTGAAGTCTGTTGGTGTGGGTATGGTGCTATATCCGCTGTCGGCCTTTCGTGCGGCGAATAAAGCAGCAGAAACAGTCTACGAAGCGATTCGGCGCGATGGACATCAACGCAATATCATCGACATGATGCAAACGCGCGATGAACTCTACGACCGTATCAATTATCACGAGTTTGAAGGCAAGCTCGACGTGTTGTTCGCCCAAGGCAAATCGAAATAATCTGATTAAGGATCATCACCATGGCAACCGCTAAAAAATCTCCTGAAAAAAAAGTCGCTGCTCCCGCAGAAGCCGCAGCTACGTTCAAACCTAAAAAATCAGTCGCCTTATCGGGCGTGACCGCGGGCAACACCGCGTTATGTACCGTCGGTCGTAGTGGCAATGACCTGCACTACCGTGGCTACGACGTTCTCGATTTTGCTGACAGCAGCGAGTTCGAAGAGATCGCCCACTTGTTGATTCATGGCAAATTGCCCAACAAGGCTGAACTGTCAGCGTACAAAGACAAACTGCGTAACCTGCGCGGCTTGCCTGCCCAGCTTCAGACCGTGCTCGAATCGCTGCCCGCAGCAAGTCACCCGATGGACGTCATGCGCACCGCTGCCTCAGCGCTGGGCTGCATGTTGCCCGAAAAAGAAGATCACAACATCCCCGACGCACGCGATATCGCCGATCGCTTGATGGCCAACCTTGGTTCAGCGCTGCTGTACTGGTACCACTTCAGCCACAACGGTCGCATCATTGATGTGCAAACCGACGACGATTCAATCGGCGCACACTTCCTGCACCTTTTGCATGGCAAAAAGCCAAACGCCGACTGGGTACGTGCGATGCACACCTCGTTGAATTTGTATGCAGAACACGAATTCAATGCCTCGACGTTCACCTGCCGAGTGATTGCCGGTACAGGCTCAGATATGTACTCGGCGATTGCTGGCGGTATTGGTGCACTGCGCGGACCCAAGCACGGCGGTGCCAACGAGGTGGCCTTCGAGGTGCAAAAGCGCTACGAGACGCCAGACGAAGCCGAGGCCGATATTCGCGCACGCGTCGAAGCCAAACAAGTTGTCATTGGTTTTGGACACCCTGTGTACACGATCGCCGACCCACGCAACAAGGTCATCAAAGACGTGGCATTGCGCCTGTCAAAGAAAGCAGGCACGACCAAAATGTTTGACATCGCCGACCGCATCGAGGCTGTGATGTGGGACTCGAAAAAAATGTTTGCAAACCTTGACTGGTTTTCGGCCGTTTCGTACCACATGATGGGCGTACCGACTGCGATGTTTACACCATTGTTTGTGATTGCTCGCACCGCAGGCTGGGCTGCGCACATCATTGAACAACGCATCGACAACAAGATTATTCGCCCCGCTGCAAATTACACCGGGCCCGATGATCAAAAATTTGTGCCGCTCGCGCGTCGCAAGTAATGAGCAGTGAGCTAAACGGGCGAGAGGCTCGCCCGTTTAGCTCCTGTTGCTGTCAGCTTTTTCACTAACCTGTACATGCTTTTCTGCTTCATGTCTGTTGCTTCTGCGAACCGTCTTCAACACGAGAGGCGCCACGAGAGGCCCCTTTTGTACCGACGAAAGACGTTTCTCCTTAGATCTTATCTTTTGCCTTCGACCACTACCCGACTGAGTCCAAATGAATAGCGCACATCGCAAGCCACTGCCCGGAACCAAACTCGACTACTTTGATGCTCAAGCGGCTGTCGATGCCATCACGCCTGGCGCTTATAGCAAACTGCCGTACACGTCGCGCGTACTGGCCGAAAATCTGGTGCGTCGCTGCGACCCTGAACTATTGACCGCAGCGCTCAAACAATTGATTGAGCGCAAAAGCGACATGGATTTCCCGTGGTTTCCAGCGCGCGTGGTGTGCCACGACATTCTGGGGCAAACCGCATTGGTCGACCTAGCTGGCCTGCGCGATGCGATCGCCGCACAAGGCGGTGACCCTGCACTAGTGAACCCGGTTGTGCCCACTCAGTTGATTGTGGACCACTCTTTGGCCGTCGAGTGTGGGGGTTTTGATCCCGACGCGTTCGCAAAAAACCGTGCGATTGAAGACCGTCGCAACGAAGATCGTTTTCATTTTATCAACTGGACCAAAAAGACCTTTAAAAATGTGGATGTCATTCCTCCCGGAAACGGCATCATGCATCAGATCAATTTAGAAAGAATGTCGCCGGTTGTGCATGCGCTCAATGGCGTTGCGTTTCCGGATACTTTGGTCGGCACGGATAGCCATACGCCACACGTCGATGCACTAGGTGTAATTGCGATTGGTGTCGGTGGCTTAGAGGCCGAAAGCGTGATGTTGGGGCGCGCCTCGTGGATGCGCTTACCAGAGATCATCGGCGTTGAATTGACGGGTAAGCTCAAGCCTGGCATCACCGCAACCGACATGGTGCTAGCGCTGACAGAGTTTCTACGTAATCAAAAAGTTGTTTCGTCGTACCTTGAGTTCTTTGGTGAAGGCGTGCCTCACTTGACGCTTGGCGACCGCGCCACCATCTCGAACATGACGCCCGAGTATGGCGCCACAGCCGCGATGTTTTACATCGACCAACAAACCATTGATTATCTGCGTTTAACTGGCCGCGAAGATCAACAGATCAAACTCGTTGAAACCTACGCCAAACAAACCGGCCTCTGGGCCGATAGCCTCAAAGGTGCCGACTACGAACGTGTGTTGCGCTTTGATCTTTCAAGCGTCGTACGCAATATTGCTGGCCCTTCTAACCCACATCGTCGGGTACCCACCTCAGAGCTCGCCGCGAAAGGGATTTCAGGCAAAGTTGAAAACGAACCTGGCTTGATGCCAGACGGCGCAGTCATCATCGCCGCCATCACCAGCTGCACCAACACGAGTAACCCACGTAACGTGATCGCCGCTGGGTTATTGGCACGTAATGCCAATGCACGAGGCTTAACACGCAAGCCCTGGGTCAAGTCATCGCTCGCACCTGGGTCAAAAACCGTTGAGCTTTACCTGCAAGAAGCCAAACTTCTCACCGAACTCGAAGCCCTAGGCTTTGGTATTGTGGCGTTCGCCTGCACCACCTGTAACGGCATGAGTGGTGCTTTAGATCCGGTGATCCAGCAAGAGATTATTGACAGAGACCTCTATGCAACAGCAGTGCTCTCTGGCAACCGAAACTTCGATGGCCGTATTCACCCTTACGCCAAGCAGGCCTTCTTAGCCTCGCCCCCCTTGGTCGTGGCCTACGCCATTGCCGGCACCATCCGCTTTGATATTGAAAAAGACGTGCTGGGTATTGATAAAGATGGCAAGCCTGTCACCTTGAAAGACCTTTGGCCCTCGGACGAAGAAGTGGATGCCATCGTGAACTCAAGTGTCAAACCTGAACAGTTTCGTAAAGTCTACGAACCGATGTTTGCTGCGAGCGTTGACACTGGAGAAAAGCTCAGCCCGCTGTACGACTGGCGTCCACAAAGCACCTATATTCGTCGCCCACCCTACTGGGAAGGCGCGCTGGCGGGCGAACGCACACTCAAAGGCATGCGTCCGTTGGCTGTGCTCGGTGACAACATCACTACAGACCATCTATCACCTTCAAACGCCATCATGCTTGATAGCGCCTCGGGCGAATATTTGGCAAAAATGGGCGTTCCCGAAGAAGACTTCAACTCGTATGCCACACATCGTGGTGATCACTTGACCGCTCAGCGCGCAACCTTTGCGAACCCCAAGCTACTCAATGAAATGGTGCTTGAAAACGGTAAAGTGAAGCAAGGTTCCTTGGCACGTATTGAGCCCGAAGGCAAAGTCACGCGCATGTGGGAGGCAATCGAAACCTACATGAACCGTCAGCAACCCCTCATCATTGTGGCGGGTGCAGACTACGGACAAGGCTCTTCGCGCGACTGGGCAGCTAAGGGTGTTCGCCTGGCTGGCGTTGAAGCCATCGTTGCCGAGGGCTTCGAACGCATCCATCGCACCAACTTGGTGGGCATGGGTGTATTACCGCTTGAGTTCAAAGCAGGCGTGAACCGCTTAACACTTGGCTTAGATGGCACTGAAACCTACGACGTCATCGGTGCACGCACCCCGCTCGCGACCCTCACCCTTGTGATTCACCGCAAAAACGGCGAACGACTTGAGATCCCGGTCACCTGCCGCTTAGATACTGCCGAAGAAGTCTCGATTTATGAAGCAGGCGGCGTGCTGCAGCGTTTTGCACAAGACTTTCTTGAGTCAAATGCTGCGGCCTGACACCCACCAGGTTTAATCGGACAGACAATTTTTATAGAATGCATCGAGTCGACTTGAAGTGCTGTCTAACTGAACCAGCGCTTAAGCCAACCGAGCAAGTGTTAAGACCTTTGAGCCGCTGAGCCTTGCTCAGCGTTAAACGATACAGACAGACGTTGAAGGAAATCGCTATGAGTCACGCCCCTCAGATTAAAGTACCCGCCACCTACATCCGCGGCGGCACCAGCAAAGGCGTTTTTTTTCGTCTAGAAGACATGCCCAAAGCGACTCAAGTTCCGGGCGCAGCGCGTGATGCTTTATTGCTTAGAGTGATCGGTAGCCCTGATCCGTATGGCAAACAAACAGACGGCATGGGTGCGGCCACTTCGAGCACGAGCAAAACCGTGATTCTTTCAAAAAGCACTCGCCCCGATCACGACATTGACTATCTCTTCGGTCAAGTGTCGATCGACAAGCCTTTCGTGGACTGGAGCGGAAACTGCGGCAACCTGACCTCTGCCGTGGGGCCGTTTGGCATCAGCAACGGACTAGTCGACCCAGCACGTATCCCGCAAAATGGCATCGCAACCATTCGGATCTGGCAAGCTAATATCGGCAAAACGATTATTGCCCACGTGCCCATGACCGATGGCGCCGTGCAAGAAACAGGCGACTTTGAGTTGGATGGAGTCACATTTCCTGCGGCAGAAGTGCAACTCGAATTCATGGACCCCGCGGCAGACGAAGACGATGGTGGCGGCGCGATGTTCCCCACCGGCAATCTGGTGGATGACCTAGAAGTACCCGGCGTCGGAACCCTCAAGGCAATGATGATCAACGCTGGGATCCCGACCATTTTTGTGAATGCTGCCGATATTGGGTACAAGGGCACTGAGTTACAAGACGACATTAACAGCGACCCCAAAGCGTTGGCAATGTTTGAAACCATTCGGGCCTACGGTGCCGTGCGCATGGGCTTGATTCAGCATATCGACGAGGCGGCAACACGTCAGCACACCCCTAAAGTCGCTTTTGTTGCCAAACCCGCAGACTACGTTGCTTCAAGCGGTAAAGCCATTGCAGCCAAAGACACCAACGTGCTGGTACGCGCCATGTCGATGGGCAAGCTCCACCACGCCATGATGGGTACAGCTGCGGTAGCGATTGGGACAGCAGCAGCCATACCAGGCACGCTTGTTAACCTGGCCGCTGGTGGCGGTGATCTTGAGGCGGTACGCTTTGGACACCCCTCTGGTACCTTGAGGGTTGGCGCACAAGCCAAACAAGTGAATGGCGAATGGACTGTTACCAAAGCCATCATGAGCCGAAGCGCTCGAGTCTTGATGGAAGGCTTGATTCGCGTGCCCGGCGGGTCGTTCTGATGTCAGAATATCTGTCAGTCGCCCTAAGTTTTTCCTTCACGCTTTTTATCACCTGCGCGATGGTGTTCTTTGTTTCGGGCGTCTATCTGATGCTTTTTAAAATTCGTTACGCAAACGAACTCTTCAAGCATCCGTATTTGGCTCAACGCACCTTTAATCAGTACTCGTTCTCAATCAAAATGACGATTGTGCTGGATTATTTTTTGCGGATCGCATTTCCAACATCCAACACCTGGATTGCGGGCAATGCCAATCAACTCCTTAAGCATGTTGACCCGCAAGATATCCCCACCAACGTGAAGTGGCCGATTGTTGGGCTTTGGGGTGGGTGCTTTATCGGCATGATCGCGATGCTGACACTTTGGACTTTACTCATTATTGGAATCTCAAAATGAATACTGCAGCCACACCTGCTATCCAGCACGATGTCGCAAAGCAATGCTTTTTTTTATTCATCGATGGACAGCGCTGCGTGCTTGACTACACGCTGCACAACCACCTCATGACGATCACGCACACGGGCGTGCCTGACGCCTTGGGTGGTCGCGGCCTGGCAGCTCAACTGACTAAATTTGCGCTCGACTATGCGCGGGCGCAGCAGTGGAAAGTGATCCCCCGCTGTAGCTACGCGGCCGTTTACATTCAGCGGCATGCCGAATATGCGGCCTTGGTCGCCT
>CALFXX010000159.1 GCA_937952975.1 uncultured Alcaligenaceae bacterium
ATTTACAACCAAACGAAAAAGAGGAACTTTGCCGTCACTCTGTGTGGGTCTTACTCGTTTCACCAGAGCGATTCGCAAACCTGCCTGCGTCACTGAAAATCGGAAAACTTCTTACCCCCCCAGCGCAGTTTAAAGCCTGGACCGACAGTTTTTCGAATTTATTAGGGATTTTGAAATAACCATGAGCAACCTCATTGCATTGATTGTTGGTGTGCTACTGCTAGTCAGCAACCCAACCAAGACTGAGTTCGAAGGCTTTGTCAGTCATCAAGTCACCGCGAACATGCCGAGCAAAAATCAGCCCGGTGATCGCTTCACGAATCAGCTAATCGGCGGCATGGTGTCCAAGCTCGCCTCTGAAGCGACGCAACGCGATAATTATTATTTGTTATCGGTGTACACGGTTGACTTAGCCATGCTGCGCTTGTTCAAACCCGAGCTACCGCCCACGGTGAAAATCGTCGGGATCGGCGGGAAATTCATCCCGATTACCGACAATCAGATTTTTAAATAAACGACATCCAAAAAGACGACAGAAGGGCACATCGGATGAGTGATCTGATCCCTCGGACCTCGGGGATCAGTTCTTAGCGGTCAAGGCTTAGCCACCCAACCGCCACCTAGAGACTTAAATAAATCGACACTTGCTTGCAAGCGCGCTGACCGATTCACCACAAATGCCAAGTTTGCCTCGTTAGCGACGCGTTGCGATTCAAGCACGCTTAAAAAATCAACATAACCCGCTTCGTAACGCAGCACCGCGAGTTCTTGTGCCTTGTTAGAGGCCTGAACCTGCTGTTGCAAATACTGCTCGGTCTGTAGCGTTTGTTGTACAGAAATTAAGGCGTCGCTGACTTCACCGAAGGCGTTGCGAACAACCTTCACGTAACCCCCTAAAGCCTCTTGTTGTTGGGCCTTTGCATAGTCCAAACGCCCCTGCAGTAAACCACCTGAAAAAATTGGTTGCAACAAGCCAATGCCCGCCGACCAAACCGAACTTTGGTCGCTTAAAAATGAGCTAAACGCTACACTTTGCGCACCGAATAAACCCACCAGCGAGAAGGTGGGAAACAACCCAGCGGTTGCGACACCAATACGCGCATTGGCTGCGATCAAATCTTGTTCGGCACGATTCACATCGGGGCGGCTTTCAACAATCGTCGAAGGCAACCCCTCAGGCGGCAGAGGTGGCGCTGGCAGTTGGCGAACATCACCTGCTGGGATGGCGAGATCGAGTTTTCCGGTCAAAACGCCCAATTGATTTTGCGCAATCGCGCGTTGGCGCGTGACCTCAGACAAGCTTGCCTGAGAGGCTGCCAAGGCAGCTTTTCCTTGGTTGACGTCAATGGGCGAAACTAAACCGCCCTGCAACTTTGCTTCAGCCACTTTGACGGATTCGGTACGCGTACGCACCGAATCTTTAAGAACCGCCATCTGCGCATCAAGCGAACGCAAACGCAAATAAAGATTAGAGACCAACGCCGCGACGGTCAAGGCCACACTGTCTTTTTCATACTGACTGCCTGTCGCCACTGCGGTGGTCGCTTCGATGTTTCGACGCACACGGCCCCAGACGTCTAATTCATACGAGGTCACAAGGCCAACTTGTGAGGTATTGGCCTGCACACCCACACCGGTTACTGAAACCGATGGGCCCGATGTCGCACGTGTGCCACTCGCCGTCATGTTCAAACTGGGATACAGGGCAGCACCGGCCTGTACCGCTAGGGACTCAGCCATGCGTATGCGGGCCAGTGCGATCTGAATATCGGCATTATCCTGACTTGCAGTTTGCACTAACTGATTGAGGTTTGCATCGCCAAAGAGGGTCCACCACTGCGCGTTGACAGGCGTTTGAGCACCAGCAACCACAGACGCGGCTTTCACGTCAGGCGATTCTGGGGCGTTGTAGCGAGCAGGTAACGCGAGGTCTGGGCGTTGATAATCAGGCCCAAGCAAACAGCCCGACAACGACAACGAAATAGCACTCACCAGTAGCAAGCGTCGCGTACTGTTGCGCCTGGGCAATGACGTCAGCCGATCAGCTGTCAAAAAAGGCTTCAAGATTGTTCACCCGTATTTGAGGTCGATCCGCCAGAACGCTCTGGTGCAGCTTCAGAGGCAGGCATCTGTTTAGGCTGCTTGCGCGACATCCAGGTAAAGAACATCGGCACAAAAATGGTCGCAATAAAAGTTGACGCGAGCATGCCACCAAACACGCCGGTCCCCATAGAGCGGCGCGCTGCCGCACCAGCACCTGAAGAAATCACCAAGGGAAACACACCCAAAATGAACGCCAGCGATGTCATGACGATTGGCCGAAACCTTTGCCGCGCCGCGGTCAACGCAGCGTCGATATTACTCATCCCCTGCTGACGCTTTTGCGAGGCAAACTCGATAATCAAGATGGCATTTTTTGCTGAGAGCCCAACCAATACAACCAACCCAATCTGAAAATAAATATCATTAGGCATGCCGCGTACCAACACTGCGAGCAACGCCCCGAACAAGGCAAACGGCACAGCAAGCAGCACCGCCAAAGGCAAAGACCAGCGCTCATACTGAGCCGCTAAGATCAAAAACACCATCAAGATACCAAAAACAAAAGCCACTGCTGAAGTCGTGCCAGTACGGATTTGTTGATAGGCCTGACCAGCCCAAGCCAACTCGTAACCTGGCGGCAACGACGCGTTCGCAACCTCTTGCAGCGCCGCAATCGCCTCACCAGAGCTCACACCAGGTATCGCATTACCAAGTACTTTCGCTGCTAAAAATCCGTTGAAGCGCTCAAGCTGCTCGGGGCCCACGATTTGCGTGACCTGAATCAACGCTGAGACTGGCACCATGCTGCCGTTGTCAGCCCGCACATAAATCTGCCCTAAGTCAGTGGGTTGAGCACGATACTGAGCGTCGGCCTGTAGTTGAACCCGGTACGTACGACCGCTTAAGTTAAAGTCGTTGACATACAACGTCCCCATCGTCGCCTGAAGGCTTAGGTAAACATCTGAGATCGGGATCCCCAGCGACAAGGCTTTTGCTTCATCCACTTCAACATACAACTGCGGCGCAGTTGGTCTGAAAAAGGTATTAATCCCCGTCAGCTTGGGTTGCTTTCTTAAGGCCTCGGTAAAACCACCGATCACTGCTGCCAACTGGGCAGGCGAAGGTTCTACTTTTGATTGAACATAAAATTCAAAGCCACCCGCAGTGCCCAGACCACGAATCGGTGGCGGATTAAATACCAGCGCCATTCCATCAGGCATACCCATGCCCAACCCAGTAAATTTTTTGGCTAATTGCTCAGCGCTTTCGTTGCGCTGATCCCAATCTTTTAGCGGAATAAAAATAGTGCCGGCGTTAGTCTTTAAGCCGCCACCGATAATGTCGTTACCCGCGATCACAAATACGCGTGCAACGCTCGGGTCTTGCACGACTTTTGCTTGAAAAGATTCGCCAGCCTTTTGTGTACGTTGCAAACTTGCACCGTCGGGCAAGACGAGCGCACTCACCAGATAGCCCTGATCTTCAGGGGGTACAAAGCCGCCGGGTACGAGCCTGAACAATACGACCGAGGCCACAATCACGCTCGCAAACACGGCAGCACCTAAAATACGATGGTGCAGCGTTTTATCGACCAACCTGGCGTAGCCCTCGGTCAAAGAACCAAACGCGCGGTTAAACCACCTGAAGGCTTTGGGCTCAGTGTGGGTGGGTTTGAGCAACACGCCACACAACGCTGGCGTAAGTGTTAAAGCGACCACGCCCGACAACACCACTGATAGCGCCACGGTCACGGCAAACTGCTGATACAACTTACCCGCGATTCCGCCTAAAAAGGCAACGGGGATAAACACAGCAGACAACACCAGAACGATTGCCACAACGGCGCCAGACACTTCTCGCATGGCCTCTTGCGCGGCTTCTTTGGGCGTCAGATGACGTTCAGCCATCAAACGCTCAACGTTTTCAAGCACCACAATCGCGTCGTCGACCACGATACCGATGGAAAGCACCATCGCAAACAGCGTCAAGGTATTGACTGAAAAACCGAAGATCCACAAGCCGGCAAAAGTGCCGATCAAAGACACCGGCACAGCAATCAACGGGATCACCGTTGCGCGCCAGTTTTGCAAAAACACATAGACCACCAGGGCAACAAGCAACATCGCCTCTATCAGCGTTGAGACAACCTCTTTGATAGAAGCGTTGACAAATTTTGTGGTGTCAAAAGGAATGACGTAATCGATACCTGGTGGAAACTTCTTTTTAATATCCTCCATGGTGGTGCGCACACGATCAGCAACATTCAAGGCATTCGCGCCCGACTGCAAGAAGATCGCCACGATGGCGGTAGGCTTACCGACCAGGGTGGTGAACGCATCGTAATTCGCCGCATCAAGCTCGATACGCGCAACATCCTTTAAACGCAACACCCCACTCGGCCCACTTGAGCGAATCACAATATCGCCAAACTGCTCAGGGGTCACTAGGCGACCTTTAGCCGTAACCGTATAGACCAGTTGTTGCCCCTGTGGCGCAGGCTCTTGACCGACTTTACCGGCAACGTTTTGTTTGTTTTGCGAAGACACCGCATTGGCGATATCGGTTGTCGTTACGCCGAGTTGGGCCATTCGATCGGGCTGCAACCAAATCCGCATCGAATAATCTTTGGCGCCTAAAATTTGCGCATCACCCACGCCGGGCAAGCGCTTGAGTTCGTCAAGCACATTAATGAGCGCGTAGTTCGACAAATATAACGATGAGAACTCGTTCGTCGGTGTCGTTAAGGCAGTGACCAACAAAATATCGTTTGAACGCTTTTGCGCAGTGACGCCATATTGACGCACAATATCTGGCAAGCGAGGCTCGGCAATTTTGACGCGGTTATTAATATTGACCGTCGCAATATCAATATTGGTGCCGACTTCAAAGGTGGCCGTGATTGTCAGCGTGCCATTTGATTGTGCCGCCGAATTGAAATACAGCAAATTCTCAACACCCGAAAGCTGCTCTTCAATTGGCCCTGCCACTGTGCGCGTTAAGGTTTCAGTCGAGGCGCCAGGGTAGTTTGCGGTGATGATGACAGTTGGTGGCGCGATCTCGGGGTACTGAGCAATCGGCAAGCCACGCGCGGCCATCAAACCTGCAATGACAATGGTGATCGAAATCACCGAGGAAAAAATCGGACGATTGATAAAAAAACTGGATAAGCTCATTTGCCGTCTCTGGCATTGGCCGCAGGAGTTGTCGTATCAAGCGGGATCACCGTTGGGGCGACCACAGCCCCTGGTCGAATCTTGATGATTTGATCGACCACCACGCGATCACCCGGCTTTAAGCCAGAGCGCACAATCCAGTTTTTGCCAAGCCATGTTCCCATTTTTAAGGGAGTCGGTACGACCTTGTTGTCGGCGCCGATTGTCCACACCATAAAACCACGTTCGTTTTGAATCACTGCGGCCTGCGGGACAAGGTAGACGTTTTCTTGTTTACCCGTGGTCAAGCGAATCTTTAAAAACTGGCCCGGCAAAATTTGATTTTTAGGGTTTAAAAATTCAGCACGCATTTGCTGCGTACCTAGCTTTGGATCGATAAACATCGACAAGAAATTTAACTTACCAGGCTGGTCATACACTTTACCGTCGGGCAAAATCAGTTCGACCTCGGTTTTTTGCTCAGGATCAAGGCGCCCACCAGGCAGCAACGAGGTGTCGCTTGCCGAGAGCCCAAAGCGCACCCAGATCGGATTGATTTGATAGATGGAGGTCAACAAACTGCCGTCGATTGCGGTGGTGATCAAGTTACCCTCAGAGCGTTGAGCACGACCCGAGATACCCGACACGGGCGCTGTGACCGTTGCCCAAGTCAAATTAAGCTGAGCAGTTTTTAAATTAGCTTGAGCAACCTCGTTGGCCGACGTTGCGTCATCGAATTCTTTACGGCTGACCGCCTGCTGGCTGAACAAGCCTTTAAGCCGCGCTGCCTCGCGTGCGGTTTGCTTGGCGCGCGCTTGCGACTCGTCTAAGGCATTTTTAAAAGGTTCAGGATCAATCTGAAACAAGGGTTGACCAGCGGTGACCGCGCTGCCCTCTTCGTACAACCGCTGAACCAAAATACCGCCAACGCGCGACCGCACCTCGGTCTCTTTCGCGCCCTCGGCTTGTGCCGTGATTTCGAGCAGATTAGGCAACGTTGTTGGAGAGGCTTCAATCACCGACACAGGCAAGGCGGGCGGCGCACCGGCAGCACCCTGCGCAAGAGCAGTTGCAGATACAAATAAACACAAAGCACTGGCACCGAGAGCACGCGTCAGTGCGCGCAGTGAGACCCATTTAACAAACATTGTGCCAAACCTGACACCTTGTCGACTACCCACCGTACCGACCGCTTGGCTCATTGCGCTTTCCTGAACTTGTGTAGCCTGCCATTCTATACGGGTTAACCCATGGATGGATACTAACCATCAAGTATTAACGGCTAATCTACGACGAATGAATGGCAAGCGTTGACTAGACAAGCGCGATTGATGGATTACTTCAGTTGGCGGCAAATTTCAGCGGTGACTTCAGAACACGAGGCCACGCCACCCAAATCACGGGGGATCGCCTTGCCGCCCGCCAAGGTCGCCTCAACGGCGCGCTCAATGCGTTCTGCTGCGGTTATCAGGCTTGCGTCGTTGTGCCGATCACCTAGCCAGCGCAACATAAATGACCCCGATAAGATCGTTGCGAGGGGGCTGGCGATATTTTGACCGGCGATATCAGGAGCGGATCCGTGTGCTCCCTGAAACAAGCCATGGTGATCGCCAAGCTCGCCCGAAGGTGCGATGCCCATACCGCCGACCGTGGCGGCACCTAGATCCGAAATAATGTCACCAAACATGTTTTCAGCCACGATCACGTCATAAAACTCTGGACGCTTGACCAAGTGCACCGTAATCGCATCAACATAGGCGTAGTCAATTGCCACATCAGGATAGTCTTGTGCCACCTCATCACAAACTGATCTGAAAAACGCATAACTACGCAGGATATTGGCCTTGTCGCAGACTGTCATGCGGCGCACCCCGTCGAGGGGCGAGCCGTTACGTTTGCGCGATAACTCAAACGCAAACTTGGCGATCCGCGAGACGCCCTTGCGTGTCAGCACCAAAGTATCCGTGGCTACCTCGCCACGCAACAGCACACCGGCACCGCGACTTGCATACAAGCCTTCAGTGTTTTCACGCACGATGATGTAATCGATATCGCCCGCTTGTCGATTTTTGAGTGGCGAAAAATCACCTTGATAAAGCCGAATTGGTCGCACATTGGCGTAGAGGTCAAGCTTGAAACGCAACTGCAGGTGCAAGTCGTTGCCGACCTCGGTGCCGTCAGGATAGGTCACGCTAGGCAAACCCGCAGCGCCATGCAAAATCGCGTGCGAAGTATTGCAGGCGTCAAAGGTTTCTTGTGGCAGCACTTGGCCCGTTTTGACGTAATGGGATGCTCCGCCCGGAAACTGGTTAAACGACAGCAGATTTGAACCAAGCGCTTCTTGCAATACCGTCACGGTTGCCGCGCAGACTTCGGGGCCAATTCCGTCACCCTCAATCGTTGCAATCTCATACTTTGCCATGTCTTCTCCTGAAATCCGTCTATGTGCACCAAAATGGCCCAGTGCAGTATTTATAAGTATTTGTTTTTAAAAGCCAATTTATTCATGCACCAACATTACGCTAAGTCGCGTTAAGATACGCGGTTAATTTTCACGGTATTGATGCACGGTGTTCTTTAAATAAATAAGAACCGATACGTTAACAGCATCATGTAAAGATTGAACGCCTGAATCGGGCGATTTTTTGACTCGGAGCCAAAATGGATAATATAAAAACAGGTGTCGACGCGCTATTTATTTTATTAGGCGCGATCATGATTTTGGCGATGCATGCCGGCTTTGCATTTTTAGAGCTAGGTACGGTGCGCGAAAAAAATCAGGTTAACGCGCTGGTCAAGATTCTGGTCGATTTCTCTGTCTCAACAATCGCTTACTTTTTTATCGGCTATTCAATCGCCTACGGCACCAACTTTTTCATGGGCGCCGAAGAACTTGCAGCCAAAAGCGGCTTTGAACTCGTTAAGTTTTTCTTTTTGCTCACCTTTGCAGCGGCCATCCCCGCGATTGTGTCGGGCGGTATTGCCGAACGCGCAAAATTCAATCCCCAACTCTTAGCCACGTTTTTGTTGGTGGGGTTTGTCTACCCTTTCTTTGAGGGCATGATCTGGAACCCCGAACATCCCTTCGGCTTTCAAGCCTGGTTAAAAGGCTTTAGCGGCGAAGAATTTCACGATTTCGCAGGCTCAGTGGTTGTGCACGCTGTTGGGGGTTGGATTGCCTTGCCAGCCATCCTGTTGCTTGGTGCGCGTCAAGGCCGCTACCGCAAAGACGGCCGCATGGCGGCACATCCACCTTCAAACGTGCCCTTCCTCGCCTTGGGCGCCTGGATTCTGACGGTTGGCTGGTTTGGATTTAACGTGATGAGCGCACAAACCATCGACAAGATTAGTGGCTTGGTCGCCATGAACTCGCTCATGGCAATGGCTGGCGGCACCTTGGCTGGCTGGTTCTTTGGCAAAAACGATGCTGGCTTTAGCTATAACGGCCCCTTGGCAGGTTTAGTAGCCGTTTGCGCTGGTTCTGATCTGATGCACCCGTTGGGTGCTCTCTTTGTGGGCTTAGTCGCTGGCGCCCTGTTTGTGATTGTCTTCACCCTTGAGCAGAACCGCTGGAAAATCGATGATGTCTTGGGCGTCTGGCCCTTGCACGGATTGTGCGGCGTTTGGGGTGGGATTGCTGCTGGGATCTTTGGTCAGAAAGCGCTTGGCGGGATCGGTGGGGTCAGCTTATCGGCCCAGTTGATTGGCACAGGCTTAGGTGTGGCGATTGCGCTCACCGGTGGCTTCGTTGTGTATGGCTTGATCAAAATGGCGATTGGCTTACGAATGGATCCCGAAGACGAACATGCTGGGGCCGATCTCAGCATCCATCACGTATCGGCCACGCCAGAGTCTGAAAGCTCTTGGTGAGTGTGTGCAGCAAGAGTTGAATAAGCGCTCGCGGTTAGCACAACCGCGACGCAGCCAGCGCAAAAGACCTCGCTACACCCAGCCCACAAGGCGGCCACCCACTGCCCTGTAGGGCTCAGCCGGTTTGCAACAAGGGGCGCAGCGCCTGAATATTAGAAACTGACTCGATATTAAAGACCGTATCAATCAGGCGACTGGTCTTACTGGCCCCCAAAATTGGCTCGATCAGGTCGCGACACTTCGCAATCACTTCGGGCTTGGTCATTGGATTGCGCGGTGTGCCACGCACCGCCTCAACCCGCTCTGACAGCACTGTTCCATCGTTAAGCGTAATCTCAACAATCGCGACACGCACTGGCAGCAAGGCGCTGAGGCTTTCGTCTTTGACTAACTCAACCTTGGCACGCTGACGCAGCACCTCGGGGTCTTTCATGCGCGCCACATCATGTGCTGCTGCAAACGAGGCGGTCTTGTCGATCAACATGATTGCCACCATATGCTGCAGGCAAATATCGGGGATATCACGGTTATCCACGACCTTGGCAGCGGCAGGCCCAAGGCGCGTGGCAACATGTTTTACTTCGCTCAGCTCAAAGGGTCGCTTCTTACGAATCAACTCAATGGCATCAAGCGGACCCTGAATCGGTGACCCGACTGTCCACTTTTTAATGTCGGTCAGTGCGATTTCAAAACGTTCACCCAATTTATCCACCAGCATCGCAGGCTTAGCATCTGGTGCGTAGGCCATAAAGAAATTACTGGCACCTGAAAAAATATCATCGATGCCAGTCCAACCGGTGTGCACAAGCAAAGCAGAGGTCACACCGCTACGCGCAGGCATACCGCCAAACACAAACGCCTTTTCGATATGGTCTACGTCGCGCCCCCAGGCTGCGATCCCCGAAGATTGTTGCGCGGTGTAATCCAATACCCAACGCATTTGCTGGGCATTGAGGCCTGCGGCGCAGGCTGCAGCGGCAGCAGCACCAAAGACACCTGCGATGCTATGCGAGCTTTTATGGCTTTCATAGCTAAAGGTTGGTCCACCCATGGACATCAATACTCGGGTGCCCACATCGTACCCAAGCGTGACGGCATGCAAAAAATGCTTGCCATCGATCGCGAAGTGTTCGCCCGCTGCAAACGCCGCTGGCACGACCGCACAGCCGGGGTGCGAACGCGAGCGGCCGTGAGAGTCGTCGGTTTCATCGGCATGACCCATCACCCCGTTGGCCAAGGCTGCATCAATGGGGCCCGCGGTTAGCGTTGAGGCCATCACCGTACGATCGCCTTTTGCGGCGTGTTTAGTGATGTAGTTAAACGCCGACTGACCGGGCAACAACTTCGAACCTGAAATAATCGCAGCCAACGTGTCAAGGATATGGAACTTAGCCTGCTCTGCCGCCGCCTCGGGCAGGCCGCGAGCCGCAGCTTCGCTCATGTAGGTGCTGAGGGTCAGCATTTCTGGGCTAATGGGCGAAGGCTGACCTGCCGCGCGGGCTGAGGAGATCACGGTGCTCAGGCCAGCGAGGGCTGAGGCTTTCAACAATTGACGGCGTTGCATACGGTATAGTCTCCGAATACTGGTTCTGTTTTGAATACGTTGAGTGTATCGCTCGGCGCTAAAAATGGTGGTCGGTGCTGGGCCTAAAATTATTGATCTGCTTGCCCGCTCGCCCACTTACTTCACTCTCAACTGACTACCCTAACCCAAACTCAATCTTAGGCATCACAGCAAGATTTGCCTTTCGTACTGGTTCATCATGAAAAAATCCGTCAAAATTGATTACGTCTCAGATATCGCCTGCCCCTGGTGTGCGGTCGGGTTAGGTGCGCTTGAGCAGGCACTTAAAAATATTAACGGTGAATTTGACGTCGAGATTCATTTTCAGCCGTTTGAACTGAATCCGCATATGCCTGAAGGCGGTCAGGACGTGTTCGAACATTTGACTGAAAAATACGGCATGCCCGAATCACAAGTTCGGGTCAATCAGAAGAATATTCGTGATCGTGCTGCTGCAGTGGGTTTTGACTTTCACCCAGAAGGTCGCAAGCACGTTTACAACACCTTTAACGCGCACCGCTTATTGCATTGGGCCGAGGTTGAGCTTGATGCGCAAGCCCAATACCGACTCAAGCGCGAATTACTTGGCACCTATTTCACGTTGGCAGTGAGTTTAGATGACCACAATAATTTAATCGACGCCGTCAAACGCGCAGGCCTAGATACCGTGCGTGCACAAGAGGTGTTAAGTCAAAACTTATTCAACGCTGAAGTACGTGCCCGTCAGCAAAAATACACTGGCTTAGGCATCAGCTCAGTACCCTCGTTGATCATCAACGATCAATACCTGTTGCAAGGTGCGCAACCTGCTGAAGCCTTTGAACAAGCACTGCGCCAGGTTGCGGCGCAGACGGCGTAAGCCACAGGCCCCCTTAGCATTTGACCTTACCCCAGACGCCATGTACAACGCAATCAAGGCGAACGGGGTGTGGGTCTTACGCTAGCAAGACCTCTTGGGTCATGCGCTCGCGCAAACGATCCAAGAACCCGAGGCATTCTTCGAGCTGACTGATCTCGATAAATTCGTTGGGCTTGTGTGCGACAGCGATGTCACCAGGGCCAACTACAACGCAGGGAATGCCGGCATGGTTTAACCAACCAGCGTCAGTAGCAAACGACACTCTACCCAGCAGGTTATTACGCGCCAACGCCTTGCCCAAATACGAAATCGGGGCTTCGTGATCGGTTGAGAGCGGCACTGAATTAGAAATCGTTTCAAACTCAATATCTGCCTGCGCAGAAATCTTACGCATCTCGGCCTTCAACACGTCGGCGTACTCTTGCACTTGCTTGATCAATTCGTCTGAGTTGCTTTGTGGCAAGGTGCGACAATCAAAAATAAATTCACAATCTTTGGCCACAATATTTGGTGCGGTACCACCTTTAATCACACCCGTTTGCATCGTGGTGTGGGGGGTTTGAAACAAAGGATCAAACGGGCCATTCACTTGCATTTGTACCGACATATTGCGAATTTTTTCAATCAAACGACCCGCGTATTCAATCGCATTGACTGCCTCAGGCACCATCGAAGAGTGCGCTTCTAAGCCACGTATGCGGCAACGCGTGACGCGCATCCCCTTGTGACCTGTCATCACCTGCATGCGAGTCGGCTCACCAACAAAACAACCTGCCGGATGAATATTGGCAGCGGCCAAATCGCGAATCAAAGTTTGCACGCCAATGCAGCCGACCTCTTCGTCATAGGTCAACCCGATATGCAAAGGCTGTTTCAAGTCGCTATGCATATAGGCCGGCAACATCGCGAGCGAGGCTGCGATAAAGCCTTTCATGTCGACCGCGCCACGCCCATAAATACGGCCATCAGCAATATGCGCTTTAAATGGATCGGTATCCCAGGCTTGCCCGTCAACCGGCACCACGTCAGTGTGGCCACACAACACAATGCCACGGGTTTTTTGATCGCCTAAGGTTGCAAACAAATTTGCTTTACGTTTTTCGGCGTCGTACGACAGGCGTGTCGCCAGCCCCAAACTATTTAAGTGATCGCGTACAAACTCAATCAACCCTAAATTTGATTCGCGGCTGGTGGTGTCAAAGGCCACCAGAGTTTTGATCAGTTCAATCGTATTTTGAAGAGTGCTCGAGGTCGTCATGTGTTGCTCAGGGTGTGTAGGGCTTGTTCAAGAAGACTCGCTTCATCAAGCGAGTTAGTTTTATTTAAAAATCACGCTTATTCAAGCGCGAACGCGCATCCCTGATCAACTATAGCGCGCGCTCAGCTTGCATTGGGTCAAAACCCTACTGTGGCCTGAATTCATTGGCCAAGGTGTACTCGTCGGTACGCGGTGTGTACACCACACCCTTTTTGGTCGCCCAGGTATTGATTTGATGATGGATCGGCACGATACCAACGTCTTTCATCGACAACACAGTGGCTTCTTGCAGCAAGGCCTCACGTTGCTTATCATCGATCGTGCTCATCGCGTTAGCTAAAACAGCATCCATCTTGGGGTTCGAATAGCGACCCCAGTTAAACGTACCTAAGCCCTTCTCAGGCTGATTGGTCGCCACCAACGGACGCAAAGCCGAAGACGATTCACCGGTTGACGCGCCCCAACCCAACATGGTCATCGAAAACTCAAGCTTGCTCGCACGACCCAAATAAACGGCCATCGGCATCGTTTGGATTTTTGTGATGATGCCAGCGCGGGTCAGCATTTGAGCCACAGCTTGTGCGATTTGGTCGTCATTCACATAACGATTGTTTGGTGCGTGCAAAGTCAAAGCAAAGCCATCTGGGTAGCCGGCCTCAGCCAAGAGCTTTTTAGCGCCCTCCACATCCACTTTTTCAGGAGTCAACGAAGGGACATGACCAAACATCGGGGCTGGAACGAGGTTGTCGGTGGGCAAAGATAAGCCTTCCATCACACGCGTTTTGATCGCTTCACGGTCAATTGCTTTAGAGATGGCCTGGCGAACACGCAAATCTTTGAAGGGATTTTTGGTCAGTGCTGTACCGTCTTTCGCGGTGACAAACGGTGTGACGTCGCGCTGCTGATCCAGATTAAAGAAGATGATCCGGTGCGAGGTTTTGGTTGAGGTTAAAAGATTTGGATTTGCTTTAATTTTTGTCAGGTCTGGCGTGGGGATATTTTCAATCGCATCCACATCACCTGCAAGCAAAGCGGCTACGCGGGTTGGGTCGTTGGGCAAGATGCGCAGTGTGACCTTTTCCCAGTCTGATTTTCTACCCCAATAGCCATCGTTACGCACCAGTTCAACGCGATCGCCACGTTTGAACTCGCCATATTTAAATGGGCCCGTACCGATGTTGACCTTACCCGCGTTGAAATCTTCAGTGGTGGCGGTTTCAGCCACTTTTTTCGATACGATATAAACCGTCGACAAATCGTTAGGCAGCAATGGGTAAGGCGCAGCCGTTTTGAAACGAATCGTGTTGTCGTCTACGATCTCGCTAGAAATGATGGCCTTGGTATACACCGTGAACGGGCCTGGGCTATTTGGGATCTTGCCCACGCGATCGTAGCTAAACACGACGTCGGCCGCCGTGAACGGGCTGCCATCATGAAACTTCACGCCCTTGCGCAGTTTGAACTCCCAAGTTGTCGAGTCGATGGTCTTCCAGGATTCGGCCAAAGCGGGGATCAAACGCGAATCCGCATCCAAGCCTACCAACTTGTCATAAATATGCTCAGCGACCCCGTTATTTGGAAATAAATTCACAAAATGCGGGTCCATCGACGTAATGTCGGCCCCTACCCCAATGCGCAGGTTGGCGGCGTGTGCCGAAAACCCAATTAAGGCTGCAGCAATCGGAAGCACTATCAGACTAGATAAACGGCGTAGACGCATGGCGGACTCCTGTGTATTGTGTGACGATTCTAGCTGAATTAGGCTGGGGCGAACCCCTCTATGTAGAATACCCACACAAACGAGCTTTTAGACCCTGTATCGGAGACATAAAAATGGACTTACAACTGACAAACCGCGTAGCCATCGTGACCGGCGGCTCGCAAGGCATTGGTAAGGCGTGCGCAGCCAAATTGGCTGAAGAAGGCGCCACGGTGGTCATCGCTGCCCGTGGGCAAGAATTGTTGGATCAAGTCGCCGGCGAAATTCGCGCCGCGGGTGGCAAAATTATGGCAATCGCGGCTGATGTCAGCAAAGAGGCCGATTGCGCCCGTCTGATTCAAGAAACCCTCAAGGCCTATGGCCGCATCGATATCCTGATTAACAATGCCGGTACCTCAGCAACTGGCGAGTTTGAATCGGTGACCGATCAAACCTGGCAAGCCGACTTTGATTTAAAACTGTTTGCTGCAATCCGTTTGTCGCGTTTAGCGATCCCAGAAATGCGCAAAAACAAATGGGGCCGCATTATTAACGTGACCAATATTGGCGCCAAACAGCCAAAGGCCAAATCCATGCCAACCACGGTTACCCGTGCCGCGGGCTTGGCCATGACAAAAGCGTTGTCAAAAGAGTTTGCCGCTGACAACATTTTGGTCAACAGTGTTTGTATCGGTTTGATTCGCGCGGGTCAGCACGAGCGTAAAGCTGCTAAGGCTGGCATCCCGGTTGAGCAGCTGTACGAAACACAGGGTAAAGAAGTGCCGCTGGGTCGTGTCGGCCGTGCCGAAGAAGTGGCTAACGTCGTCGCATTCTTTTCGTCTGAAGCCTCGAGCTATGTCACGGGTAGTAGTGTGAATCTGGATGGTGGCACTTCAGCAGTGATGTAATGTTTGTTTGAGGCTTGCTCACGCGATGAACTTAACCTAAAGTCAAGTTCATCGCGACTTTACCTCAAACAACACAGAAACCCGAATCCACTACTTGACGATTTGTCCGCCTTTTTGCGCGGGTGACTTACCGCTTTCAAATCGTAAGGTATGGCCACACAGCAAAACAAAATCTCGGAGAGACTCATGCGTTTTTTTTCTAGTAGCACCCGCGCCATCCTCGCTGGAGCCGCATTAGCAATGAATGTTATGAGCACGGCTGTTGCCCAAGCCGATTACCCGAATCGCCCTGTAAGTGTGATTGTTCCACAAGCCACCGGTGGCGCTAACGATACGATTGCGCGCATCGTCGCTGCCAAACTCAGCGAGGTGCTCGGCCAACAGTTTATTGTAGAAAACCGCTCTGGCGCCGGGGGCAACATCGGTACCGCGGCCGCGGCTAAAGCCAAGCCTGATGGTTACACCCTTTTGCTCACCACAAACAGCACGCAAGTGATCAACCCTTGGCTCTACACGACAACTGGTTTTGATCCTCTCAAGGATTTCACCCCTGTCGGTCTTGTTGCAAGTGCCGGCTATGTGCTCGTGGTCAACTCTGCCTTCCCAGCTAACAATGTGAATGAACTCATCGCACAGGCGAAGGCCAATCCCGGAAAAATTAACTACGCTTCAGCTGGCAATGGCACGCTCAATCATCTCATCGTTGAGATGTTCAAGCAAAAAGTTGGGATTGATATGCAGCACGTACCCTACAAAGGCGCGTCTGCTGCGGCAACCGATGTTGCAGGTGGCACCGTCCCTGTCTCTGTGCAAAGTGCACCGTCTTCGCTTTCCTTCCTTGCTTCAGGCAAGATCAAAGCCTTAGCCGTCACGAACGAAAAGCGTATCGCTGCATTACCCGATACGCCCTCTATGAGCGAATCCATCCCCGGCTTTGGTTCAACACCGTGGTACGGTATTTTGGCTCCAGCTGGCACCCCAGCCGCCATCGTTGACAAACTCAATGCCGCGATCAAAACCGCCTTGGCAGATAAGGATGTTCAAGACAAGCTGATCAAACAAGGCTGCGAAGCCTTGCAAAACACGCCCCAACAATTCGCCGCACTGCTCAAGGATGACCTTGCGACTTGGGAAAAAATCGTTAAAGATTCTGGCGCACGCGTCGATTAAGCGACGTCACGTCATCAGTGGCTGCCCTCTGTTCGGGAGCCTCTGATGTACGACCAAGTCCTTAGTTCAGGACAACATCGCGAGAAAAGACACAAGGACAACATCGTGAGAAAAGATCTTAAATTTATTGCTAACGGCTGTGAGCTAGACGGCTGGTTGTACACACCAGACTTTGGCAAAGCACCCTACCCGACCATCGTGATGAGTCACGGGTTTGGTGCGATTAAAGAAATGGCGCTCGACAAGTTTGCTGAAGTGTTCTGTGCCGCAGGTTTTGCGTGCTTGGTCTACGACCATCGCAACACTGGCAAAAGCGCTGGTGAGCCGCGCGGCGAACTTGACCCCGCGCAACAGATCTCGGATATGCGCGACGCGATCACCTATGCCATCATGCAACCTGAAGTCGACGGCGATCGCATCGGCTTGTGGGGGACAAGCTATTCAGGTGGGCATGTGTTGGTGGTGGCTGCAACAGATCGCCGCGTAAAGTGTGTCGTCTCGCAAGTGCCAACGATCAGCGGTTATAAAAATACTTTGCGCTCGATTCCAACCGATAAGTTCGATGCCTTTTTAGCAGAGCTTAACGAAGATCGCCTCAATCGCGCCAAGGGCTTGCCACCCAAGATGGTGCCCATTTCAACCGAAGGTTCTGAGAGCTATGCCTGGAGCATCGTCGCAGGCAAAGGCACTGGCTATGTGAACTCGGTCACTCTGCGCACGCGCGACTTGCGCATGGCGTATGAGCCTGGTGCCTTTTTGCCACGCATTTCGCCTACCCCCTTGCTGATGGTGCTTGCCACCAACGACACACGCTGCCCAACTGACGATCAGCTAGCGGCCTATTCAACCGCGCACGAGCCTAAAAAATTGCATCTGTTTAAAGGCGGCCACTACGAGCCCTATGGGATTCGTCTGGCAGAAACTGCTGGGGCGGCGTGTGATTGGTTTACTGAGCATCTTGTGACGAAGTGGGGTCAGTAAAATTAGGTTGAGAAGTAAGGACGACTCGCCCCTACTTCGAGCAGAGGACTCGCATCTTATACACTAGTTGCTCTTCGGTATATCATGATATACAATACATATATCATTTTAGACTTGGTTGGGAATTCTCATGCGCACGTTAATTGACATCCCAGAGCAGCAACTCAAAGACCTGAGCGATCTTTGCCTAATCGAAAAAACATCGCGGGCCGAGCTGGTGCGTCGCGCGATTAGTTTTTATCTGGCTCGACAAAAGCAAATTCCCGCTACTGCCTTCGGACTTTGGAAAGAACGCCAAGTTGATGGGCTCAAGTACCAAGAGCAGGTACGCTCAGAATGGTAGGCGCTCTGTTCGACACAAATATTCTTATTGACTACCTTAATGGTCTTGAACCAGCAAAAAAAGAGCTCGATCTTTATCCAGACAAAGCCATCAGTCTCGTGACCTGGATGGAGGTGATGGTTGGTGCCACGGCCGAGTCAGACACACTCATCCGCAACTTTTTAAGTGGCTTTGTCAATCTACCGATCGACAAAGAAGTGGCCGACGTTGCCGTTTCATTAAGGCAGCAAAAAAGAATCAAACTGCCTGATGCAATTGTTTGGGCAACCGCGCTAGTAAACAAACGGCTACTCATCACGCGGAACACAAAAGACTTTTCAGCCGATGAGCCAGGTACACGTGTACCCTATCAAGTCTAAGTCAATAAGAATCACTCAACATAAAAATTCGGAGCAAAAAAATGTCCTCTCTTCACTCTACCGTTAAAGCCATGGTGTTCGACACCTTTGGATCAGTCGTTGACTGGCGCGGCAGTATCGTGCGCGACCTCACCAAGTGGGGCAACGAAAACGGTTTTCAGGCTGACTGGACTTTGTTTGCTGAACAATGGCGCAGTATGTATCAGCCTTCGATGGAGGCCTGCCGCAGTGGCAAGCGCGAGTTCACCGTGCTTGATGTGTTGCATCGCGAGTCGCTCGACGTACTGATCGATAAGTTTGGCCTAAGCAAAATGACCGAAGCCCAACGCGAGCACGTCAATAAAGTGTGGCATCGCTTAGATGGCTGGCCAGATTCGGTGGGGGGCTTGGCGCGCCTAAAAAGCAAGTACATCATTGCCCCGCTTTCAAACGGCAATATTTCGCTGCTGACTGATATCGCCAAATACACGGGCCTGCCCTGGGATTTGAATTTATCGACCGAGGTGTTTCGTTGCTACAAGCCGCAGCCCGAATCGTATCTTGGCGTGTGCCACGCGCTGCGTTTAGATCCCTCTGAAGTCATGATGTGCGCCGCACACAATAACGATCTGCTCGCCGCTAAAAACTGTGGTCTGAAAACTGCGTTTTGGCCAAGACCCACCGAATACGGCCCTAAACAAACGGACAACTTGGTTGCGACCGAGGCGTGGGATGTGGTGGCAAAAGATATTCGGGATCTGGCAACGCAGATGGGTGTTTAGCTTTATTCGAGCAGCGTCATTGCACTTAGTTTTGACGCTGTTCAACGCCAGAGGTACATGAGGCGTATTGTATATTTAATCGCTTCAAAATTGAAGCGTAAATTAAATAATATCGCTTCAATTATGAAGCGCAAAGATTACAACATCACCTCACCGATGAAGCGTAAAAATTCTCATATCGCCTCAAAGATGACGTACAAACTGCATATGCTTAATATTACTTAGCCAAACAGGGCTTGCTTAATCGCTGCCCCACAAAGTAACTGGCGACCAGTATGGCAACGATAAATACCCCTAGCCAGACTTCTTTGCCCGAGCGCCAGCCGTCAAAATTTGGACTGAGTTCACTCAGGATACTGACAACGGCCACCAAGATACTCACGCCAGACACCGCAAGCGCCATCACCCTTGAAGCCACTCGCGCCGTGTGATCAGACCGTTTGATCAGCTTAGCGATGAACAAGCCATTGATGCCATCGGTGATCAACATCCCAACCACAAAAAGCAGCGACAGTAGCGCCGCAACATGCCAGACCTGATATTTGCTTGCCAGCAAGGCAAATAATGAGGCTTGACTAAGTGTGTCAAAAGACAGCGCAAACACGGCGCCGACGGCAAGCATGGCACCCGCATGGCGAACGTTTAGCATGCGTGCAAAAAAAATCTGGCGCCAGCCTTTGAGTTGCACCGCTTCGTGTGCGGGCGTGCGTAGTACGCTCAGTAGGTTCAAGACCGCCAATCCAAGCAAAATGGTGATTGACACCCACGTACCCAGCGTATCGAACCAAGCAGGCACATCGAATTGTTGCGCCAGGCTTGCCGCATAAATTGAAACAGGCACAATCACCAAGCCGTGACCCAACGAAAAAAGTAGCCCAGCCATTTTTGCAAGGACTGGTCGCTCGCTGCTGTTGTAGCGCGTCAAACCATCGATCGCCGCCAAATGGTCAGGATCAAAGCCATGGCGGATGCCTAGCATCAGCACAACGAGTGCCAAACCGAGAAGGTCTTCTGGAAGTTGATCAAGACTCATTGACTTCGCTCAGATGTTAAGTGTCAAGGTCTTGCTCTAATGAGACATCTAGCGGGATTATGAAACGGCACATAGGTGCTCTCTGGTGACTCTCTTGTGAATTTGAGTGCATATGATATCTGATCGATGGCGTTTACAAGCGCTAATCGACTGGCTTAGCGGACGGTTGTTTTCAGTGCGCGCGGTGCTATGATTTGTGCACCGTGAACAATCATTTCAAGCGTTCCTTCTGGGTATGGCTCACCGCCCTCTCTGTGCTTCTCGCGGCGCTAATGCCAGCGCTGTCGCATTCTGCACGCCTGCAGTCTGCTGAGGGATCGTTAGCGCCAATTTGCACCAGCAGCGGGATGAAATGGCTAGATACGAACTCTGGCGAAATCCGCGATCAAAGCGCAACGGATGAAACGACTGCAGCGAATGAACACTGTACGTGGTGTACGGCTAATCCCGTCACCTTAACGTCGGCACAAAAAGTCGTCGAACCCTTATTTCTAAGCCTTGCCGAAGCTGCGTTACCAGTTTCAGCGCCCAACTCTCATCCCTTCTCTTGGCCGCCCTCTCATCCTAGAGCGCCTCCTGTAGCCGCCTGAAGCGGCACGGGACAACCACAAACCTTGCCATCGCATTTTTATTGCGACACTCGCAAGGCTTGTCATGTCTAACGTGTCCGTTTCGCTTTTGACACTGGTCAGCGCTTCGCGCGAGGTCAGTCTTGCTACGAAAGACTTAGGATGTCAACATGAGAAAAGAGTATTCGCGTCAAGCTTGGGCGCTTCTGTCGTTACTGGGCGTAACGACCGTGGCAGCGCAGAACACGCAAAACAACGCAACTGAAATCACCACACTCAGCCCTGTGACGGTATCCGCAGGTCGTGGAATTGAGTTAGAAAGCCTTCCCTTCAGCACAACGGTACTCCCTCGCGAAGAGGTCATTAACAGCCCCGAAACCACAACCGATCAAATTATCAACAAAATCCCTGGGATTTTTGTCAATCAGATCCCTTCAACCTCGTTACACCCAACGGGCAGCACCTTCAGCATCCGTGGCTTTGGCACAAGCACAAACGTCAACACGCTGGTGATGGTGGATGGCATCCCATTTAACGATCCGTTTTTTCGAACGATCAACTGGGCCCGCATCCCCAAGAATTCGATCGAGAGTATCGAGGTGATTCGCGGTGGCGGCGCGACGAGCCTTTGGGGTAACTTGGCCATGGGTGGTGTTGTCAATATCGTGACTCGCCCGCCGCAAGACGACAAGCTCAGTGTCTATACCGATTACGGGAGCTATAGCACCCTGAACGCAGGTATTTCTGGTCAGCTCTTTAAGACCGATAAAATATCAATGGGCCTCAGTTACGACCGCTCACAAAGCCAGGGCTATAACGCTACGCCCGAGCAATATCGAAATCCCTACATGACGGCCACAGCGTCTCAAGTTGATAACGTAACGCTTTATACAATTCTTACTCCGAGCGCAGATTCTAAGTACTACGCAAAGCTCAATCTCAACCAAACAGCCGAAACGACCGCCACCTGGCAAAACGCCAGCAACCAATGGAATAACTATGTGTTGTCAGCGGGCGGGACCACGCGCTTTGAGGACAATAGCAGTATCAACTTTAATGCCTGGGTGAGTTCTCAACAAATGAAAACGACCAACGCCGGGCAAACGCCGACTTTCAATATTTTCACCCCTAGCGCGGGGGTGCCATACATGAGTCAAAACGAAACAGATAACTATCAAAGCCTCGGTCTGTCGGTTTTTTATCAAAAGGATTTTGGCCAATTTAAAGATGTGAAATTTGGTGTGGATGGCCGCGTTATTTCATCAGATGACAACATCAATCAATATGCAACAAACGGCTTCAATTCTGCCAACCTGATTAACAAAGGTCAAAATAGTTTTCAAGGGCTGTTTGTGACGGGTACATATAAATTTAAAGATGCACCCGTTGACATCAACTTTGGCTTGCGAGAAGACTTTTATCAAGTCACCAATTCGAGTTTGAGTGGTAACGTCTACACCGCAGGTAAAGCACCAACGCCAATCGATGCACCCCTGGCAAACAATAGTTACGCAAGCTTTAATCCAACCTTGGGCATTAAATATTATGTAAACGATAACTTTGATCTGCGCGCGGCCGTCTATCGAAACTTTGCGGCGCCAGGGATGAACCAGTTATATCGAACGTATCTCAGCGGCTCTGCCATCACAATCGCCAATCCAAATCTCGCACCACAAACTAACTTTGGACAAGAAATTGGCTTTGATCTGCGCACCAAAGAAAAAGACGCAAGCCTTTCGTTTACGGTTTTCAACAACAACTTAAGCAACTTTATCGATGGCGCGACGATGTGCACAACCGTGGCGACTTGTAATCCCTTGATTGCTGGAACCGGTTTAGCAGCGGGGAGCATTACAAGTCTGCGACAAAATGTGAACGCTGGCAATGCAACGCTGCGTGGATACGAAATTCTTGGTCAAGCCACGCTGTCAAAAAGACTCAAGCTGAATTTGGGTTTTACACAAACCTGGGCTTACTTGAACTCGTCTGATTATGACTCTGGCAGCAGCCCAGCAGACCCGACCAATGTGCAGCTTGGTCAAGTGCCTCCTTGGATGGCGACTGCCGGCGTTCAATGGCAGGCCACGCCCGACTTAGCGTTATCTGGCCAGTTGCAATCGTTTCCCGCTTTTTGGAACAACACTGCCCACACTCAACTCAACGATGGCGCAACCTTAGTTAACGTTGGCTTTAGGTACCAAATGGATAAAACAGTGCAACTGTACGGCAATGTTCAGAATCTGTTTAACGTCAATTATTTGGCACAGGGTATGAGCTACACCGCCTATCAAGGCAGTACGGTCAGTTCTGCAGGGGTGCCCAGCATGGGCCCGCCGCGTTGGTTCACGCTAGGGGTCAGGGCAACGTTTTAATCGACTGGGGTAACAGCCTGACTCGTTTTACAGCAAGGCTGCCTAAACCTCTCACTCTAAATTTTGATGAAGCAGATGATGGCTCTAATAACTATGCCGATGACTCTAATAATTTCAATCACGAATACGAAACATCTTTTACGACGCATTTCCTTGGGGCTAGCTCGAGGCCTCTGGCGTGCGTGCCTAGTTGGCGCTGCTTACTTGCTCGCTCAGCCTGCCGCAGTGGCACAGCACTCACACGGAGCACAGACGACCTCTGGTTCGACAAGCGCGGCCTCAAGCACGAGCTCGGGCACACACACCAGCGCAACTGCAGTATGCAAAGACACCACGCTACGGTGCGCGCGTGCTGCTACGCCACTTTTTACCCAAGACGGTGCACTGTGGCTTGTCTGGGCCGGCGGCGGAGCGATTTCTGTGGCTCGCTCAACAGATCTCGGAGCGACCTTTGAGCCGCGTAAAGAAATCGCCCAGCATGGTGCCTTTTTAGATACAGGGCCTGATGCGCGTCCACAATTGGTTAGCGACAAACAAAATAATTTAATCATCGCCTACGGTTTTTTTCGCGACAAAAACTGGAACGCGCAGGTAAACATTTCACGCTCGGTTGATAGTGGCAAAAGTTTTTCTGCGCCAGCACCGATCAGTCAAGATCCAACAAGCCAACGTTTTCCTAGCTTGCTCACCGATCCGCAGGGTCAAATCTTTGCGAGTTGGATTGATAAGCGCGTGGTGGCTCTTGCTAACAAGGTCGGTAAAAAACAATTGGGTGGTTCGATCGCCTATGCCTGGTCAAGCGATGGCGCACAAACGTTTTCACACGAAAACATTGCGCAACCGAGTAGCTGTGAGTGTTGTCGAATCGCTTCAGCGCTCACCCCAGACGGTTTACCCGTTATTTTGTACCGTGCGATTTTTGAAGACTCAGTGCGTGATCACGCCACACAAACGTTTACGTCACGCACACAACCGGGCCCAACGCAACGCGTCGCAGTCGATGCGTGGACGACCGATAGCTGCCCACACCATGGTCCTGCAATAGCGGTCTCTGCCAAGGGGGTACAACACGCTGCCTGGTTTACACAGGGAAGTGCTCGCACCGGAAGTTTTTACGCGCGCTCGACCGATCAAGGCAAAACTTTTTCAAACCCCAGCCCCATCGGCAACCCCGAAGCGATGCCAGGGCGTCCCTACCTACTCTCTACTCCATCAGCACTTTGGTTGGCTTGGAAAGAATTTGACGGCAAGCGAACTGCAGTCTTTGCCCAATATTCAACTGATGATGGCGTGCAATGGTCATCACCTAAAATGATCTCTGAAACGGTGGGATACTCTGACCATCCCTTACTGATCCAACGCGAGGGGGTTGCCTACCTATCGTGGTTGACGGCCGCGCAAGGCTATCGCTTACTTCAGCTCGACGCTGAAAGCCCAAAACTGGTTTTATATCAACCGGGCGACTGGAAAAAAATTCTCGTTGCTGGTCGTGGCCAGCCTCAAATCGTACATTTTTGGGGTTTCACTTGCGGGCCGTGCCTTGAAGAGTTACCACGCTGGGGTGAGTTTTTAAAAGAATTTACAAACGTAAAAACTGTCTTCATCGAAGTCGATCAAGTCCCGCACGCTACAGCGTCACAAGCACTGACTCAGGCGGGCCTTGCACAACGAGACAATCGTGCCAGCGCCTCAATCTTTGATGAATACCTTCGCTATGAAATTGATCCCAAATGGCAAGGTGAACTGCCAATCACGATGCTGGTGAATGCAAAGGGCGAAGTCAAACGCGTACGCGGAGCTGCAAATTTTGAACAAGTGCGCAATTGGCTGCAATCCCACTGACCGCAGCTGGCGATGCGCTGCCTAGCAGGTTGAATGAAGCTCACAAACCGCTCACTAGGGTCTGCTTGTTGTCGCCTACATACAAGCTGTCATCGATACCGACTATTGCCGTTTAAATTGAATCGGCACAAGCACCGAGGCGGCCACACTTTCATTACCTCGTTTAGCGGGGACGAAGCGCCACTGACGCACCGCTTGCAACCCAGCCTCGTCCAAACGCTCAAACCCGCTTGAGGTACGTATCTCGACACTGAGAGGCGCACCCTCGGCGCTAACTCGCACCAGCAACAGAACCGTGCCCTCTTCTTTCAAACGTCGCGACTGCGACGGGTAAGCGGGTGCGGGGTTATGCAAATAATCAGCGTCAAAACGCGCTGCGGTCAAAGCAGGCTCGGTGCCTGCGCCCGGTTGAGTTCTACCACTGGCCTGACCGGCCAGACCCTTGTTGTCTGTTGAGCTCGAGGCACCCGTTGCAGTCGCCCCCCCAATGGGAGCAGCGAACTGGACTGCAGATCTAGGCCGCGCGGATGCGTCAAGATCAGGCGTTGGACGCACTGTCGGTGTCGCTGCTACTTTTGTAGGAGTTGGTGCTGGAGTAATTTGAGTTGGCGTTGGAGTGGTTGGAGTAGATGTGATCGATGCATGCGGCGCTGCCAGTGCTGTATCCGTAGTCTGAGCAGGTTGTGCTTGCGCGTCAGGCAGCCGTTCGGGTGCAACCTCGGGCGCGACTTGCGGCTCAAGTACGGGGGGCACAGCCCGCGAAAGTGCGATATCGATCTGCTGCGGCTGTGCAAGTTCACGCGCGGGCGTAACGGCTGTCGGCAACTGCTCTGGTGCTGGCCCCACAGCCTCGACCTCAGGCGTCGAACGCTCTGACGCCGGTACCTCTTGCGAAGCTGGGGCATCGCTGCCAAGATCTTCAAGGCTCAAAATCGAGACCTCGATCGGCGCGGGCGGCCACGACCAACTCAGCAAGGCAGCGAGCAAAGCAACGTGAACGGCAACCACAAGTGCCACTCGCAGTAACGAAGCGCGGCGCTCTGTTCGCAGCCAAGTATTTTTTTCAATCGCAACGATCGTGTTTGACACAATAGCGTTTGGTCTTTCGTTTGACACAATAGCGCTTAGTCTTTCGCCTCGCGCCAGACTTCTGGCACAAAGGTGATTTGACCTTGATCATTTGAAATAAAAATTTCACCATCTTGGATGTTGGCATGCAAGATCATGCTGCGCTGGGTCTGTGCGGCCAGCGCACGCGTATCCTCTGAAGGCAAACACACCACCGTCAAGTTACGCGCGCGCTCGAGCTTATTGCGAATGCCATCCCACCAAATCTTGCTGTTCTGACCGCTATAGCAATACACCACGACTTGTTTGGCACGACCACAGGCTTTCAAGATACGTCGCTCATCGGGCTGTCCAACCTCAATCCAAAGGTCGATCGAACCGGTCAGGTCTTTAAGCCAGATATCGGGTTCGTCGGCATCGCTTAGGCCTTTTGTGAAGGCCAAGTCTTCATGCGCATGCAAGGCAAACGCCAGCACACGCACCATCAAGCGCTCTTCGGTTTCTGAAGGGTGCCGAGCAAGCGTCAAGGCGTGGCTGCCGTAATAGTGGCGATCGGCGTCGGCTACGTTAAGTTCGGCTTTATAGATGGTTGCGCGTAAGGCCATAAATCTAGTGTGTACTGTGCGAAGTCAAGAAGTGGATTATCCTTGATTATCTGACCGAGAGCCTTTTTTAATGACAAATCCCCATATTGCCGCCATTGCCCAAACACTTTTAGCCGCCCGCCGTGACCGCCAGCCGGCCGACCCCGCCCAGCACGTCGATCAACTGCAATCCGCTGATGAAGCCTACGCGGTACAAGAGTTGGTACGCAAAGCGCTGGCGCCTGAACAAGCCGCCGTCGGCCGTTACTGGAAATCAGGTGCCTCATCTCGAAGCGCTGACTTGTCGTCAACCGCCCTGTTAGACGCCGCAGTCTGGGCGAGCCCCGCGCAGGCGCGCGACTGGCACTTTAATATGCGTCTGATCGAAATCGAAATAGCCCTGAAAACCAATCGGCCTGTGACGCCTGCTGAGGCCGCGACGCTCACGCACGAACAAGCGCATGCCTTAATCGGCGCCATGGCGGTCACCATCGAAGTGGTTGACTCACGCTGGCAACAAACCGAGCAACTACAACCTCTGCTCAAATTGGCTGACATGCAAACACACGGCGCCCTAGTAGTTGGCAACTGGATGCCCTACAGCGCGCAAGAAGCTGAGCGCGACTGGGCGCGCCAGCGTTGTACCGTCAAGATCGGCCAGGCGCCTGCCCAAGAGTTTGTCGGCACCCATTCTATGCAAGACCCCCGTTGGCTCTTACCATTTTGGCTACGCCACGTCACCGCACAGGGCGCTTCAGTACCTTCGGGTACGGTTGTGACCACCGGTACGTGGTGCGGCATACCGGCCGCCCAGCCCGGTGATTTGGTCGTGGCAAGCTTCGATGGCGTTGGGATGACTTCAATCCAGTTTTAGGTAAGGTGCGTGGTCTGACCTGCGCATGCAGGCAACCAAGCCAGTGTCAAAAGCCGTCAAAGGATCAGTATCGTCGCAACGGAAAGTACCTAGTTTCTTTGGGTAATTCCGCTAAAATTCTTTAGCAAACAACAGACTCGGGCATTCATAGCCTTGGCGTAACAATTTAGTTGGAGACCGCTATGCACAAAGCTTTGATGCGCGTAGTTTTTATTGCTATCACGGTATTTTCTTTAGTAGCCAACAGCTATTCAGAGACGTTTCCTGATCGGGCCATTCGCTGGATTGTGCCTTGGCCCCCCGGGGGTGGCGGCGATGTCATCGCGCGCCTGATTGGAAACCCTGTCGCAGACGCCTTGGGCAAACCCGTGATTATTGAAAATCGCGCAGGGGCGGCAGGCAACATTGGTGCCTTGGCCACTGCGCGCGCACCTGCCGATGGTTACACCATTGCCTTCGCTTACTCGGGCACGCACTCGATCAATCGGCATCTTTACAAAGAGATGCCCTTCGAAGAAAAAGACTTCACTCCCGTCATTTTTTTAGCGTCAGTCCCGCAGGTACTTGTTGTCAACAGCAACCTTCCTTTCAAGTCGGTCAAAGAGATCATTGCTGCAGCAAAAGCGAATCCAGGCAAGCTCACGTATGGCTCGAGTGGTAATGGCGCAATCAATCACTTAGCGGGTCAACTGTTTGCCGATATGGCTGGCGTACAACTACAACATATCCCCTACAAAGGTGGTGCTCCTGCGGCAACTGCCTTGATGTCGGGCGAAATCGATATGATTTTTGGCGAACCAGCCACCTTACTGCCGCACATTGCGAGTGGAAAATTTAGGCCGCTTGCTGTAACAAGCGATAAACGATCTCTTACGATGCCCGAGCTGCCCACGATTGCCGAGGCGGGTGTACCCGGCTATGCCGTCACGTCCTGGAACGGCGTACTGGCCCCTGCCAACACCCCTGCTGCCGCGATCAAAACACTGAACGCGGCCTTTAACAAGGCTCTTGCAGACCCCGATATTCGTGCGCGCATTGAAAAGATGGGCTTTGAGCCTATCGGAGGGGCGCCTGAACTTTTCTCGGCACTGATCGAAGCAGAAACGCTCAAGTGGGGCCCTGTGATCAAAAAATCTGGGCTGCAAATTAATTAAGTCATGATCTTTATGAGCCAAAGCGGGATCACCGATCCCACCAAAGAGCCAGAGTGGGCACAGTGGTATGTCGAACATCTGCGTATCATGCGCACGGTCGACGGCATCACCTCAGCCGAGCGCTTTCAAACGCAAGCGCCGGGCTGGCCACCCTCACTGGCGATGTACTCGATTCGCTCACCCGAGGTTTTTGTCGATCCGTATTATCAAAAGATTCGAGGCATGGGCCCTTGGCTCAGTTTGATCGACAAACGGTTTTACCAACGTAATCTTTTCGAAGGCGTAGAACAGGCAAGCATCATGGCGCCTGAGGTACCTGCAGGGTCTGTCTTAGTGGTGACCGATCAGACGCAGCCGACACTTGGTCATGAAGAGCCAGCGTTTAACGGTGTAACGTTTACCTGGTTGCGCGCCGTTGGCCTAGATCAGTCAACGCCCTACCGTGGTATCAGTGTGATGTCTCACGCACAAGCACTCAGCTTGCCAACGCGTGCTGATGTTGCGCTGTATGCCTCAGCAATGTATGTATCAGCGCAACCTGCATAGCGCTTACCCGCTGCAACACATTCAAGAGCCACGACGTTGAACCTTAACCCCAAACCACGTAAAACTTTGATCGCTGGGGCAACCGGTCAAATCGGCTCGAGCGTTGGCATGCATCTCATGGGGCTAGGTGATTGGGGGCCGTTGGGCCTAGCGCGACACCCAGACCCACACTCCCCCTACCCGATGCTTGCGATTGACCTGACCGATGCGAGCGACTGTCAACAGAAACTGGCCCAACTGAAGGGCATCACGCATGTGCTGTACGCCGCCCGCTTTGATCATTTTGGCGGCGAACTCGAGTCCAAAGACACGAACGTGGCAATGCTCAGGCATCTGCTTGATGCGCTTGAGCACAACACACATGATCTGCAGCATATTCACCTCGTGCATGGCACAAAGTACTATGGTCACACGGTCAAAGAGCGACGTACACCGTATCGCGAGGACGATACCTGTGGCAATTACAAGAGTTTTTATTTTGAGCAGCAACAACTAGTTGAACAGCGACAAGTTGGGCAAGACTGGTCTTGGTCAATCTCGCGCCCCCATGCGTTTTGTAACTACCGCAGCGATGAAGCGCGCAATATGTTGCTGGTTTTGGGGCTATACGCGTCGATCTTACGCGAACTTGGCGAGCCGTTACATTTTCCTGGCACATCGCGCAGCTTCGAGGTGAAAACACAATTTTCGTGGCTGCCGACCCTAGCGCGGTCGGCGGTTTGGATGATGAGCGAACCGCAGTGCCGCAACCAGGCCTATAACATCGTGAATGGGGATCCAATCAGTTGGTCTGAGCTATGGCCAGTCTTTGCTCAGTACTTCAAGATGGAGGTCGGTCAACCGATTTCAAGCACCTTCGCCAATTTTGCCTCTGACAAAGATGCTACCTGGCAAGCCATGATCAAAAAATATGGTTTGAAAAAAACTGACTTGCAAACAGTCGCACAATGGCCGTATGGTGACTATGTGTTTTCACCGCAGTGGGATGTCGTGTCTGACATGTCCAAAGCGCAACGTGATGGCTTTACTGAAACGATCAACACGCCCAAGATGTTTACGGGTGGTTTTGATTATTTTCGCGAAAATAAAATGATCCCTTAACAGGGCGGAGCAAGCTGTGTCAGCAACAACGCATACTGATGTATTAATTATTGGCGGTGGTGGTACTGGGTTAGCCGCTGCGATCGAAGCTGCAGAGCTCGGGCGTCAAGTCATTTTGCTCGAAAAAAATGCTGAGACTGGTGGTTCAACCTCGTGGTCAGTTGGCTCGATCACAGCCACAGGCACCCCTCATCAACGCAAAGCCAACATACAAGACAGCGCAGACGCGCATTTTGAAGATATGGAAAAGCACGCCGGCGCACTGGCGCCACGTGACAACCTCGCATTACGTCGTATCTTGGTTGACAACACAGCTGACATGATCGACTGGTTGATGAAGCTCGGTGTCGTGTTCGTGGGCCCCGAAGAAGAGCCACCCCATCGCGTGGCGCGTATGCACAACGTGGTGCCAAATTCACGTTCGTTTGCCTATCATTTGACACGCCGCTGTCGCGACCTTAGGGTCGATTTGCGCCTGAACACGGCAACGCAACGCATTGTGCTTGAGGGTGACCGAGCCATTGGTGTCGAGGCGACCTTACCGGATGGCACACTACACACATTTATCGCGCGTCGCGGCATCGTGCTGGCGAGCGGCGACTACAGCGCAGCCGCTGATTTAAAAGCTCAACTGGCCAACCCAGAGGTTGCGTTAGTCGATGCGATTAACACAACAGCAACTGGCGATGGTCATCGCATGGCGATGGCACTGGGCGGATCAGTCGTCAACGGTGATATTGTTCGCGGCCCCATCATGCGCTTTTTGGCGCCGACACGTGCCAACCTGTTACAGCGCTTACCTCCTACTAAGATCATCGCGCAGCTCATCGCTTGGTCTGCAAAGTGGTTACCGCAGTGGATTTTGCGCCCCTTCTTAATGAGTTTTTTAACCACAGCTGTCAGCCCCTCGACCGACTTATATCGTGAGGGTGGCGTGCTGATCAATAAGAACGGGCAGCGTTTTACCAACGAGCTCGATAAGCCAAATAAAGAGATGGCCAAGCAGCCAGAACGTATTGGCTGGATTGTGATGGACAGCACGGTTGCCAAAAAGTTTTCAGCCTGGCCGTATTACATCTCGACGGCACCCGGCGTCGCGTACGCCTACCTTGATGATTATCGGCGCAACCGGCCTGATATCTTTCATTACTCACCGACACTCGAAGGCTTGGCGACAAGTATGGGAGTCGCTACGCACGCCCTGGCCGAAACGATCGCACAATATAATCAAGACGACCGCGGCGCGCGCCCTGCAATTGCGCAAGGGCCGTTTTATGCGCTCGGCCCCATCAAGAGCTATGTCGTCTTTACCGACGGTGGTTTAAAGGTCACCGACAAGCTTGAAGTCTTGCGCACTGACGACCAAGTGATCCCCGGACTCTATGCCGCAGGTTCAGCGGGGCAAGGCGGCTTGTTACTTGAAGGCCATGGCCATCACTTAGGCTGGGCATTTATTTCTGGCCGCATCGCGGGCCGAGCCGCGGCGCATTATCAAGGCTAAATAGACGACTTAGATCGTCTGCGAAACGCTTGCAAATTGCCGGAGAAGCGTTTCGTCTTCTACGTTTACTGATCAGCCTTGATATCTGCGGCTTTAACCACTTGCGCCCACTTCGCCATATCGGCTTGTACAAAAGCGGCAAACTCTTTTTCAGTCGTGATGGTTGGCACCAGACCTTGCTTGAGCAAGTCACCCACCATCTCGGGTTTACTCAAGACCTCTAGTGCAGCCTCGTGCAGCGCATTGCGCACCGCCGCAGGGGTGCCGGCGGGTGCCATCAACCCATACCAGTAGTCCATATCAAATCCAGGGATACCCGCCTCGATAAAAGTCGGTACCTCTGGCATGGCCGCCGAGCGCTTTTTGCCTGTCAAGGCAATCGCCTTAAGCTGACCCGAACGCACGATACCCGCGACCGCAGGTAAGGGCGCAAACATCACCATGTCGCGCTGCTGTCCCAGCATGTCGGCCGCCACCGCGCCCATGCCCTTGTATGGCACATGGGTCAGTTTGATTTTGGTTTCAAAGATAAACAGTTCGGCCGCCATGTGGGCACCCGACCCAGTACCGGCTGAACCAAAATTAATTTTCCCGGGGTTTGCTTGTGCCAGTTTGACCAAATCTCCAGCCACCTTGATCTGAGACGATGGGTGCACAACCAACACCATGGGCGCCGCGGCCAGTGCCGTCACCGCCACGAAGTCTCGCTCAACGTTGTAGGCAAGCTTTGGATAAATGCTGGGATTGACGCCAATTTCAGAAACAGAGCCTACCAAGAGCGTTTTTCCGTCCGGGTTGGCCCGGGCAACAAACTGAGCGCCAATTGCACCCGCAGCACCTGGGCGATTTTCAATGATGGTGCCTACACCAAGCTTATCCGCCACCTTGGGCATCACCATGCGGGTGAGCACATCCGTACCGCCGCCAGGAGCAAAGGGAATCACGACGTTGAGCGGCTTGTCGTTGGCCAACTGCGCGTAGCTTGTGGGCAAGGCGTTCAGCGTCACCAATACCATGAGGGCACAGACACCCTTCAGACGGGATTTCAGGGGATTAGGCATGCGAGTCTCCGATCATTGCGACTCATCGGCTCGCAATTGGACCGAGAATCGATTCGTTATGATTACGATCAATATTAGCAAGAAGCTGGACGGGACTGTTTATTCAGTCGTATGTTCCACCGACCGACTGCTTGCCAAGCGCGTGGGTCGTGCGCCGTCCGGTACGCGCTTTGGTAAGCTCTGTGTTTAGCGCCAGCTCTATCGGCTTTACCGCGTAACCGGCTTTACCTTAGGATAACGTCCACGATGACTCTGCCTTATCAACACTTGCCCCACGTTCAGGCCGCTCCAGGTTTTGCGCATTTCGAGGGGATTCAAGTCCTGGATCTCAGCACCTCAGTGGCAGGTCCCTATGCCACGCAACTGCTGGCCGATTTTGGGGCGACAGTACTCAAAATCGAAAAGCCCGGCACGGGCGACGATGCTCGCCAATGGGGCCCCCCTTTTTTAAACGGTGCGTCGCTTTGGTTTTTGAGCGTCAACCGCAATAAACACAGCATGGCACTTGATATCAGCAAGCCTGAAGGGCTGGCCGTGTTGATGTCTTTGCTCGAAACCACCGACGTACTGGTGTTGAATATGACGCCGCGTGTTCAAGAGAAGCTTGGCTTGGATTTTGCAAAACTGCAAGAGCGATTCCCGCGCTTGATTCATGCCAGTCTGACGGGCTTTGGCTTAACAGGCAGCCGCAGCGACCACCCCTGCTACGACTTAATTGCCGAAGGCTACTCTGGAATCATGGACTTAACCGGCGAAAGCGAAAACGACCCTCAAAAAGTCGGGACGCCTGCAGCCGATATGCTCGCAGGACAAGATCTAGCTATGGCCGCCATGGCCGCTATCCACGGCCGTGCGCGCACCGGCAAAGGTTCGAGCATCGATATCTCAATGCTTGCCACAATGACTCGCTTTACTGCGCCACGCGTGGTGGCCTATCTAGGGTCTGACGAGGTGCCGCGCCGCTCTGGGGGCAAAGACTCAGTGATCGCAATCTATCAAGTGTTCAACACAGCCGACTCACAGCTCTCGCTGGGCCTGGGTAACGATGCCATTTGGAAACGTTTTTGGCAGGCGGTCGGTGACCCAGCCTTTGCTGAAAAACCCGAGTACGCAGGTAATGCAGGGCGTCGCTCACATCGGCCCGCCATAGTGGCGCGCATTTCAGAGGTGCTGGCCACCAAAACGCGTGACGAGTGGTTGGCGCTTTTTGCCAAAAATCGGATCCCTGCGGGCCCCATCAATCGGGTCGACGAAGTCACCAAAGATCAAGACCTTTTAACTAAAGAATTTTTTTACAAGAGTGATTCGGGCTACGGTGATGTACCCCAAGTGGGACTTGGTATTACTATCAACGGCGACCATCACGTGCACCGTAAAGCCCCTCCAACTCTGGGGGAAGACACAGAGGCCATTTTGCGCGATCGCCTCAAGCTCAGCCCAGACCAGATTGCGAAGCTACAACAGGCCAAAATCGTGAATGAATAGCGGGGCGGGTCTTAGCGCCACATCACGAGCCGGCCTCGCTACAATGAAGATCCCGCGAAGGACCCAGCGCACTAGTAAAATTTGCGGTACAAAATTCGCACTATAAAAAACCAACCAAGGCAATTGTCCAGAGACAGTTGCCAAGACGGTCAAATAAAAACTTACTGACAAACAACGAGACTTTTATGACATTCGACGAAATCCTCTACGAAGAAGACGGCCCAATCGGCACGATTACGATCAATCGTCCCCATGATGGCAACATGTTCACACCAAAAATGTGCCATGAGATTCGTGACTGTATCAACGAGATTCGTCGCGAAACTCGCACCCGTGTCATCGTCTTAACCGGCTCTGGCGATCGTTTCTTTTGCATTGGCGGACGCAAAGAAGGCATGGAAGACACTCAGCTTTATGCTGGCGTCTTACCGACGCTTGAAATGTACGAAAGCATCGACCGCCTGCAAAAGCCAGTCATCGCCTCAGTGAACGGTTTTGCCGTCGGCGGCGGCAATGTTCTGCAAATGGTCTGCGACGTGACGATTGCCTCAGATACCGCAACGTTCAGACAAGTCGGCCCGATGATGGGTAGCTTCGATGCGGGCTATGGCACTTGGTACCTTGAAGATTTAGTCGGTAAAAAACGCGCGAAAGAAATGTGGTTTTCCAATCCCAAGATCCCTGCCAAGCAAGCGCTTGAAATGGGTCTGATCAATCGCGTTGTGCCAGCCGCAGAGTTACGTGCTGAAACCCGCAAGTGGGCACTCGAGATCGCTGATCGTGGTGCCTTTGCCTTAGCTTCGGTCAAGGCCGCATTCAACGCACGTCATGGCGGCGTCAGCGGCTTGTCACGGATGGCGCACGATCTGCTGCTGCGCGGCTATCTCGACACCAAAGAACACGATGAGCTTTCAGCATCATTTGCCGAACGTCGCAAACCTGATCCGTCTACTTTTGGCCACTAGACTTTTTACATACCGCGTTTAGGTTTACGAACATGATGTTGACTCTGCACGACCCGCAAAAAACCCGCGAAAACTATGCCTCGGGGGCTTGGCATGCCGACACCATGTTCGGCCTGTTAACACAACACGCGCAAGCACGCCCAAATGCGATTGCCCTGCGTGATTTGTTCACCACGCTGACGTGGTCGCAAGTCTTGCACGCCGTTGAGCAGGTGGCATCAGACCTACATCAAGCCGGCTTAAGCGCTGGTGACCGTGTCGCAATCTGGTTGCCTAGCCGTGTTGAAAGCGTGATTGTATTTATGGCCTGTTCGCGCAACGGCTACGTGTGCTGCCCCTCGCTTCATCAAAGCTATACCTCGGGCGAAATCATTACTCTGCTCAAGCGTATTCGTTGCAAAGCATTTTTTACGACACTTGGCTATGGGTCGGATGCAGCAACACATCCCATCACTGAGTTACTAGGTGAAGTGCCGACATTGATACGTACTTGTTTGTATGGTGCGACCTTTGCCGATGCCACGCAAACAATTGAACACCAAACAATTGACAATCAAGTCACTGCGCAGCAGACAACGGTCAATGCAGCGACAACAACTGCCTTACCCCCTGCAGCCACCAACCCAGACAAGATCGTTTACTTAGCCTTCACCTCAGGAACAACCGGTTTGCCCAAAGGTGTCATGCACAGCGACAACACCTTGTTGGCAAACGGCCGCATGATGGTGCGTGACTGGCATCACGATCAGAACTCTATTCTTGTCGCGCTCAGCCCTTTAAGCCATCACATTGGTACGGTCGCCATCGAGCAATGGCTTGCAGCGGGCTTGCAACTCGTCATCCATAACTTTGCTGCGGGCAAGCCTGCGCTTGACTGGATCATTGAAAGCCAAGGCACCTATGTCATGGGCGTTCCAACACACGCCATGGATATTCTTGAAGATGTTCGCCGTCGTAGTTTGACTGCGATGGGCAAGGTGACGTCGTTTTATATGGCTGGCTCACCGATACCACGTGAAGTCGCTGAACAATTTTTGCGGATTGGTGTCAAGCCACAAAACGTCTACGGCATGACCGAAAACGGGTCACATCAATACACCTTACCTAGCGATCCAACCAACACGATTGTGGCCACATGCGGGCGTGCCGCACAAGGCTACGAAGTGCGAATTTTTGATGCCGAACATCCCGACAACGAAGTCGCGCAGGGTCAGGTCGGTGAGATTGGCGGTCGCGGAGGTCTGCTGATGCTTGGCTATTTTGACGATCAAACTGCGACTGAAAACTCTTTTAACCGCTCTGGCTGGTTTATGAGTGGCGATCTCGGTGTGTTTGACGAACAAGGCTGTCTGCAAATCGTTGGGCGTAAAAAAGATTTAATTATTCGTGGCGGGCACAACATTCACCCAGCGCGCATCGAAGACTTGACCCACAGACACCCTGATGTCGTGAAGGCCGCTGTGTTTCCAATTGCCGATGATCGCTTAGGCGAGCGCGTCTGCCTCTCGATTTTGCAGCGTGCGGGCGCCACGATTGACCCTCAACAAGTTTTACAGCACTTGCACGAGGTCGGCTTATCAAAATACGACATGCCTGAATACTTTATTGTGCTGCCTGCCTTTCCGCTGACGGCAAGCGGTAAGATTTTAAAACGCGAGCTTATTGAAATGACTAAGCGCGGGGACATCAAGCCCTCCCCAGTTCGCTGGAGGGCGCCGAGCTGATGCCTGTGGCTTTTGAACACCATCATATCGCTCGCATGTATTACCTAGCTTAGCCCGTGACTTCGCCTGCACCTCTCCCGAAGCCACTCAGCCTAGCGCTCCACTCAGACTTTGAAGCATCACCAAGTTGATCTAATCTTAAAGGCAGTCGAACATGGCGGTAGAACTTTCCATTGAACAGGGCCTAGCCCACCTGCATCTCAATCGCCCCAAGGCATTAAACGCCTTAAGCTTTGGGATCTTGCAAGACCTTAACAATGCGCTGGCTCAAATTGAGCAAGCGATCGAGCAACAACACGTCCGCGGCCTGATCATCACCGGCGCAGGCGAAAAATCTTTCTGTGCCGGGGCCGATATCCCTGAGTTGCTTGGTCGCACTCTTATGCAACAACACGAAGGCGCTCGTCTCGGGCAAGAAGTCTTTAATCGTATCAGCGCTTTGCGTATCCCGTCGGTCGCCGTGATCCATGGTTATGCCTTTGGTGGTGGCCTTGAACTTGCGCTGTCTTGCACCTTTCGTATCGCCACGGCGCGTGCCAAAATGGGTTTGCCAGAAATTAAGCTGGGCTTAATTCCAGGCTACGGTGGTACACAACGTCTACCCCGCTTGATTGGAGAAGGTCGCGCACTCGACATCATCTTGTCAGGGCGCACCGTCGAAGCCATTGAGGCCGAACGTATTGGCTTAGTCACTCGCTTAGTCGCAGAAGGCAATCCTTACACCCTTGGTACCGAATTTTTAGCGCCTTATCTCAAACATGGCCTCCTGGCACTTGAGATGGCACGCCAGGCGATTTCGCGAGGTGTACAAACAACACTCGAACAAGGTCTAAAAATTGAGCGTGATTTATCAACCTTAATTTTTCAAACTGCCGACGCAAACGAAGGCATGACCGCGTTTGTTGAAAAACGCCCCGCCGCATTCAAGGATCATTAAGTCTTTGACTGAAAGCTAAATCGTTTTCGAGGGGCTAATGATTACCGTCGATCCACTATCGGGCGCCAAACCCACTTGCTAACCTAGACTCACTTTTATCTACGATCTTTTTTCAGGCAAAACATGAGCACTTCATCAACTAAAGGCTGCATTATCGTCACAGGCGCGAGTCGCGGCATCGGCGCGGCGATCGCACTTGGTCTGGCGCAAGCGGGCTACGCGGTCGGCTGCCTGTCACGCTCGGGCGAGACACCGCAAATTACTGGCGCCACAACAGAACTCGCCAAACACTGGTTCAGCGCCAAGTGCGATGTCAGTCGCCCCGAGCAATTAGCCGCAGCCTTTGCTGACATTGCACAACGTACGGGCCAACCCCTCGTTGGGCTGGTCAATAACGCAGGCATCCACTCACAAGATCGTGTGCAAGACATTGCTGAACAAGAGTTCAAAAACGTCATGGATGTCAATGCCTACTCGGTGTTGGCCGCGAGTCAAACCATTTACCCTCACCTGCTAGAAAACAAAGGCGGCATGATCGTCAATATCGGTTCGTTTTACGACAAGCTTGGCGTCAAACAGCACCTGACCTACTGCGCGACAAAAGCGGCCGTGGGTGCGATGACCCGCTGCATGGCTGTTGAGTGGGCATCAAAGGGCATTCGCGTACTCAACGTCGCCCCCGGCTTTGTGATGACAGACTTCAATCGCGAGATGATTCAAAAAGGGCCGCTCGCCGAATATCTGGCTAAACGGATTCCATCGGGCGTAGCCGGCGAGGCGCAAGATATCGGTAATTTGGTTACCTCACTTTTTGTTTTGAATTCACCTTATATGACGGGCGAAACCATCTATATTGATGGCGCACACGGAATGTTGCAGTAAAAATAGCTTTGGGCGCCCTTCTCATCCAGAACGGCGAAGCTTCACGGAGTAAGAGATGAATGTATTAGAACGATTAGATGCCGCGCAACCATGGACCCAAGAAGAAACCATGCTGCTCGATTCAGTCAAGCAACTGGCCACTGAAAAAATTGCACCACGGGCTGCGCATTACGATCAGACGGCAGAGTTTCCATGGGATAACGTTCAAGAGATCAACAATCTGGGGCTGAACGCGATGTTCATCCCCGAAGCCTATGGTGGCGCCCCGTTGTCGTACGCATGCTACCTAGCCTGTGTGCGCGAGATCAGCGAAGCATGCGCCTCGACCGGTATTATTTGGGCCACCAACTTTCATGCCATCAAACCTTTAATGGATTTTGGTAACGAAGAGCAAAAGCTTCGACTACTGCCTCGAATGGCTGAAGGAGGATTAGCTTCCTTGGTCATTACTGAACCCACCGCGGGTTCAGACGCGACCGGAATGAAAACCACCTTCACGCCCGACGGTGATTCGATCATCATGAACGGCAGCAAGATCTTTATTTCTAATGGAGATGTTGCTGACCTTTATATCGTGTTTGGAAAATGGAGCGAAATCGCGGGCGACAAAGAGTCGATTTCGGCGGTCGTACTTGAAAAAGGGACTGCGGGGTTTAGCGTCACGGGCACTGAAGACAAAATGGGCACGCGAGCTTCAGGCACCGCCTCGCTGTCGTTTGATCAAGTACGTATCCCACGTGCGAACCTGCTGTGCGAGCCAGGCGATGGCTTAAAAATATTACTTGCCTCACTCAACAAGTCACGACCCAGCGTTGCCGCACATGCACTGGGTATCGCACGCGCCGCGTTTAAGGATGCGATCGCGTACATGAATGATCGCCGTCAGTCGGGCAAACGCCTGCTCGAGTTTCAAGGTTTGCAATTTAATGTAGCTGATCTGGCTGCTGAACTTGTGATGGTTGAGTCGTGGTTGTGGCGCGTCGCTCAACTGATCGAAACCAATGCACCAAATGTCGGGATCGAGGCATCGATCCTAAAGTTGAAAGCCACTGATCTTGCGATGCGAATCGCCACGGATGCTGTTCAGTTTTTAGGCGGCTATGGTTACTGCAAAGACTACCGCGTCGAACGCTTAATGCGCGACGCCAAAATTACTCAAATCTGGGAAGGCACCAATCAAATTCATCGTCAATTGATTGGCCGTAGTTTTCTGAAAAAGGAAAAGCGTTGAACTCTTCAAAAACCATCGGGATCGTTGGCTGTGGCACCATGGGCACTGGCATTGCGATCGTTGCAGCTCGGGCGGGTTTTAAAACACGCATCTATGACGTTAAACCTGAGCCACTCGAAAACGCGCGTAAGCAAGCGGCTGCCTTTCTGAAAAAATCGGTCGAGCGCGGCAAACTCGCAGCGGGCGAAGATGCCCTCATTATGGCTCAATTTTTAACCACCACTGAAGCAAAAGACTTCTCAGACTGCGATCTGGTGATTGAAGCGGTGTTTGAAGACCTCAAGGTCAAGCACTCGATCTTTAAATTACTCAATGACATTTGCCCTGCGCATACGATCTTTGCCTCAAACACTTCAACGATCTCGATCACAGAAATTGCAGGCGGGTCAGGGCGTGCGGATCGTTTTGTTGGCATGCATTTTTGCCTGCCCGCACAGTTAATGAAGCTCGTTGAAATGTCGCCGGGCATGAACACCTCAGAGGAAACTTTTAGCGAAGCATGGAAACTATGTGAAGCGCTTGGCCAAAAGCCCGTACGCACCCGCGATACACCCGGCTTTATCTTGAATTACTTTTTAATCCCCTTTAATAACGATGTCATCAATCTGATTGATCAGGGCGTCGCTGATGCCGCCAACATTGACCTGGCAGTCAAGACGGCCTTGGGCTATCCGCTGGGGCCGCTAGAACTCTTGGATATGGTTGGCATGGATACTCAAATCTTGCTGTGCGAAGCCATGCACGGGCTCACCAACGAGCCTCGTGCGGCCTGCCCGCCACTGGTCAAGCGCATGATCGGCGCCGGTCGCCTCGGTCGCAAAACAGGTCAAGGGTTTCATACCTATGACAGCAACAAGATTTTTGGAGCCTGAGCATGAGCTATCAAATTATTCAAGCCGAAGAGAGTCGCTCATTTCCTGAGGCTCACGCGTTTATTCAGCAAGCAAGTAAAGAAGGTACTGGTGTGGTGTATATCGGCACCGATGCCGGCGAGGCCTATGACGAGGCACGCGACGAGCACGCAACAGCAAGCTTTGTTGCCCTTGAACTTGAAAACGAATGTCTAGGCGTGCACATTGCCGACGATAACGGCCCCACAAATGTTGTCGGCTTTGCGCGCTTCAGATTGGGCGATGATGCCCCCACTCAACTGGTTGAGCTAGTGCGTATGCCCTACACCTCGGATGCCGCAGTGGCAGCCGCCAAAGCAGCTTTCGAGGCGGCAGGTCTGGTGGTCGCCACCTGCAATGATTTTCCGGGCCGTATCCTGAATCGCCTGATTCGTCCCTATTACAACGCTGCGCTACGTCGCTTAGACGAGGGGTTGGCCTCGGCCAATGATATGGATATGACACTGCGTTTAGGTCTAGGCTACCCAGAAGGGCCTATCGCCCTCTTAAACCGTTCAGGCCTGCACCATCACTTTGAAGTGACGCAAGACCTGTACGAGCAACTTGGTCAAGAAGCCTACGCGCCGGCACGTCGTGCACGCAACGCCTGGCTCAAACAATTTCAAGAGACCAATGATGCAGCCTCTTGAGGGCGTGAAGGTACTGGACTTCAGTACCTTATTACCAGGCCCGATGTGCACGCTTTTGCTCGCCGACGCGGGTGCAGACGTCATCAAAATTGAACGCAAAGACGGCGATGAGATGCGCTCGTACACGCCAAAATTCGGCACAGACAGCGTCAACTTTGCCTTACTCAATCGCGGTAAAAAATCGATCGTCGCAGATCTGAAATCGCCAGACACCATCAAACAAATTCAAGCCCTCGTTGCGCAAGCAGACGTACTGGTTGAGCAGTTTCGGCCGGGCGTGATGGATCGTCTTGGACTTGGCTACGAAGCTGTTGCAAAAATCAACCCACGCCTCGTCTATTGCTCCATCACTGGCTACGGGCAAACGGGCCCTTACGCGCAGGTTGCAGCACACGATATGAATTACCAAGCGCAGACTGGCATGGTCGGACTCAGCGGCGATGCCCACGGGACACCGAGTGTGCCGCCCGTGCTCACGGCTGATCTTGCTGGAGGCGCGTACCCGGCGGTCATGAACATTTTGCTGGGACTGCGCAAACGGGATCGCGACGGCGTCGGTTGCCACCTCGACATCTCAATGGCTGACAATTTGTTCCCGCTCATGTACTGGGGTTTGGGTAATGGTTGGGCCGCGGGTCAATGGCCGCGTGGAGGCGATGACTTGGTGACAGGCGGCAGCCCACGCTACCAAATTTATCAAACCTCTGACAATAAGTTTTTGAGCGCCGCCCCCCTAGAAGAAAAATTCTGGGGTAATTTTTTAACCGCCATCGGTGCACCCGAGCTACAAAATATTGACAACGCCGCATTGGTCAAAGCCAGTATCGCAAAGATCATTGCTCAGCACCCCGTCGCCTACTGGAACGCCCGCTTCGCGGGCTTGGACACGTGTGTCTGCGAGGTCATTGGGCTTGAACAAGCCGTTCAAGACCCTCATTTTCAGGCACGCGGCGTCTTTAACCGTCGTATCACGACGGCTTCAGGCGACGCAATACCCGCTCTACCCACGCCCGTCAGCACCGTATTCTTGGCCACACACACTGACCAACGTAGTCCTGATTTAGGACAACACACAGACGAAATATTGAAATAATCTAGAGCATCCGCTTTACAATCAGTACATATAAAAATATATCTGGAGACAGCCCATGAAACTCGCCTATCGCTTAACCGCCGTTGCATCTTTAATCGCAGGTGCTCTTCTGACCGCGTCTAGCCTGGCTCAAACAGTCAAACCGTTTCGCATCGGCGCGCTGGTAGATATGTCAGGAATCTACTCTGCTCATGGCGGTCCTGGCATGATCACAGCGGTGAATATGGCGATCGAAGATTTTGGCGGCAAAGTGTTGGGCCGTCCAATTGAAGTGCTCTCTGCCAATTATCAAAACAAGGTTGATATTGCTGCGGCACGGGCGCGTGAATGGTACGACCGCGACGATGTCAATGTCATCATCGAGTCAACTGACTCAGCTGCCGCACTCGCGTTGCAAAAGCTAGGTGTAGAAAAAAAGAAAATTACAATCTTTGCAGGCTCCGCCTCGTCGGCTCTGACCAACGCAGAATGCTCACCCTACAGCGTACATTATGTATACGACACGTATGCGCTCTCAAACGGTACGGGCTTAGCAGTCACCAAGGGTGGCGGCGATAGTTGGTACTTTATTACCGCCGACTATGCCTTTGGCCATGCACTTGAAAAAGACACCGCAGACGTTGTCGTCAAAAATGGCGGCAAAGTGTTAGGCGCAGTGCGTGCTCCGTTAAATAGCCCAGATTTTTCTTCGTACCTGTTGCAGGCTCAAGCCTCAAAGGCTAAGGTTGTAGGCTTGGCAAATGCCGGCACTGATGCTCAAAACTCTGTGCGTCAGGCCAGCGAGTTTGGCATTACGCAAGGCGGCCAAAAGCTCGTCACGTTGTTGATGTTCTTGCACGACGTCAAAGGACTTGGCCTAAAGGTTGCGCAAGGCCTGCAATTTACTGATGGCTTTTATTGGGACTTGAACGACGACACGCGCGCCTTTGCCAAACGTTTTTACGACCGTCATAAAGGCATGCCATCAATGGTTCAGGCCGGCGCTTACTCGGCCACCATGCATTACCTCAAAGCAGTCGCTGCAGCAGGCTCAGACCAGTCAGAAGCGATCATGGCCAAAATGAAAGAGGCTCCTATCAACGACTTCTTCGCTAAAAATGGCAAGATTCGCGAAGACGGGCGTATGGTGCACGACATGTACTTGGCTGAAGTAAAAAAGCCATCTGAGTCAACCAGCGATTGGGATTTATTGAAAATCAACGCTGTGATTCCAGGTGACCAGGCCTTTCGTCCACTGTCACAAAGTGTGTGTCCGTTGGTCAAAAAACCGTCTTAAGGCGTTTTCACAACTTTCAAGACAGGCGATCACTGGCTTGGCAAAACGACACTCAAATTTAACAGGCAACCTCGCGTTTAACGTAGAGGTGCCACTGAGATCATCATGAAAAAGATATTATTGTCTTCGCTGGTTGCACTTGCAGCACTACTGCCAGGCATCGCTGCAAGCGCAGATCCTTGGCCAAGTAAACCGATCCGCATCGTTGTGACCTTTGCCCCTGGCGGCACCTCGGATGTGCTGGGGCGTGCCATCGCGCCGCCACTTTCAGCAGCCTTAGGCGTACCGGTAGTCGTGGTCAATAAACCAGGCGCCAACAGCATTATTGCCACCCAAGAAGTTGCGCGCTCGGCACCGGACGGCAACACCATTGGTTTATTTATCAGCGCGCATGCGATCAACCCGTATATCGCTAAGAGCCTACCCTACGACTCTAAAAAAGATTTCATTCCCTTGGCGATGCTTGCGCTTATGCCGGGCCTTTTAACAGTGAACCCTACTGTGCCAGCCAATACGGTGCAAGAACTGATTGCACTCGCAAAGGCCAAGCCCGGAACCTTGTCTTACGGCACACCTGGCGGGTTGACGTCGGGGCAATTGTCGATGCAGTACCTCATCAAACTCGCCGGCGTCAACATTGTCGAGATTCCCTACAAAGGTGGCGGACCCGCTTTGGCAGATCTCTTAGCCGGCCATATCCAAATGTTGATCAATAGCCCGACGTCAACGATTCCGCATGTCACAAGCGGCAAGTTGCGCCCTCTCGCAACCACTGGTGCTGCGCGGCCTGCAGCACTCAAGGATGTGCCAACGATCGCTGAGTCTGGCTTTCCGGGCTTTGAACTCTATGAGTGGTATGCGTTATTTTTACCAGCTGGTACACCCAAAGAGATCGTGACGCGTTTGCATAGCGAAGTGATGAAAGTGATGGCCTCGCCCGAGATGGTCAAGCGCATCGCTGATATCGGTGCGCAAAGCAGTAATGACACGCCCGAACAGTTTGCACAGTTTTTGATCAAAGAAGACAAGGTTTGGGGCGATCTGGTGAAGGCCATCGGGATTCAGCCAGAATAACGACTAGCGTCTAGTGCCGGACACCGTCTAATCCGCGTCCGGCACCCTCCCAATGTTGTGGATCACTGCCTAAAACGTGTCCCGGCGTCGATCGAGATGACATCGCCACTGATGTATTTTGACATCGCATCCGAAGCAAAAAAGACCGCCAGGTTCGCGATCTCTTCAGGCGTACCCATACGCCCATAGGGCAGATTTGCCATGACCTTGGCATACGCCTGGCGATCGGTATCGTTGCGCGGATGCAGCAAGCTCTCAGTACGAGGCGTATGAATTAAACCTGGGTTAATCCCAACCACTCGCACGCCATTATTCACAGTCTCTGAGCCAAACGCTTTGGTAAATGCAATCAGTGCGGCGTTGGCCACTGAGGTGCCGATCGAGTTGGCATTGAGCCTTTCACCAGCAATGCCAATAATATTAATCATCACGCCCGACTGGCGCGCGATCATGTGCGGATACAGAGCACGACTCAGCATGATGGTTGACATCACCTTGCCCTCAAAGCCATCGCGAAAATCAGCGGGGTCGATTGCAAGCAAATTACCGCGACCAATCGCACCCGCCGAATTAATCAAAATTTCAGTCTCAGGATAGGCAGCAGCGAGCGCCTCAGCACCACCAGGCTCAGATAAGTTGACCGACTCGATCAAAACCTCGACTTGGTGTTCAGCCTGAATTTGGCGACGCGCGTCTTCTAAGGAGGCCAAATCGCGCGCGACAAGTCTGAGCGCACAACCTTGCGCGGCCAACGCCTTCGCAATCGCAAAACCGATGCCTTTTGAGCCGCCCGTCACCAGAGCGATTTTTCCTTTTAGCTGATAGTCCATCCGTGATCCTTTTAGTCGTTGCGCAAGTGTGCTGTCTGCTGCGGCTCATTGTATGACGCGACCAACGCCTCACTTGCTGTTCAGAGAGCCTGCCCCCATAATATTCAAAAAGCGCGCTGTCGGCCAAACGTCAGATCGCGCCACGCCAATTCAATTTTCATCACAAGGCCCCGTTACATGTCCTCTTTCAAAGTCATTGCACTAGGGCTTCTCGCCTTGTCGGTCTTAAATGCCAAGGGCGCTCAGGCGCAGGTCATGGATGGCTATCCAAATCAACCCATCAAATTAGTGGTGCCCTTTCCACCGGGCGGGGCCTCTGACATCATCGCGCGCATTGTGGGCCAAAAATTAGCCGAGCACATGAAAGCCACCGTGATCATTGAAAATAAGGCGGGTGCCAATGGCAACATTGCGGCTGAATATGTCGTACGCGCCAAGCCTGACGGCTACACGTTGATTTACAACAGTTCTTCTGTCGCGCTCAGCCCGGCTCTGTATAAAAACCTGAGTTTTGATGTGCAAAAAGACTTGGCGCCAGTTATTCTCACCACCGTGGTGCCAATGCTACTGAACGTCAACAACTCAGTCCCAGTCAAAAACCTGAAAGAATTCACGGCGCTCTTGAAGGCTAAACCTGATTCGCTAGCGTACGGCTCGGCCGGGATAGGCAACATCACCCACCTGGCGCCATTTTTGATGCTGCAAGAGCTCGGCTTAGTGGCCAATCACGTCCCTTACAAGGGTAGCGGGCCAGCGATGATCGGCTTGGTGGGTGGCGAAGTACAGTTTGACATGCAACCAATTACTGTGGGTTTAGCGTACGCTAAAGAGGGCCGTATTCGCCCCCTCGCTGTTTCGACCCTAGAGCGTTCGCCTGCTCTTCCCGACGTACCCACTCTCGACGAAAGTGGTCTAAAAGGCTTTGAACTCGGAGCCTGGCAAGCGATCATGGCGCCAGCGAAAACGCCAGCGTTTATCATCAAACGCCTGAACACCGAGATCATGGCAGTCATCATGAACCCCGAGATCAAAGAAAGATTGTTGTCGCAAGGAGCGCAAGTCTTAGGGTCGACGCCAGAGCAATACGGCACTTACCTCGCGAGCGAAATCAAACGCTGGGATGCGGTCGTTAAAAGCAGTAAAACCGAGCCGCAATGAGCAAACTATAAGTCTGTGCCAGCAAACACTTGCCAGCTCGTTGTGTTGAAAGCGAATTTTTTGTGTATCGTTGCGGTCTATGATCCACATTATTGAATTACGCCTGCCAATTGATCACGCGCCGCAAGCGCTTGCAGCGGCTATCACCAAGCGTTTGGGTATCGCAGAGCACGAGCTCTTAAAAGTCGAAGTCTTCAAGCGAAGCTACGACGCACGTAAAAATATTGCGCTGTCATTCACCTACATCGTTGACGTTGTTGTCAAAGACGAAGCAACTGTACTCAAACGCTTTGTTGACGATCCTCAAGTACGCCCGACGCCCGACACCAGTTATCACTTCGTCACGAAATTAACCGATACCGCGCGCAGCCCAAAGTTACGGCCCGTTGTGATTGGCTTCGGCCCTTGTGGGATTTTCGCAGCCTTACTACTGGCGCAGATGGGGCTCAAGCCTCTGATCCTTGAACGCGGTAAAGCGGTGCGCGAGCGAACCCAAGATACCTGGAAGCTTTGGCGTAAAAACGTCTTAAATCCCGAATCGAATGTGCAATTTGGCGAGGGTGGCGCGGGCACCTTCTCTGATGGAAAACTTTATAGTCAGATCAAAGACCCAAAGTTTTATGGTCGAAAGGTGATTCAAGAATTCATCAAAGCAGGCGCACCCGAAGAAATTCTCTATGTCGCCAAGCCGCATATCGGAACGTTTCGCCTAGTCGGTATCGTTGAGACTATGCGCGAACAGATCATCGCACTTGGGGGTGAAATTCGCTTCTCGCAAAAGGTCACCGGCTTTAATATAGAAGCACAACAAATTCGTGGCGTGCAACTTGAAAACGGCGAGCATATCGCCGCTGATCATGTGATTCTGGCGCTTGGCCATAGCGCCCGCGACACTTTCGAGGCCTTAGACAAAGCGGGTGTCTACCTCGAGGCTAAACCCTTCTCGGTTGGGTTTCGGATTGAACACCCGCAATCAATGATTGACCGCGCACGACTCGGGCCACACGCTGGCAACCCGCTCATTGGTGCGGCTGACTATAAACTGGTGCATCACGCCAATAACGGCCGCAGCGTCTACAGCTTTTGCATGTGCCCAGGCGGTACGGTGGTCGCCGCAACTTCAGAGCCTAATCGCGTTGTCACCAATGGCATGAGTCAATATTCTCGTAACGAGCGCAATGCCAATGCGGGGATTGTCGTGGGGATCACCCCCGAAGATTATCCCGGCGGCCCCTTGGCAGGAATTGCCTATCAACGCGCGATTGAATCAAAGGCCTTTGAACTAGGCGGTGGCACCTATGAAGCGCCAGGTCAGTTAGTGGGCGACTTTTTAATGGGGCGTGCCTCAACTGCGTTTGGCAGCGTGACGCCGTCTTATAAGCCTGGCGTGCATCTTACTGACTTGGCCAGTAGTCTGCCGGCTTACGCAATTGAAGCTATTCGCGAAGCACTGCCTGCTTTCGAAAAGAAAATCAAAGGTTTTTCGATGCACGATGCAGTGCTCACTGGCGTTGAGACACGAACCTCCTCGCCGCTACGCATGACGCGTGGAGCAGATTTTCAGAGTCTCAATATCAAGGGCCTGTACCCTGCTGGCGAGGGTGCGGGCTATGCAGGTGGAATCTTATCGGCTGGAGTCGATGGTATTAAAGTGGCTGAGGCGGTGGCGCTCAGCTGCCTGAAGCACTAGAAGCAAAAGAAGCACTTATGCCTCGCGCATCGCTGTTGGCCTCGCGCACGAGCCACCGCGCCGAGCACGACTCGAACACACTGCATGACTTGCCAACACAACACAGCTCAGATGCGATTTAATCGTCAACGCACCCATCCAGACTTTGACACGCGGCTGGGCTACGAATATCCCTCCCACTTGCGCACCACCATCCAAGACCTTCCCTCAACGCCCGGGGTGTATATCTTTCACGGCGCCGAGGGTGATCTACCTTTGTACATCGGCAAAAGTATCAATATCCGCAATCGAGTGTTATCGCATTTACGCACAGAGGATGAAGCGCGCATGCTGCGCCAGACGCAGCGTATTTCTTGTGTACAAACTGTTGGCGAGATCGGTGCGCTACTACTCGAAGCGCAACTGATCAAACAACAACATCCGCTGTTCAATCAAAAACTACGTCGCACTCGGCAAATGTGCTCACTCACCTTGCGCGAGCATCGTCCCGAGGTGGTGTATTCAAAAGATGTCAACTTTGCCACGCAACCGGGCCTGTTTGGGCTCTATGCCAGCAAGCGCTCGGCGACTGAAGCGCTACGCAAACTCGCCGACGAGCATCGACTATGCCTGAGCGTGCTGGGCTTAGAAAAAACAACAAAGCAAAGCCCTTGCTTTCGGGCAATGCTCAAACGCTGTGCAGGTGCCTGCTGTGGCGAAGAAAGCCTTGACGTGCATCATGCGCGTTTGCTTGCCGCGCTCGAAGAGCAACGCCTGGTCTGCTGGCCATACCCAGGCGCCATCGGCTTAGTTGAACGCAATGCGCACGAAATGCAAGTTCATGTCATTCATCATTGGTTTTATTTGGGTAGCGCAAGTGATGTTGAAGAGGCGAAACGCTTAAACACAGTAGCGCCTGATTTTGATAGCGATGGCTACAAGATTTTATGCAAGCCACTGTTGAGTGGCGATGTTGAAGTCGTCAACCTCTAGAACTCTGAGCTTTGAGCTTGAACACTTAGAACACTTAGCACACACAAATCACTATATTCACTTCGCGTGAGGGCTCGCACACGCGAGCCCTCGGTCTGTCGAACTAAGCAGCTGCTCGCGATAACACGCGCCCGGGACGCGCATTCGTTGCCTTGCCCTCAGCCCAGACAACCTCGCCATTCACAATCACCGTGTGGATACCACGAGCGAGTGCAATCGGATGATCGTAAGTCGCCACTTCATCGATGGTTGCTTCATCAAACAACGTCAAATCAGCAAACGCACCTTCTTTGATCACACCACGATCCGTCAAGCCAAAATTTGTGGCGGTCAGACCTGTCATCTTATGCACGGCTGTCTCAAGCGAAAACAATTTGAGCGAACGCCGATAGTGACCCAACACGCGCGGGAAGGTTGACCACAACCGAGGATGCGGCGAAGCATCGTGTGGCAAACCATCGGAACCAATCATGGTCGGGGCAAACTGCAGAATCTTTTGCACATCGCCTTCATCCATCCTGAAATAGATCGCACCGGCCGGTAACAACTTTGCAACGGCCTCTTTCTCTGAAACACCCATCTGTTTTGCAATCTGGTCGAGATCTTGTCCTGCATACTGCGGCAAAGGCTTGGACCAGGTCACGATGACACGCGATGACGTCTCGGCGCGACTGTAAGACAATACTGTTGAACCCGCGGTATAGGGATAACAATCCAGACAGATCGGCTGCTTAGCCATATTTTTTTGAATATAGGCAAGCGTTTCATCAGAGCGACCGTAGTTTTTTGCGCCAATCACCTTGTGATGCGAAATCACCACCGGCACATCTGTTTCGCGACCAATCCTGAAGGTTTCTTCAAGTGAATCGATGATGCCATCGGCCTCATCGCGCATGTGCGTGCAGTACAGACCATTATATTTTTTTAGCGGACGACAAATTTCAATGACTTCTTCGGTAGGCGCTGCAACCGCGGGTTCGTAAAACAAACCTGTCGACACACCAATCGCACCCGCTTGCATCGCTTCAACAACTAACTCACGCATGGCTGCAATTTGCGTTGCGTTAGCAGGTTGCTCAAGGTCATCCATGGTCGCCACACGCAGCGTGGTGTGCCCCACCAACATCGCACGATTAGTCGTTGAAGGCTGCGCACGCAAGGCGTCAAGATAGGCCCTGAACGTGCCAAATTTGAACCACTTGCCCTCGTCATCAAGCAGATTGAGAGGCGGCGTCACCGGGTCAGGAATGGGCCGTGGCATCGGCGCCAAAGAGACCCCACAGTTCCCACCAATGATGGTAGTGACCCCTTGGCTGACCTTGGGGGTCATTTCTGGATTTGAAAGCATCAACCGATCATCATGCGTGTGGGCATCAATAAAACCCGGCGCAGCCACCTGCCCCTTAAGGTCAATCTCTTTTTTACCGGAAGATAACGACAAATCACAGATTTTAATGATTCGATCGCCGTTGATACCAATATCTGCGGTATAGCGGATCGCCTCTGTACCATCCACAATGGTGGCGTTTCGGATCAAAAGATCATAAGAAGTCTGCATGAAAGGCCTTTTTTGTAATTTTTAGCGACCAACAAGAGCCAATACCCTTGATTTTTAAAGGTATTTGAACAGATCGCCAATATGAATCTAAAACTATATACTGAAACCAACAGGGATCGGGGTGCACGCGTCAACGCCACGCCTGCACTGACCCGCCAAATTTTTACGCAGCGCGTTCGCGCGCAACGAGGGTTTTATGCAAGTTTTTTCTGATACAGCTTCGGTCGACGTCACAGACATCACCCCTTATCTGGGCAAGCTGATTCGCTTTAGACGCGATCTACACGCTCACCCTGAGTTGCGCTTTGAAGAAGTACGCACCTCAGATCAAGTGGCGAATTACCTGACAGAACTTGGCTTGGATGTTCACCGCGGTATGGGCAAAACTGGTGTGGTGGCCACACTGCGTGGACGCGGGCCTCAGTCCAACGACCCCGCCCGCGTGCTAGCTCTGCGCGCAGACATGGATGCCCTGCCGGTCACTGAGCTGAACCAGTTTGATCACGCCAGCACCAACGTTGGACGTATGCACGCCTGCGGTCACGACGGTCATACCGCCATGCTGCTGGGGGGCGCCACTCTGTTGGCAGCCAACCCCGACTTCAACGGCACCGTGCATTTTATTTTTCAACCAGGCGAAGAAGGCGGTGCTGGTGCACGCGCCATGATTGAAGATGGTTTGTTTGATAAGTTTCCGGCCAAAGCCGCCTTCGCCTTGCATAACTGGCCCGTGCTGCCAGCTGGTCAAATGGGCGTGCGGGTCGGCCCCATCATGGCTGCCGCCAATCGCTTTGAAATCCGGGTCAGCGGCAAAGGCGGGCACGCAGCTCAGCCGCACATCGGCATCGATCCAATCCCAGTCGCCTGCACCATCGTTGGCCAGTTACAAACGCTCGTATCGCGTGGTACCGATCCTTTAGATAGCGCAGTAGTCACCGTTGGCAAGATCGAATCCGGCACCGTTGAAAACATCATCCCCAACGAAGCAATCATTTACGGCACCACGCGTGCGCTGACACAAGAGACGCTCAACCGTTTGACCGTTGGGCTTGAACGCATTAGCGAACACATCGCCGCCGCGCATGGTGCTAGCGCCACGTTCATCCTCAAGCCAGGGTACCCGAGCACTGATAATCACCCCAAAGAAGCAAAGTTCATGGCGCAGATGATGGCAGCCACCGTCGGCACCGAGAACGCGTTTGACAATATTCCACCGGCGATGACAGCTGAAGATTTCAGCTTTATGCTGCTGAAGGTACCAGGCGCCTATGGCTTTATCGGTAATGGCAAAGGCGGTAAGCCTGGGGTAAGCCTGCACAATGCCACTTACGACTTTAACGATGACATCCTGGGTGTCGGCGCTCAATTTTGGGATCGCCTCGCACGCGAATGGTTTAAGACTCAGGTCGCTTGATGCGCTTGCTGAACGCTGCTCGCCTGGCCGGGCTCTGCTTAGCTTGTATAGGCCTGTTTGCTCAAGCGCAAACCCCTGCCGTCGCCGAGTGGCCCAACAAAGCGATCAAAATCGTTGTGACATACCCCACTGCCGGCGTGAGCGACAACGCGGCGCGCGTGCTCGCTGAACGCTTAACCAAAGCCGTTGGGCAACCGGTACTCGTTGAAAATCGGGCAGGCGCCGGCGGCACACTGGGTGCTGACGTTGTTGCCAAAGCTTCACCAGACGGCTACACAATTGGGTTTGCCAGCATGAGCGTTTTCACACTGGGGCCCTTTGTGATGAACGTCAATTACGACAGCCTGAAAGACTTTTCGGCCGTAGCAGCTGCCATGTACTCGCCGGTGTATTTGTTGGCAACTTCAAAATTTGCGGGCAAAACTTTTGAAGATGTCATCGCCTTAAGCAAAGCCAAGCCAGGCTCAATTACAGTCGCAACTTCGGGCTATGGCACAGTTGGCCACATCATGGTTGAGCAACTACGCAAAAAGACCGGGGCCGACATCACCCATGTGCCTTACAAAGGTGGCGGTCAAATCGCAACCGACGCACTTGGGGGGCAGTTTGATCTCATGCTTGCCAACCCCTATGCCAATCTCAACAATTTAATCGCAGAGGGCAAGTTTCGTGTGCTTGCCGTGGGCGCACCGCAAAGACTTGAAAAATATCCCGAGGTCAAAACCTTTGCTGAGCTTGGCTACCCCGAAGCCAATATGACCTCATTCTTTGGTTTCTTTGCACCTGCACGCACACCGCCTGAGATCATTTCAAAGCTCAACGCCGCAATCAATCAGGCACTCAACGACCCCGAAACTTCTGAAAAAATTCGCAAGCTCGAAAATCTGGTTGTGACGGGTACGCCAGAATACTTTGGCAATATGATTCAAAAAGAACACGCCTCGAATGCAGTGATCGTTAAAGAAGCAAATATCAAGGCAGAGTGACTATTGAACTGCACTGAGTGGCCAAGTCAGGTTTACCGACTTGGTATTAAACACTCAGCGTTCTTGTTCAACACGAGGCTCGTGATAATGGCTCAGCGCTTACGCTGCGGCGGCAATCTTCGCGCCCTCATCACCAAGATCCCAAAATAGGCCCGCCATGAGCTGTAGCGACTCGCGTGCCACTGAACCCAACATGTGTTCGTTGGGCGCGTGTTGCGAGCAGGCTGCGTAAGAGTGCGGCACCCAAACAGTTGGTAAGCCTAAGATCTTAGAAAAAGCGTCGTTAGGCAAGGTGCCGCCCAAGTTGGGCAAAACGTCGACCGTTTTACCGGTGCTACGCGTAATCGACGTGACGGCCATTTTGACCCAAGGATTATCGGGATCCAAGCGTGTCGCTTCGGCAGCCTCACCACGACTGGCCGCGGCCTCAACATCGGTGAAGCCATGGGCGTCGAGGTGGTCGCGAATGTGCTTCAGAAAATTCTCATTGTCGCTTCCCACCACGTAACGCAACTGACAAAATGCTATCGCGTAACCCGGGATTGCGTTGACAGGTGCCTCTGGATTACCGGTTTTAAATGCAAGGGTTTCGAAGGTATTCCAAGCAAAAACTCGCTCGGCTTGCGTGAGACCAGGCTCAGCCCAATCGGGATCAATCTCAGGGTCGGTGGGCCCGCCGCCCACTTCGATATTGGCAAGCGCACGTCTAACATTTTCGGGCAATGAACTTGGTAACAGTTTAGGCACCAGAATGCGACCTTTTGCATCGACCATCGAAGCAATCGCATGCGCCAGACGTATACCAGGGTTACGCAGCAACCCGCCCCAGTTACCTGAGTGATGCGCGCCTTGGCGCAGATTTAATTTCAACTCAAAGTTAAACGCACCGCGCGAGCCTAAAAATAACGTCGGGCGCGAAGCCGAAACCCGCGGGCCATCTGACGCTAAAAACAAATCGGCCTTTAACAAATCACCATATTGCTCGCACACCTCGCGCAAGCCCGGCGAGCCCATTTCCTCGCCCATCTCAATGAGCAGTTTCAGGTTGTAGCCCAGGCGCCCACCGCGCGCCGTGAGCACTTGCTCAAGCGCGGCAAGATTGATGGTGTGCTGACCTTTGTTGTCTGCGGTGCCGCGGCCATACCAACGATCGCCTTGGATATTCAAGGCCCAGGGGGCTAAGCCTTCTTTCCATTGCGGCGCATAGCCACGCACCACGTCACCGTGACCATAACTCAGCACAGTGAAATCGGCACCTTGCTCAAGACGCTCAGCCACTAGAAACGGACCACGATCTTCAATAGGATTAGGGATGATTTTGCAAACAAAGCCCATTTTCGTTAAGTATGGAGTGAGCTCTTGCGTGAGGTAAGACGTAAGAATCTCTACTTTGCCAGGCTCTTGACTCTCGGTGGCCATCGCAACGCGTCGCGCGAGCGTCGCTTGAAAGTGGCCTTGATCAAAGTAGGCGGTGGCAAGATCAATGGATTGTTGACGGCTCATAAAACACTCGTAAAAAGAAAGTTGAAATTAACTGACCCATACTATCTCTCAGCCCATAAATGGCCTGACAAGCAAACGGCTATTTGGCCACCCTCATCACTCAATGATAAGTCACAGATCCCTCGTTTGGCATTAAGTCCATCAGTGCCTGCTGGCTCGTGTCACGCTGTCCGATTGTCGTCGTGCCAAACCACTGTGCCCGGTGCGAAAGCTCCGTCATCAACTGAGATACCCCAACGCCCAAATGAGCTGACAGGTTCAAATTGACTGGCTGCAAGGGCTCGATAAAGAAGGTGAACGTCAGACCAGTGTCTGTTTGCTGGCAGGCTGCATTCGCCACCAAAATAGCCGCATGACCTACGTTCAGCAAATTACCCTCAGGAGCGCGCTCTTGAAAGGGCGTATCGCCCCGCCCGATTTGTCCAAGCGCGGCGGGTGCGTGAGGCGCATTGCGCGAGCTCAGTGGATCGGTGTTCTTCGCCGAGGAGGGTATATGTTGTTGTTCAATCGCTGAACCCGCAGACGTGCGCACGGCTGGTGGCGGCGTCACGCGCTGCAACAGCACAGACAGACTATCCAGCATGAACCGCACGATTCTGCGCGTCAGCACAAGCGCCAGATGCTTATCAGCACCCAAATTGATTCTGAGCACCATACGATCTTCAACATCGACATAACTGAGCTGAAGTTGAGAGATTTCCATCGGTGCGTAGACTCAGAGAGGATTCAGAAAAAAAAGACGTTCAAACAGAGTCTAGGCCGGGCAGCCAAGTCGACTGGTTTTTGAAAGTTGGTTAATAATAGCTTGTGGAATCGCTTGTGTGGCTCAACGCCCTCGTTCACAATTCAGCCTAGCAGCCTCGAAAGACCACAATTACTAGACACTTTCGTCAGCCTTCCTAAAGTACCCTTGCAATGACCACTCGCCTTTACCGTGCAGTCACCGTCGTTGGTGCAGCCCAAATTATTTCACACGCCGGCGCCTACTACTTGCCTGCCGTCATGGCCACTCAAGCCAGCCAAGAACTCTCGATTTCAAGCGCGACCGTGTTTGCTGGGTTATCACTCGCACTCGCAGTCTCTGCAATCACCGGACCCACCGCAGGAAAACTGGTAGACCGCTTTGGTGGTCGCCCCGTATTGCTCGTCTCGAACTTGCTGCTTGCGCTAGGCTTGTCTTTGCTCGCACTCTCGCAAAGCTTAGGCATGCTACTGGTTGCCTATGCCGTGCTGGGCCTTGGTATGGCTGCCGGCATGTTCGAAGTCGCCTTTGCCGCCATCGTTCACCTGTTTGGCAAAAACTCCCGCAATGCCTTGACGGGCGTCACCTTAGTGGCCGGTTTTGCGAGCGTGGCGGGTTGGACTCTTTCGGTCTTTGTCGAAGCACGTTATGGTTGGCGCGGTGCCTGTTGGTTTTGGGCGGCCATGAACGTCTTTGTGGCGATGCCCTTAAACGCGTTACTGCCTAGCGCGGCAGCTGCGAGCGGCGCAAAGCCAGACTCAACCACACAAGGCTCAGCGCATACAAAACTCGAACCGAAGAGCCCCTTGCAACAGACCGGCCACTCGCAAGTGTCTGCCACGCAAACACCGATGCCTCACGCTAGCGTACCCGCTACAACGGCAGAGCAGAGCCCGCCCCCGGCTCATTATGCAGCAGCGCTTCTTGCCTTTGTTTTTGCTGCGAGCGGCTTTATCAGCATGGGCATGATGTCACACCTCCCCAAGCTACTCGAGGGCTTCGGCGTACCGCTGGCGGTTGCCTTCTCAGTGGGGGCACTCGTAGGTCCCGCACAAATCTCTGGCCGCATTCTGGACTTCGCCTTCTTACGCAAATTTCATCCCCTCGTCGGCACGCGCATTGCCGCGCTCGCACACCCAACCGGTGTCCTTGCCTTAATCTGTTTAGGGGCTCCGTTTGCGGCGCTGTTTGTGATTTTGCATGGCTTAGGCAATGGCATCTTGATCATATCGCGAGGCACACTGCCCTTGGCGATCTTTGGCCCACAGGGCTTTGGACAACGCCAGGGCTGGCTGACCATGCCCGCCAAATTTGCGCAAGCGATTGCGCCCTTTTTGTTTGGCCTCGCGCTCGCTGAATGGGGCGCTGGCGTGCTGTGGCTAACCTGTGGCCTAGCCTTATGTATTTTCGCCGCACTGTGTTTGATTCGAGGTGCCGCACGCAATGCTTAGCTGGATACAGGACGGGTTTGAATCAAACGCACAATTTGGGCACACTACGCCCTGAACAAGTTAAACATGACACTAGGAGACCGCATCCAACATGATGCTGCTTGAACACGACGCCAAGGTTTTGCTGGCGCAATTTGGCATTTCAATTCCTGAGGGCATACTCGCCAGTCACTCAACCCACCCAACGGTGAATTACCCATGCTTTGTCAAAGTACAGATCCCCGTCGGTGGGCGAGGCAAGGCAGGCGGCATCCTCAAAGCGGCCAATGCGACCGAGCTTGAGCAGGCGCTGCACAAATTGGTCGGGGCAAAGGTTCGAGGTCATCGTGTACATGAGTGTCGTATCGAGCAACCGGCTGCTGGGCAAGAATGCTATGTCAGCCTCATGCTCGATCCGTCTTCGGGCAAGGTCATTATTTTGATGTCAGCCCAAGGTGGCATTGAAGTCGAACAACATTCTGCAAGTGGCGCCATGCTGCAACAGCAGGCAAACTTCGACCCGAATGCGGTGAAGCAGGCCGCACAAGAACTTGCAAAACAACTGCCGACGTTCGCACAAGCCGCTTTAACTGAAGCGGCCCATCAACTGTGCGACGCCTTATTCAAGCTCGAACTCACCTTGACTGAAATCAATCCATTGTTTGTGCAACCCGATGGCAGTTGGATCGCGGGTGATGCCAAACTCGTGGCTGACGACAACGCAATTGAACGCCAACCGCTCTTACTCGCCCTTTTAAAAGAGCGCGGTCACGCGTACCCCGAAGCCTCTCTCAAAATCGATCATGGTTTTGATTTTGTACGGCTCGATGAAAACGGCGATGTCGGTATGCTCACGACCGGTGCGGGCTTGAGCATGCAACTCGTCGACGAACTGACGCGCCGTGGCTGCAAGCCTTTTAATTTTGTAGATATTCGCACAGGTCAATTTCGTGGCGAGCCCACGCGCTTGATTCAGGTGCTGCGCTGGATTGGCGAAGGTAAAAACGTCAAAGTCATTTTGATGAATTTCTTTGCTGGCGTCACCGACTTAGCAGAGCTCTCGCGCCTGATTCTAATCGCGCTTGAACAAACACAAGACATCAAAATCCCAATCGTGATTCGCTTAATTGGCAACGGCCTTGAGGCTGCCATTCAAACGCTGACAAGCGCCAATGCCTCATTGGTTGTAGAAACTGATTTAGAGAAAGCGGTCGACCAAGTCGTCGCGCTCGCAAGGGGGCAAGCAGCATGACAACTCATTTATTCCCCAATGATCCTTTAGCACTTTTGTTTGATCCGACTGCAGCGCTGCCCACCATCGTGCAAGGCATTACCGGTCGTATGGGCCGCAAACATGCCGCCTTGATGCGCGCTTATGGCACTGATATCGTCGGTGGCACCGCTCCCGCTGGCAGTAAGTCGGCCGATCTCAAAGAGGTCGACGGCACGCCTGTCTTTAGGTCTTGCGCTGAAGCGGTCAAGGCAACCGGTGCTGTGGCGAGCGTTGCGATGGTGCCGCCCTTCGAAGTCCTGGCAGCCATCACTGAGGCAGTTGCTGGCGGCATCAAACTGATCGTGACAGTCACTGAGGGCATGCCTGTCGCCGATGCGATCAAGGCTCGCGCCTTGGTGCAAGCCGCAGGCGCACGCTGGGTGGGCGCCTCGACCCCCGGTGTGGCCGTGCCGGGCCGTACCAAACTAGGTTTTATTCCTTCAGTGTCTTTACAGCCAGGTTCAGTAGGCGTCATCGCCAAAAGCGGTACCCTGTCATACGAAACCAATCACAGGCTGGTGGATTGCGGCCTGGGCCAAAGTGTTTGGATCGGCGTGGGCGGCGACGCGTGCAAGGGCACACGATTTTCTGAAGTGCTGCCCTTTTTTAATGCCGACCCACGCACCAAGCAAATCGTTTTGGTCGGAGAAATTGGCGGCTCTGAAGAAGAAGAGTTTGCGCAAGCCTTAATTGACACGCAGTGCACCAAACCGACCTTTGCAGTCATTGCCGGACACGGCGCGCGGGAAGGTGTCGTCATGGGGCATGCAGGTGCTGTGGTGCATGGCAACACTGGCACCTTTGACGCAAAAAAACGTGCGCTCGAAGGCGCAGGAGCTCGTGTGTTTGCCAGCGTTGACGCTTTAATCAAAGCCATGCTCGCCGCACATTAAACTAACAACACTAGACAGACCTCACCAAGGATTGAGCAGCATGGATTTCAAACTCAATGAAAGTCAACGGCAATATGTTGAAGCAGTACGCGCACTTGCGCAAAACGATTTCAAACCGCGCGCCGCAAAGTACATGGATGGTACGTTTCCGTGGGAAAACATGAGGCAACTTGCCCAGATCGGTGTGCTGGGCATGACAGTCTCTGAGCAATATGGTGGCCTGGGCTTACCGGTATTTGAAACTGCGTTGATTCTCGAAGAGATCGCCAAGGTTTGCTATCCCACCGCCATGGCGGTGCTGGGCGAAGCCGGCGTGCAGACTCGCATCATCGAAACCTACGCACCCGATTCAATCAAAGACAGTATTCTGCCAAAAGTCTGTTCGGGCGATGCGATTCTGTCGATCTGCATGACCGAGCCGCACGCCGGCACCGATGTCAGCAGCTACCGTACCAACACTCGGCTGCATCTGAATCATGCAACCGTCAACGGCGTCAAAACCTTAATTAGTCGTGCCCAAGAAGCCGCAATGTTTGTTGTATTTACACGAGTCGACGACCAACCCGGGCGCGAAGGCATTGGTTGCGTTTTGATCGAAGGCGGCACGCCCGGTCTTGAAGTGACTGCCAGTTATCACACCATGGGTGGCGAGTACTTGCACGAAGTGCGTTTTGATAACGTCGAAGTGCCGCTTGAAAACGTTGTTTTAAAAGAAGGCGGCTTTCGTAAGCTCATGAGCGCGTTCAATACGCAGCGCTGTTTAAACCCTAGCATCTCACTGGGCTTGGCTGAAGGTGCCTTTGAAGAAGCGGTGAACTACACCCGCAATCGACCCATCTTTGGTAAGACGCTGACAGATTTTCAAGGTCTTCGCTGGAAACTCGCCGAGATGTATCGCGACATTGAAGCCGCTCGCAGCGTGCTGTATCGCGCCTGCGCTTCAGCCAATCCGTTTCCGGATCCCTTTTTGGCGGCGGTCGCCAAAATCACCTGTAACGAAATGGCCTTGCGTGTCACCAACGACGCCCTGCAACTACACGGCGGCTACGGCTTCACCGACGAATATCCAGTCTCACGCCTGTATCGCGGTGCGCGCTACGGCTCTTTAGGCGGTGGTGCCACCGAAACACTCAAGGATTTAATCGCCAAACGGATTCTTGATGGCATGGACCCTACAGAAGGTATTCTGTCCTTCAATAATTTTTGATACGAACACTCCCTTCTGAGAAGAGCAGCCGATGATGTTATTTTCGAAGCCACGTAGTGTTGGGTTGTTCAGCGCCGGTTTGCCCTGCCTTGCGGCGATGAACAAAGCCTGTTTGCTGCGTTTTGCAGCGACAACACTCGTGTCACTGGCTTGCTTGACCCAAGCGGCTCAGGCTCAAACAAAACAGGCCTCAGACCCACAAGCGACAGCCAGTCACTACCCCACGCGCTCGATCAAAATGCTGGTTGGATTTCCGCCTGGCGGCCCCAACGATCAATTGGCGCGTCTGTTGGGCTTACGTTTAGCAGAGCAACTCAAACAGACCATTGTCATCGAGAACAAAGCAGGCGCCAATGGTGAAATCGCGGCGACCCAGACTGCAGCCGCCGCACCAGACGGCTATACGCTGTTGTTCGGTTCAAGCGGTGCGCTGGCAGTGAGCCCAAGCCTGAACAGTAAATTACCGTACGACCCACTTAAAGACCTCACACCCATTTCGATGGTGGCCCTGAACCCGATGTTGCTGGTCACTTCGCCTAAATCCGGCATTACCAGCATGTCTGATCTGATTACGCGTGCCAAAGCACAGCCGGGCAAACTCACCTTTGCCTCGGCCGGTACCGGAAGCCCGACGCATCTGGCTGGCGAACTGTTTCGCGACATCGCCAACATCGATTTACTGCACGTACCCTACAAGGGTGGTGGCCCTGCAATGAATGATGTCATGTCGGGCGAAATCGATATTTACTTTGCTGGCTTATCAACGGCCTTGCCTTTGGTCAATGCCGGCAGGCTACACGCGCACGCCTTAACAACGACCACTCGCTCAGAAACAGTGCCCAAGTTACCCACCATCAGTGAGCTGGGCTTTCCGACTTATTCGGCCATTATTTGGTATGGGGTGTTGGCCCCTGCCGGCTTACCTGATCCGTTGGTCACCCTGCTGCGCAATCATCTCGTGACGATCATGAACATGCCTGAGTTTCGCAAACAATTGTCAGATTTAGGCGCCGAAGTCTATGACCAAGATCCCGCTGCCTTCAAAGCATTCATGAAGCAAGATTTAGACAAGTGGGCAAAGGTGATTGCCGCCATGAAACTGACTAAGTAACGGATGGTCACTGCCACCCCGTTAGCATCAACAAAGAACGTGATATTGACCTAGACAGTGATAACAATAGTCATACCGAAGCGGCCTTCACCTCATGTCCAACATACAAACACAGAAGCAAAGTCAACCCTGGCTGAAAGAAGATTTCAATTTTTTTGAAACTATCACCTTGAGGTGGGCCGATAACGACGCCTATGGTCACATTAACAACGCGCACTACTATTCATTTTTTGATACGGCGGTGGATGCGTTTTTATTGCACCACGCTTTACGCCCGATGATCAGCGGCAACTATCAAACCTTGGTGGTCGCCTCTGAATGCAGATACTTCACCCAAGTGTCTGCACCGGGTACCATCCGCGTCGGCGTGCGCCCCGGGCGCTTAGGTCGAAGTTCAACGACTTACGAAGTCGCAGTGTTCACAGACGCTTCAAATGAAGCGGCTGCACAAGGCCTGTTCGTGCACGTGTGTGTCGACAAACAAAGTCAACGTCCAACCGAAACACCCGAAAAATTTCGTATGGCGCTTCAGGCACTGGCTGCGGGCCAGTAACGATCGCGTAAGATTTTTTTATAGAGCTTGCCAGTGGGATGGCGTGGCAACTCAAGCGCGAAGTCAATACTACGCGGGCATTTAAAATCGGCCAATCGTTCACGACAGTAAGCGATCAACTCGGCCGCGACAGTCTCGTTGCCTGCCTGCTCTTTCACAAGCTGAACCACCGCCTTCACTTCTTCGCCAAAATCCAGATTGGGAATCCCGAAAACAGCAACATCCATCACCAAGGGATGCCCAATCAGTACAGCCTCAATTTCTTGTGGATATATGTTGATGCCCCCCGAGATAATCATGAAGGACTTACGGTCAACTAAATACAAGTAGCCTTGCTCGTCCATTCGCCCAATATCACCGAGCGTTGTCCAACCCAAGGCGTTTCGAGTCTCGGCAGTTTTGGCTGGATCGGCATGGTACTCAAATTTCGGGCCATCCGAAAAATAAACAAGTCCCGTTGCACCAGCCTCTAGCTCGCAGCCCTCTTCATCGCAGATGTGTGCCACACCTAGCGCAGCTTGACCCACCGAGCCCTGATGCTGCAACCACTCAGCGCTCGTAATTGAACAAAAGCCATTGTTCTCTGTGCCAGCGTAATACTCATCAATCACTGGGCCCCACCATTTGATCATCTGCAACTTAACATCGACAGGACAAGGCGCGGCGGCGTGAATCGCCCGTTTCATCGTACTCAGATCAAAACTCAACCGCGTAGCTTCAGGCAATTTGAGCATGCGCACAAACATCGTTGGCACCCACTGACTATGCGTAATCTGGTGCTGTTGATGCAGGGATAAGGCTGTTTGCGCGTCGAACTGACTCATCACAAAGACCTCGCCTCCGAGCTTGATATTTGTCATACTGTGGCGCAAAGGAGCGGCGTGATAGAGGGGTGCAGGCGATAAGTAGCGGCAGTTTTTACCGTAGCCGTAGAGCCCTTCTAATAAATCCACCAAAAAGGTGCGCATACCCGAAGGGCCCTCCGGCAACGGCCATTTCACCCCCTTAGGTCGCCCTGTCGTACCAGACGAATAGAGCATATCGAGGCCCTGCGCTTCATCTGAAATTGGAGCCACAGAAAACTGCTCGGCGCTAGACTGCCAACTGGGCCAATGATCGTGCGGCTGACCGACGATAAATTGTTGAATTGGTACCGTCAATGCCTGGCTAACCTTTGTCGCCAGCTCGAGTAAGTCTTCTCCAACAATTAAGACTTTAGCTCCGCAGTCTTGGACGATGTATGCAATTTCGGCCACGGTCAGGCGCGTACTGATTGTGGTGTAGTAAAGACCTGCTCGTTCTGCCCCAAAACATATTTCAAGAAATTCACGCTGGTTTTTAAGCAAAATCGCGACGTGGTCGCCCAAGCGTGCCCCACATGCCCTAAATAGATGCGCAGCCTGGTTTGCACGTTGCTCAAGCTGACCATAGGTCACGACTTCAGATTCGTCACAAATTCTAAAGGCGATCGCGTCTGGATCTTGATCTTTGGTGTCGATGGGGTAAAGCAGTCTCATTTCTGTTCATGCGATATACAGATTTTTCCGAATTGTGCTCCGCTTTTGAGATAAGCAAAGGCTTCTTTCAATTCATTAAAGTCAAATACTCGATCAATCACAGGCCTAATTTGATATTGTGTCATTGCACGCAGCAACGCCTCAAACGAATCGCGATGGCCTACGGTGATCCCTTGCAGCCGCACCTGACGGGTAATGATGAGACCCAATGAAGCAGACATCGCAATACCCGACAAAATCCCGATCATGGATAAGGTGCCGCCTGGGCGGATACACCGCAAAGACTGCGGTAAAGTTTTTTCACCACCTAACTCAACAATATGGTCATAGCCTTGGCCATCAGTCAGTTCACGTGAAGCCTTCGCCCACTCAGGCGTTGTCAGATAATTCAAGGTGTGATCAGCGCCCATCGTTTTTAAGCGCTCGATCTTGGCATCACTTGAAGAGATGACCGTCACTTGCGCACCCAACATTTTGGCAAACTGCAAGGCAAACAAAGAGACGCCACCTGACCCCTGCAACAACACCCGATCACCGGGCTTGACCTGACCACATTGCACCAAGGCGCTCCAGGCTGTCACGGCGGCGCACGGCAGAGTAGCCGCCTCGAGATCCGATAAATACGCCGGGATCTTAACCATCCCCTCTTCAGACAAACACATGTACTCAGCCATCGTGCCATCAATCGGCCCACCGAGCGAATACGTCAGTCGTTCTTGATTCGGTTCGCCCGAGATCCATTTTTGAAAATATGTTGGGCACGCGCGATCACCCACTTTAAAGCGCGTCACACCCGCTCCAATTTCGACGACCTCTCCGACCCCATCTGACACAGGGATCAAGGGTAACGTGCCCGTCGCTGCGCCATAGCCGCGCTCGGGAACAATGGGGTCACGATAGTTGACCGAAGAGGCTTTCATTTTTAGCAGGACTTGCCCTGCAGCCGGCGTCGGGATCGGACGTGTGCCAAGCTTCAGGTGCGCAAGTCCCCATTCGCCTTCAATCTGAAATACGCGCATTGCGTTCAACCTATATTTTTAAGTTTTTACTAATTCTTTCGAGCAACATTTCTGTCGAACCATCAACCAAGGTCGCAACTTGTGCCGCAGCCACATGACGCATTAAAGGATAGCTGTCTCGCAAACCTTCTGCACCCATCGCGTGCAACAGCGCTGGAAGGTGCCGCTGCGCGGCCCGTGTGGCAAAGACCTTAGCCTTGGCCGCCAGATCTTGCGACTGATGACCCTCGTCTATTGCCTGCGCCGCGCAGTCGACTAAGGCACTTGCCGCCTCAAGATCAATCGCCGCCTCGGCGAGCACCCAGCGCCAGCCTTGATGTTGTTCTAAGTTTTGGCCAAAGGTTTGGCGACGCTGACCATACGCCTGCGCGAGGCGCAGGCTTTCTTGCAACATCCCCACACACATGGCAGCAACATATACCCGTGCGCCATTAATAGACTCAAGCGCTCGCTTGAAAGCCAGACCGGGAGCATGCAGCATTTCGTCAGCCTGAGCCCTATAGCCCTGCAAACGAAAACCGCCTGTGCTGCTTAACGCTGCCGCTGAAGTGAACCCCTCAACCGATCGTTCAAACCCTTCTCGCTTGGCCTCAACCACAAAGGCTGCAATTCCGGCAGCGCCTGCACCAGGCTGAGTCTGTGCGTACACCAAAAATACATCAGCGATCTTTGCATTGATGATCCAAACCTTTTCGCCGTCCAACCGCCAGCCATCCGCGGTCTGAACCGCCTGCGTCGTAATAGCTGAAAAATCAGAGCCTGCCGCGCGTTCAGTCAACGCGGTACACCCAATCTGATCGCCCTTCAATAATCCAGGCACCCAGCGCTTCGCGACCGATGGAGGCAACCAGCGAGACAGATCATCAGCAACATTCTGTGAGTTAATCACCGCCATTGACACGCCGAAGTCTAGGCTAGCGAGGCGTTGGGCGAGCTGTGCCTTGATCGAATACGGCGCACCAAAGCCTCCATGCTCGCGTCCGACTTGAATACCCGTCAATCCACAGCTTGCAGCAACAGCGATGCGCTGCCGCTCGCGCGCTGGATCATAAGAGCCGAGCAAAGAAGCGGTGCTCATCGCTTGAACACAAAAGCGCTCAAGCTGCTCAAGCCATTGGTTCAAACTACGCGTACTTTGCGTCATTGCGCTCAACGTCTTTGTCTTTTAAAAATGCTTGTAAACCGAACCCAAGCGTGCGCCACAAGTGGCACAACCCCGCGTGGCATAAAAATTGTCGTGAGCACCAGCAACAAACCATACACAATCAGGCGATACGTTTCGGCCACGCGTAAGACCTCAGGTAAAGCGACCACGAGAAAAGCACCGACGACTGGCCCTGCCAAGGTCCCACTCCCCCCAAGAATCACCGCAAGGATCGCATTCAAAGATTGATCCACACCAAAGGGTTCAGGATTTAAGAACCCAATGAAATGCGCATAAAGCGCGCCCGCGACACCGCATAAAGCCGCACTTAGCACAAAGGCAAACATCTTATAGCGCCAGGCGAACACACCCGCTGCCTCAACGAGTGGCTCGTTTTGCCGAATCGCCAACAGTACCCGCCCGACTCGTGAATGTAAAACTAAACCACACACCACCGTAGCGAAGACAGCAAAGATTAGTGTGAGGTAATAGAAGGCATTGCGCGTTTCAAAGTTAAACAGCACACCAAAAAGAGAAAAGCTTTCTGGCTTAGGGACGCCCGTAATACCCGACTCACCGCCAGTCAGTGAACTGAAATTCACCAATACAATGAAAATAACTAAGTTGTAGGCCATCGTCACGATCGCAAAATAGTGACCCTTCACTCTTAAACTGGGGTACCCCACCACCACCGCCAACAAACCAGCCACCACTGGCGCACAGGCCATACTCGTCCATACAGGCCACCCTAGCTTGGTTGTCAGCAGCGTAGAGGCGTAAGCGCCGACTCCCATAAATCCCGCCGCAGCGATCGACACATAGCCAGTGAAGCCCTGCACCAGATTTTGACCTTGCGCCACAATCACCCAGATTAAGGCCAAAATCCCTAAATGCAAAAAGTAGGGAACCTGCACTAAAGCGGGGGCAAGCACGAGGGTTAACAGACTCAGCAACGTCCAGCCGAAGGGTGCCTTGACCGCATTCATTTTTTACCCAAGAGGCCTTCAGGCCTAAACAGCAACACGATAATCATGACTAAAAATGCGATCACGTCTTTATACGCCGACGATAAATAGCCCGCTGCGAGTGCCTCGCTGACACCCAAAATTAAACCACCAACAATCGCGCCAGGCACCGAACCTAGCCCACCCAAGATCAAGACCGCAAAGCCCTTGATCACTAAGCTTTCACCCAAGCCAGGCGCGAGCGCAAGCATAGCGCCCACTAAGGCGCCCCCGGCCACGCCTAGCGCGGACGACAAGCCAAACACCACCAGCGCTACCGCATTGACGTTAACGCCCATCAAAATCGCTGCCGAACGATTTTGCGCTACAGCACGAATCGCGCGTCCCGTTTTGGTTCGACTGACAAAAAACGACATGGCGACGATCAGCACTGCGGTCGTCACCATCACGTAGACCCGCAACTCGGTTACCACCAAACCAGCCAGGTTGAACACACTTTGAAACGGCGTACGTATCACCATCTGATCTGGGCCAAAGGCTAACAAATTCAAGCCATCAATCATCATCGTTAACCCAAGAGCAATGATGAAGGCGTTGATGTGTGCAGCATTTTGTACCGGACGGTACGCAAAACGCTCAACCAGTAATCCTAAAATCGCGCCTACCAACATCGCAAGTAGCATCGCTACAAAAAATGGCACGCCTAGTTTTTCGATTAAAAAAAACGTGACATAGCCACCTGACATGGCGACGACGCCATGAGCAAAGTGCGCGATCCCTAAAATACCGAAGACAATCGTCAAACCGATGGCGATCAGGGTATAGACAGCCCCAATCGCCAGACCATTGAACACCTGTTGCAAAAACTCAATCACACAAGCATCCTAAGGTTGAATCGAAACCGATCATTTACGCAGACTCTTCAAGTACGTCGAGTAAGCCGCAGGGTCGGAAGGCAGATCTTGCACATAGATCCATTTACCCTTTTGCCATTGAAACGCACCATTTGACGTGTAGGCCTGCCCGTTTTGATCAAACATCATGCCGGCGACCGGTAGGTACTTCATCACCGCCTCTGAGGGCACGCCGATCTTGTACGCCGCCGCTGCGACCTTTAGTGGGTCGCTAGCACTACCTGCCGCTTCGATCGCATTTTTTAAGACATACACCTGGTCATAAGCGTAGGGTGAGCTGGGCGATGGCGGTGTGCTGTATTTTTTGGTGTAGTTCGCAACATAGGTCTTCGCGGTCTCGCCAAGCGCCTCAAGAGTCAGCTCGGTCGGACGCAAATCCCAAACGCCTTCCATTTGCTCGGTCGTTGCAACTTTTAAGAATTGCTCTTCACTCCCACTCGTGAAACCATACCGCTCCACCTTCATGCCCATTTCAACCGATTGCCTGTACACAAACGCGGCTGGTTCAATGTAGCCCAGCACCAACAGCGCGTCGGGGTTTAACGCACGCACCTTGGTGAGTTGGGGCGTCATGTCACGATCTTTTAAACCAAAGGTTTCTTTGGCGATAATTTTCCCGCCACCTTTTACAAACTCTTTCTCAAACGCTTCAAGATATTGCGTATAGAAGCCCACATCTAACGAGCCAATCACTGCGATATTTTTTGCGCCTTTACTCGCTACAAACGTACCCGCCGCCGCGCCCGTAAAATCTGCGGGTGGACGCGTGCGCAACAAGTTCGTCGCACCCAAGGTTGTGATGCTGCGCTCTGCCGCATTGCCAACTAGCATCAAAACTTTTTCTTTACCGATGAATGACGCCACGGCGCTCGTTGGCCCAGAACAACAAAAGCCAACAATGTATTGCGCGCTATCGCGATCGATAAGTTTGCGCACAGCGTTCGTGCCTTCGGTCGGATTTGCCTTATCGTCATAAGCAATGACATTCAGTTTGTAGGTATCGGCGCCCGCTTTGATTCCTCCCTTCGCGTTGATCTCTTCAGCTGCCATTTTGACCGCATTGGCCTGAGGCAAACCGTACACTGCACCAGGCCCTGTCAGTGAATCATTGAGGCCAAGCGTCAATTGCTTTTCAGCTGCGCCAGCAAAAGCCATTGCTACGGCCAGAGCGCCACCTAACGTGCGCGACACAATTGTTGAGGTACGAGTTTTCATATTTTTGTCTCCTGATGTTTTTAAATCATTCTTTTTAAATCAAATTCTTTGGGGTTGAACCCCTATAAAAAAATCCACTACCCATCACGCAACAAAATAAAACCTTAGTTGCCAAGATACGCCTTACTCACCTCTGGATGCGATAGCAATTCTGCTCCGCTTCCTTCTAAAACAATTTCACCCGCTTCGTAAAGATACGCGTGGTCTGCTAGCCCAAGGGCCATCTTTGCGTTTTGTTCGACTAATAATATGGTCGTTCCGCGCGCCTTGATGCGCGCGAGCGTTTCACCAACTTCTTGCACAATCTTTGGCGCAAGCCCAAGCGACGGCTCATCGAAAATACAGAGCTTCGGCCGCGACATCAGTGCCCTCGCAATCGCAAGCATCTCTTGCTCGCCACCTGATAGCGTACCCGCCATTTGTAAAGCACGTTGACGCAACACTGGAAACATGTCGAACATCTCGCTGAGATCGTCTGCTTCGTGAGGATCGCTTCGAGTATGCGCACCCATCTTCAAATTTTCTATGACAGACATAGCGCCAAACACTTGACGACCTTCTGGGCACATTGTGATACCGCGACGGACGATCTGATGACCGGGTAACCGTTCAAGATTGACGCCTTCAAAAACAATCGACCCTGTCCTCGAAGGCAATAAACCCGTGATGCATTTCAGCGTAGTGCTTTTTCCTGCACCGTTAGCCCCTATCAGCGAAACACATTGTCCAGCCTTGACTTCAAAACTCACGCCATGCAACACGTCTGTTTTGCCATAACCCGCACAGAGGTTCGTCACACGTAACATTTAGTGCTCAGTCCCTAAATAGGCATCGATCACGGCCGGATTTGCGCGTACTTGAGCAGGCGTGCCATCGGCGATTTTTTGTCCGAAGTTCAACACTGCGATACGCTCACAGACCTCCATGATTAAGCCCATATGGTGTTCAATGACCAGAATAGCCACACCTCGGTCACGTATCCGCAAAATAATCTCAGACAGTTCGGCTCGCTCTTTGGCAACCATTCCCGCTGCGGGCTCATCAAGCAGCAAGACTTTAGGCTGCGTTGCAAGGGCGGTCGCAATCATCAACAACCGTTGCTGTGCCGAAGAGATCGCCGCGGCTGGCTCGTGAGCAACGGTCGACAATCCCGTAAACTCGAGTAACTCTGCTGCTTGTTCTCGCTTTGCCCGATCTTCACGCCGATACGATTGAGTGCGAAAAATCGCTTTCGCTGCCGCAGTCTGAAAGCGCGTGTGCGCCCCCAAAAGCACCTGCTCTAACAAACTGAATTCAGGAAACAGGCTAGTCGTTTGAAAAGTTCGAGCCAACCCAAGAGCGACGCGCTGGCCAACAGTTGCCGTAGAAACATCATGGCTATTCAATAAAATCTGCCCACGCGTTGCGCGCATCGTGCCCGAAATCAGATTGACGCTCGTTGATTTACCCGAACCATTCGGGCCGATCAAGCCAACAATCTCACCCGCAGCGATCTCAAGAGACAGCCCTTTGACGGCCTGGACGCCGCCAAAATTTTTATCAAGCGCACGTACCACGAGCAAAGGCTCAGTCATACGCCACACTCTTTGTCTTTGTTTGATCCATCAGCCCACGCACACACATCTTTGTTTCACTTCGGACAAGGCGCACCATTAACATTCAGGGCAACACTCGATTAAACAACAACCCTGTCGATATTAGACCGATCGTCTATAAAATCGATTGGTATTTACCCTTGTTGAATATTTTCTATAAAAAAGTGTTATATATCAGACAATTAAAAAATTTTATCCGAGTAACTTTTTTAGTTCTTGGTGTATTTTTTTGGTAAGTATTCATCGAATTTATGGGCACCATTCATGCCTTCGTAGCGCCGTATGGCACTCGCTCAGAGACAGCGTCAGACGCAGATCTGCAGTTCAAACACGCCCGTTCGCTTGCAGCCAAGCAACGCGGCGATACTCGGTTAGCCATTATCTGGTGCGGTACTGAACTGTTAACCGAGCGCGGTTTTCAAATTACTGGAATCGATGAAATCCTTTCGATCGTCGGTGTGCCCAAGGGCTCTTTTTATTATTACTTCAAGAGTAAACGGGAATTCGGCGTAGCGGTCGTTGATAACTACGTGCAGTTTTATGCCCAGAAGATGGCTCTGCTCTTTGATAACCCCGAACGCACCCCTTTACAAAGGTTGCAAGACTTTGTCGAGGACGGAAAGCTTGGCATGGCTAAATACGATTTCAAGCGAGGCTGCCTGATCGGCAACATGGGGCAAGAGCTTGCTGCACTCAACGAAGAATTCAGAGAACGCCTCGAGCAAGTCATGCGGGCGTGGGAATCTCGCGTCACCGCATTACTGCGACTTGCTCGCGACCTAGGCGAAATCGCACAAGCAAACGATCCTGAAAGTCTGTCTCAATTTTTTTGGATCGGCTGGGAGGGCGCGATTTTGCGCTCGAAGCTGACCCGCAGTGTTACCCCGCTCGAACACTTCGCGGCCACTTTTTTTAGTAAAGTGTTGGTGCGTTGAAGCGAGTGACTCAAGATTCACTCAAATAGTGACCAAGGCCCCAGGGATTACATATCTTGCTAAACTCACGCCATAATGGATACAGGCCTACCTCTAAAAACGATTCAGGCACTCGAAGGCGTATTCAAACAGTTTGATTGCATCGACAAAGTCGTGCTCTATGGCTCGCGCGCGTTGGGCACACACAAACCCGGCTCAGACATCGACCTTGCACTTTTTGGCAGCAGCGTCACCCCCGACTTAATTGCAACGATCGCGATCCTGATTGACGATTTACTTTTACCTTACACCCTCGACCTCACTGCCTATGTTTTAGTTGACAACACTGCTCTACGCGAACACATTGATCGCGTTGGTATCGAGCTTTTTAAATAATCCCTCTCGTTGATGAACTCAATTTTTATGAAACTCAATTTCAAAAAAACGCTTCTCGCAGCTTCGATTGCCACTACCCTTTTAGCGGGTCAGGCGCTCGCTGCCGATCCACCAAATATTCTAATTATTTGGGGCGATGATATTGGCCAGTTCAACATCAGTGCCTATAACAACGGCATGATGGGTTACAAGACCCCCAACATCGACCGTATCGGCAAAGAGGGCGCACTGTTTACTGACTGGTATGGCCAGCAGAGCAGCACAGCCGGCCGAGCAGCGTTCATCACTGGGCAGTCACCCATTCGCACGGGTCTCACCAAAGTTGGTTTGCCTGGCACCCCTGAGGGCATGAAAAAAGAAGACCCAACACTAGCCACGTTGCTCAAAGCAAAAGGGTATAAAACCGGTCAGTTCGGCAAAAATCATCTTGGTGACCGCGACGATATGCTGCCCACGGCTCACGGCTTTGATGAGTTTTTTGGCAATCTGTATCACCTCAATGCCGAAGAAGAACCCGAAAACCCTGACTACCCTAAAAACCCAGAATTTAAAAAGAGATTTGGGCCACGTGGCGTCATCCACAGTTTTGCCGGCGGCAAGATTACGGACACGGGGCCGCTGACGCGCAAACGCATGGAGACCATCGACGACGAAGTCATGGTCAAAACGCTTGATTTTATGGATCGAGCCAAGCAAGAGAAAAAACCCTTCTTTATTTGGTGGAACTCGACCCGGATGCATATCTTTACGCATCTCAAAGAAGCCTCACAAGGTAAAACCGGTTTGGGCGTCTATGCCGATGGCATGGTCGAGCACGATGGGCACGTGGGCCAGTTGCTTGAAAAACTTAAAGCGCTTGGCTTAGACGAAAACACCATCATCATGTATTCGACCGACAACGGCGCTGAAACCTTTACTTGGCCCGATGGTGGCACCACCATGTTCAGGGGTGAAAAAAATACCAACTGGGAGGGCGGCTACCGCGTACCGACCATGATCAAGTGGCCAGGGGTGATCAAACCCGGCACGGTCAATAACGACATCGCTTCGCATGAAGATATGCTGACCACGCTCGTGGCCGCTGCGGGCGATACGACAGCCAAGGCAGACCTTAAAACCGGGCGCAAGATCGGCGATATGACCTACAAGGTACATCTTGACGGCTATGACCTTGGGCCCGCGCTAAAAGGTGAAGCCCCCTGGCCGCGCAAAGAATTTATCTACTGGACAGACGATGGTAGTGTGGCGGCTCTGCGCTATGACAACTGGAAAGTCACCTTCTTGAAACAAGAGTCTGAAGGCTTGAAAGTCTGGCAGCAACCTTTCACACAATTGCGTGCGCCTCTTTTAACGAATTTGCGTATGGATCCGTTTGAACGTGCAGAGCAAGAGCATGCCATGGGTTACCAACGCTGGTATTTGGATCGCATGTTTGCGATTGCGCCGGCCGTCTCGTATGTGGGCCAGTGGCTGCAAAGCTTTCGCGAGTTTCCTCCACGTCAAAAGCCGGGGAGCTTCAATCTTGATCGCGTGATGGAAATGGTTTCTAAGCCTGCGCAAAACTAGTAAGAGTGTCTGTTAACTTCGGCTTTACTTCGCGTGAATTGCTCGCGAAGTTCGACCTAATCTCGACTTGACCTCACCTCAACGCAAATGGCCCAGATGTCGCAAAATACGAACGACATCTGGGCCAATGTGTTCATAAAACCGATACAAGCCTGAGCACAAATAATTCAAGCCCACTTCGCCTGCGCGTGTTTTGATCAGGCGATTTTTAGGGCATTCGCCCCAGCACAGCTTTAAATAATCACACTCGCGACACTGCTTAGGCAAGGTGTCACGTTTATCCATTCCAAATTTTTCTTGCGTGGCTGAAAACGCTAAATCACCTAAGTGTTCTTGGGCAATCGTACCAAGCTTATATTCTGGGTAAACAAAGTGATCGCACGAATACACCGTGCCATCATGTTCGAGTGCCAGGCCCTTGCCACAAAACTCGGCCTGAGTACAGGTTTGCGCCGGCATCCCTGCCGCCTGGGCCACTGCGGTCTCAAACAGATTCACATGGATACGACCAAAATCGGTCGCAAGCCATTCATCCCACACCCCCGACAAAAAACTGCCATAGTCATCTGGGTCAACCGACCAATCAGTGACGATCGACAACGGATGACCTGGCTTTGCGCGAGCGCTATCTTGCACAGGCGCCCCAGCAAAATCCATCTTTGCCGGCGCCGCTTGCTTGAACGCACGCGGCTCAACTGCTGGGTTGAACTGCACACGCCAGGTACCAACTTCATCGGCTAAAAATCGGTACACCTCTTTAGGGTGAAGCGCGTTACGGCGATTCACAACGCACAGCGCAGCAAACGACACGTCAGCATCGACCAAGCGCTTTGCCGCGTTCATCACAAAGTCAAAGGTTGGTTTGCCGTTGTTGGTTTTACGATAGACATCGTGCAACTCACGCGGGCCATCTATCGATAAGCCCACATGAAAATTATTTTGCTTTAAAAACCGAACCCAGTCAGCATCAAGCGCGATGCCATTTGTTTGTAGATCGTTTTCTATTTTTTGCTTGGGCTTTGCGTACTTATTTTGCAAAGCGACCACTTGCTGATAAAACGGCAAGCCAAGCAAGGTGGGCTCGCCCCCTTGCCAAGAAAAAACAACTTGTTCACCGGTTTGACTTTCAATGTATTGCCGTACATATTGCTCAAGCGTAGCGGCATCCATCCGCGCATGCTTGGGCTGCTCAAGCAGCTCTGTCTTATGCAGATAAAAACAGTAATCGCAATCGATATTGCATTCGGCACCCGAAGGTTTGGCCATCGTATGAAAACGATAATGCCGACCAACAGGTAACGGAGGCAATTTCAGTAAAGGCGCTGTCACCGCAAACCATTCGGGTTAACAAAAGGCGGCTGAAGCCAAGTATTCACTTTGCACACACTCACTTCGTGATCTTGGTGATCTTGTTACCCTGAATACCAATGCCCGCCATCAAACCTTTTTGATTAAAGATAAAAGCATAGATATCATCTTGCATCGTCGTGGTGGTGTGCGTCACACCTTTGCCCTGATCCATCACCACAATGCTTGGGCCAACACCCACTTCAAAGCCTTGAGTCGAATCAAGCGCTTTCAAGGCACTTTCTTTCATGAAGAACATGGCGTAGCCATACTCTTGCACACCAGCCTGAAATCCATACGACGCACCACCCGTGTTGTAGAAAGCCGCCGCTTTGCCACCACGCCACAAGACACCCTCGCCAAACTGACCGCCCACGACAAAACCAGCTTTTTTAACATCTGGAAAAACCAGAATGGCAACGGCGCTTTTACTCAGCTCGCGTGCTGCAGTATTTTGGGCGATCAAAGAATTTAAGGCTGCCTGTGAGGCGCGCTCAAGCGTCACGCGGTCTTCAGCGCGCAACTGGGTTGAAAAACAAACCGCGGCGATGGTGCTAAACAACATAAAAAAACGCACTGCTTTTTGGAACAACATGAAAACTCCAGAATCAGTAAAACGGTTGGATACTAAACGATCTAAAAATATCATAGCGTGACTGCGAGGCTATTTCTTTTCAAGCCCCGAGATCTGAACCATCTCGCCCCAGAGTTTGTAATTGTCGGCAACAAACTGACCAAACTGTGCAGGGGTTTGGCTGCTGACGACTTCAGTACCCAAGGCCACGAGCTTGCGTTCGGTTTCGGGGTCAGCCAAGGCACGATTCAAAGCGCCATGTAGCTTGTCGATCACCGGCTGCGGCGTATTTTTTACCGCAAACATACCAATCCACGCGCCGAGGTTAAAGTTGCCAAGACCTTTTTCTTCGATTGTGGGCACTGAAGGGTCCATCGCCGTGCGCTTGGTCGTACTCACAGCCAGTGCGTTCAGACGCCCAGAAACCACATGCGGGTACACCGACACCATCGTGTCAAAGGTGGCATCTACATTACCGCCGATCACATCGGCCTGCGATTGCGTACTGCCTTGGTAGGGTACGTGCACCATCTTCACACCGGCTTTTTGCATCAGAAGTAGCATCACTAAATGGCTGGTAGTGCCATTGCCAATCGAGGCGTACGTCAAGGCGTCTGGATTCGCTTTGGCGTAGGCAATATATTTTTCAAACGTATCGAGCCCTTTGGTTTTATTGCTGACCAGCAAAAATGGCAACCAAGACGATTGCCCGATTGGGGCAAAATCCGTTAAAGGCGAATAAGGCAGGTTTTTCATCAGATGGGCCGCCGTGCCCATCGGCGCTGTCGCACTCAACAGCAAGGTGTAACCATCTGGTTGAGACTTCGCCACCTCAGCAGGTGCGAGCGTACCCCCAACTCCCGGTTTGTTTTTAATAATGATCGGCTGACCAAGATCCTTGCTCATCTTGTCGGCCAAGATTCGGCCAACCGAATCGGTTGAAGTGCCAGGCGGAAACCCAATCCACATTGAAAGTGGCTTATCAGGGTAGGAGCCCTGAGCCTGACCAAGCGCGGGTAAAACTGCAGCCCCGAGGCAAACACAAGCCAATGCAAACAAGCGGATCAGTTTCATGTGGTCAGTCTCCGAAGGGTTTCAAGCTATCTTTTGCCGAAGTCTAGCGCGAAATGGCCCTTTAAATGCTCAATCGAGACCTCGCTGTCGACAGCAGGCAGGTCAGGCAGGTAAGATTGCATCAAACAAAATAATTCACCTGTATTTTTTAGGGATCGTCCGACATGCCATCCTTTGCCACCCGCGAGCACGCGCTCGCCAACCGTCACTACAACAAGCTGCCAAATGGCACGATTACACACGTATCCTCGTGTATCGGCGTGAACTCTGTTGAGCGCAAGGCCACCGGCTTACCGGCGCGTCCCCCTGAGGCCTTTCCACCCCCACTCGAACCGATCGCTTTTTTGGTTGAGCAAGCGGCAAATATGTCGATCCCCGGCCATTATCATCAAGCGGATCAGTTTCAAGTCTTTGTGGCGGGCGGGGGCAAGTTCGGCATCAAACCCATCGAAGGCCTGACCGTGCACTATGCCATGGGCTTCACCCCTTACGCCCCGATCCATGCGGCCGAAGCCGGCGTTGAGTACTACACCCTACGCAATGGCTGGGATCCTGGTGCGCGATGGATGCCCGATTACAAAGAGGGCCTTAAAGGACGCACCAAAGACTACCGGCACGGCTTGGGCTTGATTCCTGCACTGCTGGGCGACGCCGATGGCCCCAAAAACCTCACTGGGGTACTTGAGCAAACCGTCGTGCCCTTTGAAGCCGATGGCTTGGGCGCGATGCTTTATCAAGCCGCACCCGGGCAACGCATCACCGGCCCCGCACCCAGTCAGGGGCGTGGCCAATACTGGATGGTCATGAGCGGCGAGTGCCAACTCAATGAGCATGTCGGTGGCAAGCAAGCCTTGATATTTGTCGATCCCACTGAACCAGCGCCCGCTATCACCGCGGGTAAAGACGGTGCAGCGATCTTGTTGATGCAGTTTCCAAAGCGCGAGCAATGATGCGAGCGACTTTTGCAAGATTGGCCGTTAGCTTTTTCATACTCGGCCTACTTGCAGGCGGGCCTGCAGCAAAGGCCGCCGAAGGACCACTCAGAATCATTGTGATCGTGGCGCCCGGCGGCAGTGCCGACGCCATGGCACGCATGGTGAGCGAAAAAATCGGTCCTCTTCTGAACACCTTAACGGTGGTTGAAAACAAGCCTGGTGCGGGTGGCAATCTGGCGACCCAACTCGTCGCCAAAGCCCCTGCAGACGGCATGACCTTGCTAGTCACGGCAAATAACCACACCATCAACCCAACCTTGTTTTTAGACGCGGGCTACAGCATTGACGATTTAGTACCGATTGCAGATTTGATGTGGGGGCCAAGCGTGATTGTGGTGCCCGCCAACTCGCCGTATCAGTCTTTCGATCAACTGCTGGCGGATGCCAAAAAAAGACCTGATGCGATTACCTACGGCAGCGCAGGGATCGGCACGCCCAGCCACATCGCTGGTGAGCTGCTGAACCAGGCCGCAGGCGTCAAACTGGCCCACGCGCCCTATCGCGGCTCGGGTCCATCCCTGACTGACTTAGCAGGCGGTCAGATCCCCGTCGTGCTGTCGTCCTTGGTCGCCGCAATGCCCTTGATCAAATCAGGCAGAATTCGTCCTTTGGCGGTGACATCGAGCAAGCGCTGGCCCGGCGCTGAAACCATCCCTACAGTTGCTGAGTTTGGTCTGCCTAAATTTGAACATCTCACGTTTATTGGTCTCATGGCACCCAAAGGCACCACCCAGGCTCAGGCCAACACCCTGAGTCAGGCAGTGATGAAAGTGCTGGCCGACCCAGCAGTCACGGCCAAAGTGGCGAGCCTAGGCGGTGAAGTGGGACACATGAACGCACAAGAATTCAAACACTACATTGATGCCGATTACAACATCTCGCGTCAGATTGTTCAGTCAACCGGAATGAAGCCCGAATGAATACTGCCCTACACGATCCAACTAAACCGCTCGCGGGCATGCGCGTCCTTGAGTTGTCGCAAATTATGGCGGGCCCAATTTGCGGTCTCATGCTGGGCGATCTTGGGGCTGAAGTCATCAAGATTGAAAAGTTTCCTGGTGGGGATGATGCCCGCGCGTTTAGCAGTGCAGGAGCTGTCAACGCGATGCCTGCGTCATTCCAAATGATCAATCGCGGCAAAAAATCCGTAGCACTGAACCTGAAATCCAAGCTCGGGCGCGAAACCCTATTGAAGATGGTTCAACAGGCCGATGTCGTCACCGAAAACTATCGCCCGGGGGCACTTAAGCGCCTGGGTCTGGCCCCCGAAGACCTCATCAAAGCCAATCCTAAGTTGATTGTCGTATCTGTGAGCGGCTATGGTTCGACTGGACCGCTCAGTGATCGTGGCGGCTTTGATTTAGTGTTGCAGGCCTTTAGCGGCTTGATTAGTGTCACAGGCGAAGAAGGTGGCGGCTCAGTCAAGCCCGGCGTACCGACAGCTGACATTAATTCTGGTGTACTGGCTGCGCTTGGCACGCTCAGCGCTTATATCTATCGCCTGCGCACGGGGCAGGGGCAATGGGTACAAACCTCGTTACTGCAGGCCTCTATGCAGCAACTCTACTGGCAGGCGGCCTTGTTTTTTGCCAGCGGCGCGATGCCAAAACGTTTAGGCACTGCCCACCCTTTAATTGCCCCCTACCAAACCTTCGCCTGCGCCGACGGCGAGCTCGCGATTGGTGGGGGCAACGCGACGATCTGGAAAAAATTACTTGAGGTGCTTGAAAAGCCTCAATGGGACGAAGATGCGCGTTTTAACTCAAGCAAAAACCGGCTGGATAACCGCCCTGCACTTGAGACCTTAATGAACGACGTGCTGCGCAAGCACACGCGTGCCTACTGGGAAGAAAAATTATTAGCCGCGGGTGTCCCGTGCGGACCTGTGCAAAATGTTGCCGAAGCGCTCAATCATCCACAAACACATGCGTTGAACATGGTGATTGACGTTGAAAATGCGGATGGGGGTTCGATGCGCTCGTTGGGCTTGCCGATTTTGTTTAACGGCACCAACAGCCCCTCACTTAGCGCCGCCCCGCAACTAGGCCAGCATACGCAAGAAGTCTTAAGCGCGTGGGGGGTTAGCCCAGAAGAATACGCGCTGTTGGTAAAAGAACAGGCCTGCATGCAGGCCTGAGGTTCTTCTTAACGACCTTTAAATTGCGCCGGGCGTTTTTCTAAGAACGCCGCACGGCCTTCTTTGAAATCGTCGCTGGCAAAGCATGCTTTCACCATCGCAACGGCTCGCTCGATGTCTTGCTCTTCTGGCTGAGCACACACCTGGCGAATATTGAACTTGCTCGCCGCAACGGTTAACGGCGCGTTTTCAGCAATCAGCTTGGTGTATTCAGCGATCACGGCATCGATCTCGTCACCCTTGCACACGCGCGATACAAATCCCATACGCAAGGCATCATGGGCATCAAAGCGGCGCGCCGTCACAAAAATATCTGTCGCATTCGCCAAGCCAATAATGTTGGTAAAGCGATTGATCCCCTTATGACCATAGCCCAAGCCTAAGCGCGCGGCAGGCATTCTGAAGGTTGCATCTTCAGTGCAAATGCGAATATCGCAGGCTGCGGCAAGACCCAGGCCCCCGCCAAAGCAGAAGCCACGAATTTGCGCAATCACGGGCTTTGAGCACTCGACTGGGGCGTTCATTGAATCTGACACCGCGTCTTCGTAAGCCAACTGAGTTTCTGGCGAGCTACGCAAGGTATCAAACTGAGAAATATCAGCGCCCGAGACAAAGGCTTTTTCGCCCTGCCCCACAATGACAATCACCCGAACTTCAGGATCGGCATCAAACGCGCGGATCGCTTTGGGCAAGTCTGTCCACATTTGTACTGACATGGCGTTCATTTTGTTGGGGTTCGAGATCAGGATCGTACCGATCGCACCCTTTTTCTCGGCAATGATGCTGCCGACGATTGTTTTTTTCTCTGTTCCTGACTCTGCCACGAAAATTCCCCTTTTTAGACATTGTTAATCGCTGCTAGTCTAGCAGTATCACTTGCAAAAACACCGAAAGCAACTTATAAAAGGCTTCGAAAGTCGGCAGTACACTCGAAATTACAGAAAAATCTGTCCGACCGCCTTTGCCATTCAATCTAAATCGAAAATCATGTCAAAAATTCAGGCCTCTTCAGCACTTTCAAATCTTAAAGTTCTAGATATGTCTCGCGTGCGCGCGGGCCCAAACTGTGTGCGCCTACTCGCCGACTTCGGCGCAGATGTGATCCGCATTGAACCGCCCAAAGGCGTGGATCCTAACGAAGGCATGTTTGCTGCCAACCGCGAGGGTGGCGACTTTCAAAACCTGAACCGCAACAAGCGGGCAATGACCTTGAACCTCAAAAAGCCAGGCGCACTCGACATCATGATGCGTCTGGTTAAAACCGCTGACGTCGTGGTTGAAAACTGGCGTCCAGACATCAAGAACAAACTGGGCGTTGACTATGAGTCACTCGCCAAGGTCAATCCACGCATTATTTTGGCTAGTATCTCTGGCTATGGTCAAGAAGGCCCCTACGCGTCGCGCCCTGGCTTTGACCAGATTATGCAAGGCATGGGCGGGTTGATGTCAGTGACTGGTATTCCCGGTCAGGGCCCCGTGCGCGCAGGCCTTGCCGTGGCTGACATGAGCGCAGGCTTGTATGCCGGCATTGGTATCTTGACCGCACTACTCGAGCGCGAGCGCTCAGGCAAAGGGCAATGGGTTCATGCCTCGCTACTGCACGCACAAATTGCGATGATGGATTTTCAGGCAGCGCGCTATCTGAACGAGGGTGACGTCGCGGGTCAGGCTGGTAACGATCATCCCACTTCAAGCCCCATGGGCTTATTTGAAGCCAGCGACGGTGTCTTTAACTTGGGCGCTTCAGGTCAAGGCAATTGGGTACGTCTATGCGAACTCGCCAAGCGCCCCGACTGGATGGCAGACCCTGACTTTGCCAACGAAAAAACTCGCGCAGTCAATCGCGCTAAGTGCAACCAAGCGCTCAACGAAGTCTTTCGCACCAACACCGTGGCCTACTGGGTCGACAACCTGAACAAAGCAGGCGTGCCTGCGGGCCCAGTCTATAACGTGCCAGAAATGTTTGCTGACGAGCACATCAAGCAATCACACATTTCTAAAATGGTGAAAGATAAAAACGGTAAAGAAAAAGGCTTCATTACCTTGCCAACCGTGCTGAGTCGTACACCAGCAGACGTCGTCACCACCGCGCCACAATGGGGCGAGCACACGGCTGAGGTTCTGGGCGAAGTCGGCTATTCAGAAGCAGAAATCGCCAAGTTCTACGAGCAAGGCGTGGTGTAACGCCCTGTGATCCCTTAACGCGTTTTGAGGGATCACTTGAATTAACGTTGCAGGCAAACAAAAAGCTCGACACCTTTAAACGTGTCGAGCTTTTTTATTTAAGACTATTCGTCAGCGATCGGATTACTTAAGACACCCACGCCTTCAATATCGATCTCGATGGTGTCGCCGGCCTTCATGAAGACGGGCGGTTTTCTAGCATAGCCAACACCGGCAGGTGTACCCGTGATGACCACATCGCCCGGCTCTAAGGTCATGCACTCGGTGATCAACACTAGCGTTTCGACAATACCCCACAAAAAGTTTTTGGTGTTGGCATCTTGCATGACCTGGCCGTTCAAGCGCGATTGAATCCGCAGGCCATCGGCTGCGCGCGGCAACTCGTCGGGTGTCACCAACCACGGACCAAAACCGCCAGTCGCATCGAAGTTTTTACCGATCGTCCATTGCGTTGACTTACGCTGATAGTCACGCAAACTGCCGTCATTAAAAGCACTATAGCCAGCCAAGCAATCAAGCGCGTTTGCGGCGGTCAAGTGCTTAGCGCGTTTGCCCACCACGAAGGCAAGCTCGGCCTCATAGTCAAACTTGTCAGAGACCTTTGGGCGAATCATGGGCTGCAAATGCCCCACCATTGAGCTTGGGCCACGCATAAAGAAACTTGGGTACTCAGGCCGTGCGTGCCCACCCTCAGCGGCATGGTCAGCATAGTTCAGGCCCAAACAGATAATTTTGGTTGGGTTATCGACCAACGGAATGAACTTGATTCCTTGAACCGTTTTGATCGTGGCGGTTGAGCTTTTTGCTAACTCAGCAATACGCGTCATGGCACCCGCTGTTGAAATCACTTCAAGCAGTGTCTTGGGCAAGCTGGCATCGGTTGCGGCAAGATCGATAAACTCGCTTGAATCTTTGGCACGCAACAAGCCCACACGCTTTTGCTGGTTTTGGTCTTGATAACTAAATAAACGCATTAGGCTTCCTTGGGAGTGAGTCAGGTCAATCGGCTTACGAAGTGACCAGCAGGTTTTGAACTTGCAAGAAGTTACTACTAAATCAGCTGAATCGCAAAGCGGTGGCGTGTCACCAGGCCTCGGATCCGCATCTGCATCACCTGCTTACAGACTCGGGCTCGCAGCCGCCAGTCGGCTCATCGGAGAGTCTGTAGACGCAGGACAAGCCGCCTGCTACATTCAAACGAGTTTGTACAACATGAGCGCATCACAACATCTATCGGATTTCGAAACGACTATGCACGCCGCTAAATCTCTTTGCATCAGCCTTGCCCGTCTTGTTTTAAGTACGGTGGTCTTCATCAGCCTGCCGAGCGTAGCGCAATCCAACGATGCGTGGCCAAATAAACCCCTTCGCGTCGTTGTCCCTTACGTCGCCGGTGGCGCCTCAGACATCACGGTACGCAGCATCGCGCAACTGTTGACAACCTCGTTGGGTCAAACCATGATGGTTGAAAATAAGGCAGGCGGTGGCGGCAATATCGGCACCGATTTTGTTGCCAAAGCCGCTCCTGACGGCTACACGTTTTTGATGGCCTACGCAGGGCCCATCGCGATCAATCCGCACCTGTATAAAAACATTCCCTTCAATGCGCAAAAAGATTTTGCACCCGTCTCGCTGATGGCGGAGGCCCCACTGATCTTAGCGGTTCACCCCTCGGTGCCGGCCAACAACCTCGCCGAGTTGATCGCCTACTTGAAAGCCAATCCAGATCAAGTATTTTTTGGCTCATCGGGCACGGGTGGCGCCGATCACTTAGCCGGTGAGCTTTTCAGGTTGCAGGCGGACGTGCGCATCAATCACATCCCCTTCAAAGGTGGCGCACAAGCCGTTGTGGACTTGGTAGCTGGGCGCACACAACTCGAGTTTCTAACCATCCCAGGTGGGCTAAGCCACATCCGTGCGGGGCGCTTAAAAGCAATTGCCTTGGCTTCAAGCAAGCGCTTTCCTTTGTTTCCAGACGTACCCACGATGACCGAAGCAGGAATGAAGGATTTTGAAATTAATAACTGGTACGGGCTCTCGGCCCCCGCTGGCACACCAGCACCTATTATCGCGAGCATGAATCGCGCACTTCAGCAAGCCATTCAAGACCCCGCCTTGCGCGCGCGTTTTCAAGAGGTCGGCTTAGTCCCGATGTCAAACACGCCCGAAGAATTCACAGCTTTGATTAAAAGCGACAGTGAAAAATGGCAGAAAATTATTCAATCGGCCGGAGTCACTGCAGAATAGGCAAGCAAGTATGCTCGAGTGGCCGACCGACGGATCGGCCGTTACTCTAGCGACCCAACAACAGCCACGTACCCACCACCACGCCCAGCACGATGCGGTACACCGCAAACACGCGGTAGGTGTGACGCGATACAAACGCAAGCACCGCGCGCACCACAAACAGTGCACTCAAAAAAGCACTGATGAAGCCTACCGCAATCGCGAGCATATCTTGTTGGCTCAGCAAGCCCGCGTGCTTGTAGGTGTCGTACAGCGCAGCCGCTAGCATCGTTGGCATCGCAAGAAAAAACGAAAACTCAGTTGCTGTTTTGCGCTGAATACCAGCCAGCATCCCGCCAATGATCGTTGAGCCTGACCGAGAGGTGCCGGGCACCATCGCTAAGCACTGACACAAGCCTACGACCAGTGCCTGGCGCCAGCTGATCTGTTCGAGGGTCAATGCGCTCGCGCGTGGGTCGTCACCCGACGCAGGGCGATTACGCTCGACCCAAATCATAATAAAACCTCCAACGATCAAGGTCACCACCACAACGCTGGGATGAAAGAACAAGGCTTTAATCGCTTTGATAAATAATAAACCTACGATCGCAGACGGCAAGAAAGCGATTAACAAATTGCGCGTAAAGGCAACCTCGACTGGATCGAGTCGTATTGTCCCGACAATCAATCGACTCAAGCGCGCCCTGAAAATCCACATGACCGCCAGGATCGAACCTAACTGAATCACAACTTCAAATACCTTGGCTTCGTTTGAAGAAAATTCGATCAGATGCCCGAAGAGGATGAGGTGCCCCGTGCTTGAAATTGGCAAAAATTCAGTCAGGCCTTCGACGATGCCTAAGAAGAAAGCTTTAAAAAGATAGATTGTTTGTTCAGTCACGAGATAGATCCTGAAAAATCATAGAAATGATGGAATGCCTCGCCCCGAAGATTTTGGAGTCTCGCGCATTCGATAAAAAAGACTTGGTACACCGACTATACTATTTTAGGTGGTCTGCAGACGCAGAGCATCGTCAGACTTCACACCTTACGCGAGCACAAGCATGTCAACCAATCTTACTCGTGAACAACGCGATGACGCCTATAACAACTCAAAGGCTGTCTCTGATAGCGCAAGCATCATCGAGGCCTGGGGAAAACGTAGTCAAGAGTTTCGTGCGGCACACTCTTCGCATCTCGATGTGTCGTATGGCAGCGGGGCTCGCCAATCGTATGACTATTTTTCAGCGGGCGACCAAACCCCTGTTGTTGCGTTCATTCATGGTGGTTTTTGGCAAAACAGGGCAAAAACTGACTTTACCTTTATCGTACCGGCCTTCATTGAAGCAGGTATCAGTGTGGCAATGATGGGTTACACCTTAGCCCCCGAAGCCAAAATGGATCAGATCGTTCAAGACATTCGTTTAGGCCTGCGCGCACTGAGCCAAAAAATTGCGGCGCGTCGCTCAAGCAACCCAGGCATTTGGCTGACGGGTTGGTCGGCCGGAGGTCACTTGACCGCGATGGCGCTTGACGAGCCCTGTGTACTCGGCGGCACGGCAATCAGCGGTATCTATGACTTAGAGCCCATGCGCCATTGCTATCTAAACGACAAACTGAACTTAGACCAGGCGACTGCAACGCGATTTTCACCGATTAAATTGCCTGCCTTAAGCGGCAAAGTTCTCGACCTGTTTGTAGGTGGGGCAGAGCTGCCCGCCATGCAAACGCAAACGATCGAATTTGCAGAATATCGTGCCAAGGCTAACGCGCCAGGAGTATTTGAAAACATGCCAGGGCTCAACCATTACACAATTCTTGACGAAATGGCCTCTACAAAGGGCCGGATTTTGCAATCCATCAAGGCACGCCTCTAACCAACTTCAGGGCCGCGGGCTAGGAAACACTTGATGTGATGCGTGACTGCCGTCGGGGTTGACGCGCACCAACACCATATCGCCTACTGCAACGATCCGCCCAGTAAAGGCCTCAATATTGACGTGATGGGTCACGAGGATCAAGGGCTGTTTCGGCTGCGACATTAAGCCAGCTGCAATGAATTTTTGTAACGCAGCAGTCTGCGGTTTCGCCAAACTCATGTCGTCAAAAAAAGAGTTGAGCGACGGCTCGACCGTGACCGTCCCCATCGCCAACAGTCGGGCGGTTTCTGTGCAGCGGCACCAGGCGCTGCTGAAAATTTTGGTGCTACTCACGCCTTGCTCTGTTAACCATCGCCCGATCAATACCGATTGTTGGCGCCCTACCTCGCCCAAATTACGTTGCGTCGAGCACTGGTCAAGCCTATATCCAGGTGGGTCACCAACACCCGGCGCATCAGCATGACGCATCAACAAGACGTGCTGCCCATCCGTCAGATCATCCACCAACCCAGCTGTCGCAGATTGAGCACCTGTCAGCAGCAAGCTAAGACATACCAAGACTAGGGAGCTCGCTCTGAACCACGACGACGTCGCAAAGATTTTTCTGCTCAGTGGCTGACGAAATAATTGAAGTATGCGTTGCATCACAAACTCTCGAGTTGGGTGGATCAACCAAACTTTCGTAACGCCCGCGAGACCCAAAAAGGCGATATGGCTAACGTAACACTTGCCATCGAAAAAGCAATACTCACCGCATAGCCGCCGGTCAGATCGTGCAACCACCCCGACAATAACGCACCCGCGGCGGCCCCCACCGACATAAACGCATAGAGCGCGCCATAAATCGTTGCCAGGCCGGGACCGGGAAACAACTTTGAACACAGCCCTGAAATAATCGGCCCGCGTGCACCCTGCGCAATCCCAAAGAAAGCAACAAATCCAAATAAAAACCAGGGTGATGGGAAAAATGCCATCGCCAATAAATTGGTCAACCCTAAGAAGGTACACGTAAAAGTGATCGACACAATCAAGCGATGACCGAACTTATCCGCGAGCTTGCCAGACGAGCCGACCCCTAGCACCGAGAGCATGCCCGCAACGCCAAAGGCGCTTGCCGCCTCAAACGCAGAGAACCCTGACTCAACCAAAAAAGCAATCGTCTGCACCATCACCGTGTAGATCACCACAGACGTAAAGAAAAATGCCTGAGCTAGAGCCCAAAACCCCGGCGAACGGATTGCCAGACGCAGAGGTGCAAAGATATTTTTTGACAGCGGCTTTGCCCCCAGAGAACGCGCATAATCAGCGTGCCCCGCACGAATCATGCGCCAGGGCAATAGCATCACTAGGGGCAAGAGCACCAACATCATCCCGCCCAGAATATGGTACGCGTTACGCCAGCCCACCGTGTCATTTAAATATTGCGCAAAGGGCACCATCACCAAGGTGCCAGCGCCAAACCCTGCATAGGTAATGCCAATAGCAGTACTCGTATTATTTGGAAACCAGCGACTAATCAGACTTTGCGAAGGCACCATCCCTAAAGAGGTCACACCAATTCCGCCAGCTACGCCAACACACAAATGAAACTGCCACAGTTGCGTCAAGTTTCCAGCGACCATGTAACCTAAGCCAAGGCTCGCAAACCCTAGTGCACACACAATACGTGGCCCCAAGCGGTCGAACATAATGCCAATGAGCGGTGCCGAAAAACCGTTCGCGAGCATGTAAATAGAGTACACACTCGAGATCTCTGAGCGGCTCCAACCGAATTGTGTCTCGATGGGCAAGAGAAAGGTGACATACGCGTCACCAATCCCGCGGCCAAGCAAATTGAACGTAAAACAGATCACCAACACCACAAAAGCCATTGTGGCATCAGTGGGTTTAGTGTTGGTGAAGGTCGGCTTCACCTCAGGCAGGACGACACTTCATGAAACCCGAGCGCACACAAATACAAACGATTTCTCCACGCTGATTGATGCCATGGTGCTCAAATTCAACGATGCCAGCGTCTTTACGCGATTTGCTCAACCGCTTCGAGACAATTTTTGTCTCGACATGAATCGTATCGCCATAAAACACAGGGTGCGGAAACCGAGTATCCGTCATGCCAAGGTTGGCGATGGTTGTGCCAAGCGTGGTTTCGCCAACCGTAATCCCAATCACCAAGCCTAAGGTAAACAAACTGTTGACCAAGATCTGGCCGAACTCGGTTTTAGACGCAAACTCTTTATCCAGATGCAAGGGTTGTGGGTTCATGGTGAGTGTTGAGAACAACACGTTATCCATTTCAGTGACGGTACGCGTCATTGAATGCTTAAACACCTGACCGACTTCAAACTCTTCAAAGTACAAACCTGCCATGATGGTCTCCTAGTAGGATTTGGGTAAGCCAAGCACACGCTCGGCGATAAAGCACAAAATCAATTGCGGGCTAACAGGCGCGATGCGTGTAATCATCACTTCACGCAAGTAGCGCTCAACGTGGTATTCCTTCGCGTAGCCAAAGCCGCCATGCGTCATGACGGCTTGCTGGCAGGCATTGAAACCAGCCTCGCCACCCAGGTACTTCGCTGCGTTAGCTTGTGCGCCACACGGCTCGCCGCGATCAAACATTGAAGCCGCCTGAAACACCATGAGGTTTGCCGCCTCAAGCTCCATCCAGTTCGCGGCAAGGGGATGTTGAATACCTTGATTCATACCGATGGGGCGATCGAACACGACACGTTGCTTGGCATACTCAGTCGCTTTTTTAAGGGCGACGCGCCCTAAGCCCACGCCCTCGGCAGCAATCAAAATACGCTCGGCATTCATGCCATGCATAATGTAATGAAAGCCCTTGCCTTCTTCACCAATACGATCTTCGACAGGCACCTTTAAGCCATCGATAAACAATTCGTTTGAATCAACCGCTTTGCGTCCCATCTTTTCGATCTCGTGCACACGAATAAAATTACGATCAAAATTTGTATAGAACAAACTTAAGCCATCAGTATGCTTGGTCACCTCCTCAAGCGGCGTGGTCCGTGCCAAGATCAACATTTTTTCGGCGACCTGCGCCGTCGAAATCCAAACCTTGGTGCCACTCAGCACATAATGGTCGCCAACTCGCTCGGCCTTCACCTTTAACTGTGTGGTGTTCAAACCCGTGTTCGGTTCAGTCACCGCAAAGCATGCACGCTCTTTGCCAGAAATTAAAGGTGGCAACATGCGATGCTTTTGCTCTTCAGTACCAAACTGCACAACCGGATTTAAACCAAAAATATTCATGTGCACGGCTGACGCACCGCTCATGCCGGCGCCCGATTCACTAATCGTTTGCATCATGATCGAGGCTTCGGTAATGCCTAAGCCCGAGCCACCATACTGCTCAGGTATGCAAATTCCCAACCAGCCATCTTTGGCCAGTGCCTGATGCAACTCGGTCGGAAACCCACCGTGCCGGTCTTTTTCAAGCCAGTAATGGTCATCAAACTGTTCGCAAATTTTGCTAATCGCCTCGCGAATGCTTTCTTGCTCTTGTGAAAATGAAAAATCCATACTTGCCTCTCGCAATATTTGATCAAACGGCGTCTGAACTCTAATATAACAATCACTTCACGCGCATGCATCGAACTAAGCGACTAAGCCCCTACGGTGCTCACCCGTTAGGCAATGCACCCAATCGCACGACAAGGCAGTCATGCAAGGCCGTATCCCTAGCGGACACCCTGTTCATACACCTCACGCGCCAACCTTTCTCGGTGCTCGGGGTGGGCAATCGCAATCATGCGCTTGACCCGCTCGTGCAACGTCTGCCCTTTTAGCTGCGCACTGCCCCACTCTGTCACCACTACATCAGCATCCGTGCGCAAGCTGGTGGCAGGGCCCTGCAAATTCACCACAATCCGGCTAAGTTGCCCGCGCTTTGCCGTTGAGGGCAGCGCGACGATCGAGCGCCCACCCTTAGACGCAAGCGCGCCACGAGTGAAATCCACCTGCCCACCCGTTGCACCAATATATTTGCCGTCAATCACTTCTGCCCCGATCTGACCGGTCAGATCAACTTCAATCGCAGAATTGATCGCAACAAACTGATCCAGCTGCGCCAGCGTAGCGTGCGTATGAACGTAGCTAAAGGGCTGGATATTTAACAAGGCGTTGTGGCGGGCAAATTCGTACAACCGCCGCGTTCCCATCAACACACCTGCAGTCGTCAGACCACGGTCAAGTGTTTTAAAAGCATTGGTCACAGCTCCGCATTCGATTAAGTCAACCGCAACATCGCCGAGCATCCCGGTGTGGATACCTAAATCTTTACGATCAACCAGTGCCGATAAAATTGACTCGGGTATTGCACCCACACCCATTTCAAGAATCGAACGGTCGGCAATAAACTGAGCAGCATGTCGCGCGATATTGCTCTCGACCTCTGAGATCGCACTGCGCTTAAGTTCAATCAATGCCCGGTCTGACTCAACCACTGCATCTATTTTGATCCCGTCGAGCGCATGCGACGTAAACGTCCAAGGCATCTGCTGATTCACTTCAGCAATCACGACCCGCGCTTGTTTCGCCGCGGCGATCAGATAATCATTGGCAATCCCGAGACTACGCCGACCGTCCGGGCCTTCAGGGCTGAGGTGTAAAAAAACCACGTCGGCTTTAGCCGCCCCCTCAGAGGGCAACCGATGAAGTTGCGAGCAATGACTAGGAATCAACTGCATCGCACCGGCTTCGAGTAATTTTCGATTTTCACCAATGCCACAGTAGCTCAGCATGGACAGCCAATCGGCGTGCTCGGGTTGCAGTGTCGACGTATACGTGGGCCCCACAAAGACCGAGCAGCCCCCGAGCGCCTCACGTTGACTCACGAGTGCTTCGGTCAACGTCAAGGGTTCAGCCGTGCACTCGTTCCACCAGATGCCATCACCCGGCCGGATCCAGCGGGTTAAATCAATGGTCACGCTATGCGCCCGCGTGAGGCTTCGCCGTCAGCGTCACACCTTGCGCAATCAGCGACGCGATGTCAGCATCTGAATATCCCAACTCTTTTAAGATTTCAGCGCTATGTTCGCCTAACTGAGGCGCGGCGCGACCAGGTGTAGGCTGGCTGTCGGTCCAGGTTGTTGGCACAGCCACACGCCTCACACGACCCTCTGTGGGATGGTCAATCCATTCAAACATGTTGACCGCTTTTAAATGCGGATCATCAAAAATTGTGTCAAGCGTGTGCAACGGCATCGTTGGGATGTCAGCCTGATCTAGCAACTCAAGCCAGTCATTAGTCGTACGTTCTAAAAATATTTTTGCAGCAAGCGCTTGCAAATCATTGATGTGCTGGGTACGTACCGTCAGGTTTAAAAAGCGCGGATCATTTTCAAATATTTCTGAGCGACCGATCGCCTTAAAAAACGAAGCCCATTGCTTATCGCTATAAATCACGGCACAAACATAGCCATCTGCCGTTTTGTAGGGACGACGCTCAGAGGCTAGCAGTCTTGGGTACCCAGGTGGACCATTGGGTGGGTCAAACGTCTGGCCACCGATGTGGTCACTGAGCAAATGACTAATCATTGTTTCGAACATCGGGATGTCGATCTTTTGCCCGCGCCCGGTTTTTTCACGGTGAAACAAGGCAGCACATAACGAGGTCACCGCATATAAGCCAACCGTGCGATCCACGATATTTGAAGGGACATAGCGTGGGACATCTGCGCCCGCTTGCTTAATCAAGGACGGTAGGCCAATTGCACCTTGAATCAGATCATCAAAGGCTGGCTTGGCTGCGTAGGGGCCCTCTTGTCCAAAACCAAACGTGCCTACATAGAGCAAGCGCGGGTTGATTTTTTGCACAATGTCATAACCCAAACCCAGACGAGCCATCGCCTGCGGGCGCACGTTATAGAGCAACACATCGGCCGTTGCCAGTAATTTTTTGACAGCCTCAAGGCCAGCGGGCTGCTTCAAATCAAGCACCAAACCACGCTTACTACGATTGACATGCAGATACAGCGAACCCATCCGGGGATGTTGCATGGGCCCTAAGTCACGCACCATATCGCCGACTGGCGCCTCGACTTTAATGACATCAGCGCCCATATCGCCTAGCAACTGTGCAGCATAGGGCCCCATCAAAATCGAGGTCATATCAACAACACGCACACCCACCAAAGGACCGGTCATCGTCACAATCCTTTTACGCAAGCTGCGTTGCAGCGGCAATCTTTTTGGCCAAGCGAAGATGTGGTGTATCGAGCATCTTGCCATCAAGCGTGGCCACACCCACGCTAGTGTTAGCGGCAAAGGCTGCAATCACCCGTTGAGCCCACTCTTGAGCCTGCGCGTCAGGTGTCATGGCTTGATTAATCACTGGCACCTGCCCTGGATGAATTGCCGCTTTCGCTGAAAATCCATCGCGATAGGCACGGCGCGTTTCGCGCAGTAGCGCCTCAGGGTTATTGAGCTCAGTAGGAACGGTATCAATTGCGGGCACGCCCGCGGCAGCCGCTGCAAACAAGCACAGGTTGCGCACCAGACCAAACGGAGACGTCCACTGCTCTGGCGCCTCTTCATCTTTGTTTGTCAACGCACCGATATCGCCAGCCAAATCTTCGGCACCCCACATCAATCCGGCCAGGCGCGGTGAGGCGCCACGGTAGCTGTTTAAGCCTGCTAGTGCTTCAGCGGTTTCTGTCACGATTGGCAAGATTGCGGTCTGGGCGGCTTCGCCAACAACTGCCGGAAACATCTGCTCAAAGGCTTCAAGATAAGCAGCCAACAAAGCCACATCTGCTGCACCAGAAGACTTAGGCAGTGCAATCCCATCGGGACGGCAACGCATCACTGCTGCCAGGTCAGCCAAGGTCATGCCCGTGGTGAGGGCGTTTACCCGCACATAGAGCTTGGGTGTTTTGACCCCTGAGGCCTTGACCTGCGTCAAAAATTTAACAACTTCGATGCGGCCATCTTCTTTGCGGGCAGGCGACACGGCATCTTCAAGATCAAAAATCAAAACATCGGCACCGCTTTGCAGTGATTTCTCGAGCTTACGCGGGCTGTCAGCAGGTACGAATAATAATGATCGCATGAAGGGTCTCCGTTTTATATGCAAAGCGGCGCGTCGTTCAAAGTGGCGCGCCGCTGAGTGTCAATATTTTGACTTGAGTATAGCGTGACAAATTCTAAGACTTTGGCCCGTCGTAAAACTGAGGCCAAAGTTGTAGTGTGACCTCTCGATTGCTTGCGTAGGCGTAGCAGCTATCGATTTTGACTGGTCGGCCATTTACATCCAGTACCTCTGGCCGATGACGAACGACAGGCCACAACGCTTGGTATGCAGCGGTCGCCATGGGGCCTAGCAACTCCATCAAATGTGTACAGCTTGCAGCCCCTTTCAATTTTGAACGCACTAACTTTGCCCATCCGCCACCAATGCGCTCGCCCTTTAGCACCGAAAGCGTCGGTGGTGCTTGCTTGCAAACGCTAAACGGGGTTGAGTCTGAGGACGAAAATACATCATGAATTAAAAATTCGTCATCGATTACCAGACGAATCCATAAGTCATGTATCGGTTGCCCTGGAGCAAGTACTCGGTTAGTCAAAGGCGCTACAAACTCGATTGGTTTGTTATCAACCACTCGACCCTCGATATCGTAGAGCCCATCGACGCGTCGATACGCTCGCATGGTGATCTGACGTTTATGAATTTCTTCGCGTTCGATACTGTCTGGCAAGGGCACTTTCGCTCTCTTTTGGGTAGGATCATGAAAATAGCTTGAGTCGGGTAAGTGTATCTTGGATCCCGCCGAGCACCCAACTGCTTGAACCCTCGAAAGTAAGCCAGTATGCTAAATTTGATGCGTGGTGTGCTTTCGCACCGGTCATGGCGCTTGATGTTTCGGTGCCAAAAATAAATGTCCCTATTTAAACGCTCGGTCGTCTCAGAAATCGCAAATCACTTTAGCGTCGTGCTCTCGACGTTGATCGTGGTGTGGCTCAGCGTTGTGCTGGTGCGCTTACTTGGTGAGGCTGCGGCCGGCCGCATTGGCTCGGACGTTGTTGTTGGCTTAGCCACGTTCACCCTCATTGCTGCTCTTCCAATTATCTTAACGGTATCGATTTTTATTGGTGTGCTGACGACCGTGACGCGAAATTATCGCGAATCTGAGATGGTAGTCTGGTTTTCAAGTGGGCTATCGCTTGCCAATTGGGTGAATCCAGTCTTGCGGATTGCCATTCCAATCGCAGCGCTCATCTCGTTTTTAACCCTTTACGCGACCCCTTGGGCTAATCGGCAAATTGGTGAATATCGTGCGCGTTTCGAAATGCGCTCTGACCTATCAAAAATCACCCCCGGTCAGTTTCTAGAAACCGAGAAAGGCGCCCGGGTGTTTTTTGTTGAGGGCACCACGAGCGTCACCGACAACCCCTTAGGTCAGGTCTTTATGCGTCTGATTGACACTGACTGGCTAACCTTGATTACCTCCGCCTCAGCCAAAATTGAAGCCGAGGCCAATGGCGATCGCTTTCTCGTTTTAGGCGCCGGCCACCGCTACGACCTCAAACCAGAAACCTCTGAAATGCGCTTTGCTGAGTTTGATGCGTTTGGGGTACGCATTGAAAGTAAAAACGCTGAAGAGTCGCTTGAAAAAGCTCGGGCAACCACGCTTGAAAGCCGTCGATCCCGACCAACATCGCTGCTCATCAGCGACCGAGAAAATAGTTCGTACGGCCAGATCATGTGGCGGCTAGCCTTGCCACTCGCAGCCTTAAATCTCGCCTTGATGGCCATCCCGTTAGGTGCAGTAAACCCGCGCATTGGTCGTTCTGGCGATTTATTAATCGCTGGTTTGGTTGCCATGCTGTACATGAACCTCATCAACATCACGCAAGGCTGGATCATTCATGGCAAATTGCGCTTTGTCATTGGGGTGTGGCTCATACACGCCATCTTCGGCGCCTTCACCGTGATCTTGCTGTGGCACCGGTTGCGCGTCAAAGAACCTAAACCGCCGGTCGTCACGTCCGCCTAATCAAACTTTGCAAGAAGCGGGTATTGGGTGCACGATTGGCTTGTTTGAAAGCAATTTTCAAGAGTTTTTTTTCTTGACAGCTTGTTTTTAGTGCTTTCCATGATTGATTTCTAATTTAATCAGCGTAAGCTTTCAAATATATCTAATCGTTGCGTTGTTCAGCGCAATGCGCGCAAAAAGAAAATCACGTTTTCGTGTTCGTTTACACACTGCGTCGATTGCGTCCTTTTGCTAGCTTAATAACGTTATTGCTTTCACGGAGAATATCGTGGCCACCCAACAACCTGCCGCCATCAACGAAAAACGAGCCGATCAACCTTTGCGCGAGGCCGTCGATCGTTTTTTAAGTTACATCAAAAAAAATATTGAAACTGAGAACTATCAAAGCAATCAGTGGGATGACCAACTCGTCGACAAAATGGTCAGTAGCGTGCGTGTGACTGGGCGCGAGCCTTTTCTGAAAATTGAAAAAGCAAATAAGGTTTGCGGCTATATCGTCAAGGCAGATAGCAAAGACCTTAAGCGTGGCGACATCTTAGGGCGCACCGCCTTTTTAGGCCGGCCTGCGACATCACGTATTTTAGGGAATGTCTTAGAAAACAAGTTTGCGTTAGCCGCTTGATCTTGCAAAAGCTGCGATAGCATCGTCTGATTTTGAAATAAAAAACGCAGCATGTTCGCTGCGTTTTTTATTGCGGTTTTTGTTTTGCAAGCGCTAAGAGCAACCAAACGGGCGAGTTGCTAATACTGATCAAAATAAGACTGCACCACCTCAGGATCCTGCGTCACAGTCAATGCCAACATGAGCAAGATCCGGCACTTTTGAGCATTTAAATTGTCAGCGGCAACCATGTGCTGGTCGCGTAGATATTTTCTTCGTGCGACCCTACCCGCACCACCTCTGCTTGCCTGCACCACAATGACGCCCTTTGACACCGTGCGTTCAAAAGCCGCGTTTTGGAGCAATGGCGCGATGCCAGGGGGCAAACCGGCCGAAACTAAACCGCGAGCTCCGGCAGCCACATAGGCCTCGATTGCGACATCATCCGCACCGGCATAAGCGTAAACAATATCAACTCGGGGCAGCTCTTTTAGCCCTGCAACATCAAATATCGTGTCAATCGTATGCTTGCGTACCGGATGGCGATAAATCACAACCTGATCTCCGTCAACCTGACCCAGCACACCAAAGTCTGGCGTTCTGAAGGTATTGACACGATAAGTTGACACTTTGGTGACCTCACGAGCAGCTTGAATCTCGTCATTTAAAACCACCAATACGCCCAGCCCTTTAGCTTTTGGGTCAATCGCCGTGCGTACCGCGGCAAGCAGATTCATTGGCCCCTCTGAACTCACGGCACTAGGCGGGCGTTGCGCACCAACCAGCACAACCGTTGCTTTGATTTTCAACGTTAGATTCAAAAAATAGGCCGTCTCTTCGAGCGTCGAGGTGCCGTGCAAAATGACGTAGCCATCAAAACCACCGCTCTGCGCCTCAGTGGCATGAATCAGCTTTAGTAATTCAAGCCAATCGGCGGGACCAATGGCAGTGCTGCCAACTTCTCGAAAATTTATTGGCACCAGCTCAGCAAAGCGTGCAAGCTCTGGCGTGCGCTCAACGATTTCAGCGGGTTTAATTTTGCGACCGACGTCGGGATAGTCAAGTACATCCAGACTATCAAAAGAGATTGATGAGATGGTTCCACCGGTGCCGATGACGGCAACGCGCGGTTTAGAAGAGGGTGTGCTCATGACTGACGGCTCCGTGTCGCAAATTTAAAGACAGTGCCTAGTCTACCCGAGACTTGCCTTAGCCCAATACACGACAACCTCAACTACACCTGGCGCATCGCCTCACCAAAATCAAGCATCGAGACTTTTTTCAACGCCACCTGCACCACGTTTTGACTCGCGGCTATTTTTTCAAGATCCGCAGTATCTTCTAACTGCTTGGCGACTGCACGCGCAGCGCGAAGCTTCAAACTCCAGGCCAGTAAGGCCAGTTCTGGCTCCCAGTACATCAGGTTTAAGCGCTCGCACTCATCCAGCAATGGATCAATCAACGGCTGCACATCTACGTCTTTTTTCAGACCGAGCGCGAGTTCAGCCAACGCTACTCGGGCGCGAAACTGATCGCGCCCCGAGCGCGTGTTGGATAGAAAGTCTTGTAGCCCAGCAACGGCTGCGTCAGAATCACCCGAGCCCACATTTTCGTTGGCCTGTTTCTTTACTTCAGAAAATTTATCCGTCGCGCCGCCGCCCAGACGCTCGGCCTGGCAGGTCGCAATCCATGCTTTAGTGGCCTCGTCCGCAAAAGGGGTACCGTCCGAAAAAGTAAGCTTTTCAATCCCAGGCAAACGCTTAACCAGCGCTAAAACCTCATCGATCACAGCGGACCGCATCGTCGCAGCCGCAGGCCCCATTGCGCCATAGGCAATCGCAGACTGTCGATCAAGGTCGAGCCAGAAAGGATAGGTCGCCAAGCGCCCCTCACAAAATCCTGCGACCCCCTGAGGGTTGCCCGCATCGCACACCGTTTGAAACGATTGCATCTCGGCCATCGGTGGGGGCGCAATCAGCGTGGTCTGCCCTTGCGCTTGTGGCAAGCTTAACAAGGCACCACGTGCACCGAAACGATTCAAGCCGATAGCGAGCGGATTATAGGGATCAAGCTCAACGAGCTTTTGGCTTGCATCCCCCAAGTAAGCAAAGACTGAATCTAAGGCAGCCACCAAATCGTCAACGTTTGCGACTTTGCTTAAGTCGCCAAGCTGCGGGCCTGTTGGTGCAATCGTTGAGGTGGACGTATTCGCTGCCGAATTTGATCCGATTACACCTGAAGAAGCAGTTGCCTGCTGCCCCTGCGCCCCAGAGGAGGTCTGCGAAGAGTCTTGTGCCACTGCAGAGGCAGGCGCGGCAGCGGGTTCAAGGACATCAAGCCGCTTAATCAGATTGACCAGTTCGTTCAGCGAGGGCGCCTCGGGGTCAACTTCAGCGAATGTACGATCGATTCCTTGAATACGCTCAACCAACAAATCGTGCGCGTCAACCGGCAACGGTGCCGGCGTTGCGGTGCTGAGCCACGCAGTGACCCGATCCGTCCACCAGACGATCGCGTTGCGCCGCCCGCGCAATCTCTTAATGGACGGAAAGCCGGTCTCCCAGTAGGTTTTTAGCAAACCTGCGAACAATCCCAAACCAGCGGACAAACCGTCAATGCCGGATTTCTCAACCCAAGCCGCCGACAACCACGACGCGACCATGAAATCTTTAGATATCGTTTTTAATAACTCAGTGGATTGGGCTTCAACCTTGAGCCAGTCTGGCTGACGATCAGCAGAGGGGCTTGTTAAACGCTCAATCTCGGCAAAAACCACCTCGTATTGCGGCGTTTCACGCGACTCCGCACCGCCAGGGCTTTCATTAGAAATGGGGAGCAGCAGTGCCTCAAAATCGATTGCCATAAACAAACCTCAGAGCGTACAAGTCACAGATTTTGAGGGTAGCACGGGTTTCTCTGACTTTGAAGACAACCCATTGATCTGGCTAGTGAGGCTTTTCTCGGTGCGCGCCGCCTGTGCCTGCTCTAGCGCAAGCTTTTCAGCGACGAGCGCGCTTCGTTCAGCGACCTCCGACTCATACTTGGCGACAGCCTCTTGCAACACTGCACCATCGGATATCTTAAACACGACGTCAATTTTTTTAATATCCAAGGCAACGAGCGCCTCTTTCTGATCAGGAAAATCCGCAGGGACAAAGGTCTTTTTCCCGTCTCTAAAATCGCGTAAAAACCGCTCAAAACCAAATTCGCCGCTCCAGCGCGCGACCAAGGTCATGTTGTCGACAAAGATCTTTAACTCGCTGTCGCCGCACGTGGTGGCGCTCCAGTTAAATACCTGCGAGGTCGAAAAATTAAGTTGCGTCAGGCGTTGCGGTGCCTTGGCACAATTAAGTGTCAAACCCGCGCCATAGGGTTGAATCGTAGCGTCGGCGTTAGCTTTTAGCGGAAACGACGCCACCCCAACATTAAAAGCTGTCTGATTGAATTTAGCAGCATCCGAATCAATTTGTGCCAGTCTGGCGTCAATAAATTTACTTCTAGCGGCTGCGCGCGTCTCATCCAGTTTGGCCTGTAGTTCGGCCTTTTTTGTTGCCGCATCGCGGGCCCGCTTTTCAGCTGCGGCACGATTGATAAAACTTAAAAACTCAGCATCCCAAGGCAAGACCCAGTTAAAGGAGGCGGCTTTAACATACCCCGAGGCACTTTGACTCAAAAAAGGCTTGGCCGTCTTATCTAAATAAGGCCACAAGACCCCATCAGAACCCATGACTTTGTCATAAAACGCGGCATCATCTGTGGCTAATTGTGTAGCAGCTAAAACCTGACTCTCCCATTCAGCCTGCATGGTGCATGCCGCGTTCAGGTAGGCATATGCAGCCGTGGTAACAAGCTCGCCACGCAACAACGCCCATACAGGCTCGTTGGCGGGTTGGTCGCGTGATCCCAAGGCATCTTGCAGACGCTTCATCGCATTAAAAGCATCGCGCAAACTCGAGTCTTTGACCGTTGGATCGCGCCCGAGCACACTGAAGTCACTGGCTAAGGTCGCCGCCTTACCCGGTGCCGAAACCGCTTCGCTCACGGCCTTAGCTAAGGCCTGATTAAAGACCCCGTATAACTTACCGGCACTCATTAGGTTTTTTTCAGTTTGTACCGTCGCAGAGGTGACGGCCGCTCGCCCACTTTGCGCAGACAGTAAAAGCGGTGCCGAGGATTGCACTGTATCAAGCTTGCTTGCAACGCTACCAATGATAGAGGTGTTGCTAGCAGCCTTACGGATTGATCTTAAGACTTCGACCGATGCAATCCAATTTGGGCGCAGAGGTCGGTTTTCTTCTGGAAATTCTTGAAGTAGGCGTTCTTCAATCCGAACAAAAGGACTCGCTTGACTATTGAACGTTGTCAGGAGATCAATCCAGTCCGTTTCTGTTTTAAGTAAGTCACGCCCATTAGGAAACTGCAACATGAAGTTTTTCCAGGCAACTTCGCGCTGGATATTATAGTTTTCCCAAAAGGCCATTTCTTTTGACTGATAGATTTCACGCAAAACCTGCACCGCATTAACTTTCGCAAGAAAAGCAGCGATTGCCTGATAGCCCGCGAGGGTGTAAGCACCACTCACCTTAGTAACAGAGGGCGTACCCGTTGGATTCCAGTAGTCACTCAAATTCACGTCACTCACACTCGGCTGGTTTACAACCCAATCAAACAGCCATGACAAACTTCGATCTCGCTGCGAAACATTTGAAAGACCTGTTTTTAAGTCACTGAGCCGCCTATGCAAATTGTCGACGCTATCCCACGCTGCGTAATAGAGGTAGAGTTCATCAACCGCTTTAGCGTGAAACTTACTCAGCTCAGGTACTAACACCTGACTTGGACTCGCTATCGGCTCGTCGATTTGACGCAAACTATGCATCGACTCCCGATTACTCGCAGCTAACGTCAACGAGATTCGATGAATCATGTAGTCAATGGCCAGACCGTGATACAGGCCAGAATCTCTCATATTTGAGTCAAGTGCAGCAAAAAATCGCTGATTGATGATGTCAACTTGATAACGCTCATAGATCTGCACAAAATTACTTTTTAATTCGTCCTCTAATGCGTTCGACAAGCTCGAAAATGGCAAAAGAAAATTCCAACTATTTTCAGCCTGCTCGTTGAGCCAATTTATCTGTGGTTTGGTCGCCAAAATATGGTGAGCATATTTTTCAGCGTTGTCCCCTTTAGAGATTTTGGCCAATTTGAACTGACCTAACGCATCTAACTGCGTCGATTCATTGACGTAGCCGCACACTAACCAAACAACGGTCAAACTCACCGCAGCGTAATAGCCGGTCCAAGCCAGACGAGTTCTTTTTTTTCGAAGATTTTCGTAAGTCGATAAGGGCTGAAAGGCGCGGTCATGACCCAACACCTGTTCGAAGACTCCTGGGCCAAAGACCAACTCGGTGTCGGCCGCGCTTCGAGCGGTACCCATACGACCCGCTTGCGAGTGCCAGCCAGACAAAAACAAGCCACGATAAAGAGGCGGCTCATGGTAAGCAGAGCTACCAAACAAGGACATGAGTGCAGTTTCAAGCGGCGCCTGCAGATTACGAATATCGCGCGCGGCAAGCAACCCGGATTGCCCTGCATGCCCACCTTGGGTTGTCGCGCGTAGCGCGAGCCATGGCATATATCTCGCGAGCTCATCGATTGAGCGACGAACGTAGCCTGTTGCCAAAACAGACTGATAAGGCAACAAAGCGCCGGCCGGTTGAGAGAGTAGCTCTGCGGGCAAATGCGAAAGCAATTGCTCGACTCCATCGAGCTCGTCGGCATGAGTCAACATCACATAGACTGGCAGCCGGCGTCTGGCAAGTTCCATCAGATCGTTAATGCGCTGACGCGCTAACTGCAGGCCTGCGTGTGTATGACCAATCAGTTGCGTTTTAAGTTGATCGACGCTTAAACACACAATCACGCCTGCACACTGAGAAGGCGATACGTCGGCGGTCATACTATTTAATAATTTTTTCCAGCCAGCATCACAGGTCAATACATCTTGCTCAGGATCGATATGCTGTCCGGAAATTTCGATTGCAATCGCCGTCGACAGAAAGGACAGCTGACAGGACTGTGTCGGTGTTAACGTAGGGCTCACTAAAGAGCGATCCAAGTAGCTGCCGGACGCGGCTTGTTGCAATAAGGTGCTTTTTCCAGAGCCACTCAGGCCTAAAACAAAATGCACACGATGATCGCCGAGTGGGCTTTTATCCAGACCCTGCGTCACAGACATAAATGAACGTACTTGCGCAACCCACTCTTGATCAGGCTCTTGCGCTTGTTCTTGCTGTGGTCGGGTCCGCAATCTGCGCTGCGCCCTGAACCGAACGTAATATCGACGAGCCAAAGCCACTGTGAACCACAGCACAACAGGCACGAGCGGCCAAAGCCACATGCTGCCTGCCGGCCAGCCCAGCAAAATCTGGCATGCCCAGCCGACCGCCAACAGTACTGTTAGCAACAAAGCAATTAGTAAAAAATTTAGTATTTTTTTAAGCATCAGTGCGTACGAACGCCGCAAAAACTATTTCGATGCTAGAAACTCTATCAGAATAAAGCTATAACTAGATGATTTTTTTATTAATTTTCTATTAAAGCCATCTCGCTAATACCAAAGCGACGTTTAGTTGCAACAGGCTATTCAGAATAATTGCCAATAAGACCAGCAAAAGCAAAGATAAGCCAATAGGCAAATACCGACGCCAATTCCGAGGTGGCTCTGCTCGCTGAGTCGATAGCTCTGTAATACTCGGAAACGTGTGAGCGTCAGGGTGAATCAGCCCAACTTCCATCAACGCGTTATTCATCGCCTCTTGGCGACGTAACTCAAGTTCTTGAACCGAGAGGTTAAAGACATACTTACCCTTAAAACCATTGGCTAAGCACAGCGCATAGACACTCTGCGCGGGCAATGCCTCGTCCGACAAGTTATCCAGCCGGTCAAAAAACAGCTCGCCTGCAAGATTGGTTTTAAAGTATTCCATCTGCAACAACGTTTGAGACCAACCCTCAGACACGCCCTCCCACTGCGCATTCATGATCTGCTCATCGGCCCAAGCGCACACCGCAAAGGTCGCCTCATTAACAGCTGCAGGCGCCTGACGCGCCTCAAGGCTATAGGTTTTGACGCGCTCGATCTGTCGGCGCAACTGTGCACCCAAGGCACTTGAGCTGAGTTTACGGGCACCAAGCAGCGTCACCACTTGTGTCATAAATTCAACGTAGGGCTGGCAAAATCGCGCCCGATCGTGATAAACCCCAAGTTCACTGGCACTCATAATTGCAACACCTTACCGTCACTCGGATCAACCGTTGGACGCCCACCTTTCAACATATTGTTGTCTGGGTTTGGAAAAACAAAGGGGGTTGGTCCCAGTAAGCTTAACTCTTCGATCATCACCTCAGAGAGCACCAGCGACATATTCATGGCCGCTGGCGTCGCAGTGTGCGTCTTCACTAAGATACCTGATTGATCGACAAAAATGGGCACCTCAAGAATTCGGACACGCTGAGTCACAGGCGAGTTGTAGTAGCCGGCATACACCAAAACGACTTGCGCCTCTTGACGACGCGCTAAGACGAGCGAATCGATGGCACCCGGCTGAACCACAAAACGATCGACCGATATGATCGCGGGATCGGTCGAGGGTACCCCCGATAGCAACTGATCGAGTTCAGCGGTATTTGTCGAGAGCTTGAGTATCGCCTTGGGGTTATTGCCCTGTATCACTGCTAACGCAACAGTGTGGGGAGTGCCGCTGACTGAGTTGAGATTTTTACTTGCATGAATATCCATGCGTAGCCCGCGAGGATCAGCCGTGTATTTAAGGTCTGCCATCGCTTCTTTGGAACTGTTACCCCCAAGCATTGAGTTGACCGAGGAGCAACCTGATAGCAGCCAAACTAACACCAACCCCTCAAATGTACCCCGACACAATCTCAACCAGGGCACTGCTCGCTGCATTGATCGAGACATTCTCAGATCCTCATTCATTGTTTATACGCGGGGACATTATGCTCGAAAGTAAACCAACATCGCCCGCGCATTCTTGGGCAGGCCAAGCCAATGCAAACAGACTGTGCCGCTGGTGTTCGCCTCTTTCCAGATAGTATCGCTGGGGTCAATACGCCAAACCGCAGTATCGGTCGAGTCGCCCAACCCATAGGGAACCCTTTCAACTCTGGTCAGAGCGACACCAGGCAAGGCTCGACTGACTACGGTTTCAATTCTGGTCAGAGAGGCAAGCTTAGCTGGAGACGCCTGCAGCAATTGCGTTTCGGTCACCTGCTGCAAAACCAGATAAACAGAATGCTCGCCTACACGTGTTGTAGAGGGCACCTGTGCCTCAAGCCATCCTTCGCGCAATTTAAATAGTGAAACGCTATCGGGGCCACTGCGCAATTGTTCGAGTAACCCCACCGCAATATCCCCAACCCGATCAAAGGCAAAATACGAGTTGTCGCGATCCCAAATAGGCAAATTTGGACATTTGATACCGCCGACAGCCGACAACCTTCTACACAACACGAGCAACGACTCAAATAATCTTTCAGGTGGCAACTGCACTCGCGAGCGATGTTCAAGTTCAGCAAGCGCCTGACTGACCTCCGCGTGCACCATCCGGTCACGCAACCAATCTGGGGCTACAGGTTCGCCGTCCATTCGCCACGGACGCGTCATTTCGGCCAACCGAGCACTTCGAGCCTCAAGCACCTCAACAATCAGTCGAATTCGCTTGGCAAGTATAGAGGCTTCGTCAACGACCAGCGTCGCCGGCGAGTATTGGCTATCAAAGCTCATGACGCCAGCCTCAACAGTGAGACGGGCCAAAGGCAATATCGTCATACCTTGCGCTGCCTGAATTTCGTCGCCCACCAGGTAACGCAACTTAAACCAAAGCCTCTCAATTTCTAAATCCGGTGTGTCATCGAACAAGTCAGGCAATTCTTCACTATATTCAACTGTTTCAAATCGACCATCTAAACCCTTAGCGGACACCGCAGGTTCCCCAGGGCTCAGGTTGAGCATCCCCACCGCGACTGGATAAACACCATCAGAGCCTTTCAACGCACGAACATCACGGTCAGCGAGCCGGGCGTTTAGTCGAATGTCTACCCATTGGCCATCGGGCATCAACGCTTGCAGATCACTACACGCTAAGAAGCCGGCCTCAAGCCGACTCTCAGAAAGCGACACAGATACAACGCCCCCGCCGTTTAAATGCGTATATCTCAGCAGCCTGGAGCGAGCCTCTTGCTGATAAGCGTCGCCGTACTGGAAATGCTGTGGCTGCAAAAAAATGCCCTGCCGCCAGTAAATAGGTTTAGAAAAATTCATATTGAGATGCGCCCAAAATTGAGTGAACTAACGCCTCAAGGCGCAAGTAATAAAAGTGTGAATTGCCCGGGTACTAAAGTCATTCCAGGGCAATTAGACAAGTTTTGCAGATTCATACTGGTCAAACGCGTTGTAGGCATCGCTTCCGACAATACGGTAAATGAACCCACTAGCGGTATCGTAGGGCCCATACACATGCCACTGGCAACGCCTAACCCGACGTCACCTTCTGACATCATCACCCAGGATAAAAGCGTTTGGATAGGGGTGTACTCAACTAAAATATTTGGCGCTGTCGGCAATGCCATTTCCGTTTCGGAGATATTAGGAAAAGGTATTGGGACAGGTCCGTCTAAGCAAACGTCCGGGAACCCCATATTCATCACCATCATATTATTTGCAAACATCGCGACCGTTCCCTTTTTTTCGATTTTCTTCTTGCATCGTTGAACTCAACGGCTGTTTTGCTTACCGCTTGCGGCGTTCCGACCAAATTGCCCCCCAAAAGCACCCAATAGCACCGCTCCGTTGCCGTTGGAAGTTTGCATACGAATGCCGGGGGTTTGAACTGTATCGTCCATGTGCAATTCGTTGCCAAGCCGACTGACGATCCGGTTCAATGTGTTATTTGCGTTGTTCACTGTTGACGGATACAGAGAATTATTTAAAACCCCGACAATTGCTGGCTGATCAGGATCCCCGTCCATGAATGCGAGCATGATTTCCGTTCCGCGTGACAGCGGAAAATGAATACCCGTGTCACCGGTTTGGCCTGGCCCTTGATAAGGCGCAGCCAAACGCACCCAAGCCGACCCCTTCATCGTATCGTGCGCTGCAGCGTCATACAAAAGTTGCACCTTATAGCGTCCGTATTGATCCAGCGCTGCGGTATGCCCATCATCAGAGTCAATTTGCGCAGGTAAGTAACCAGACACCCTCGGCCGTGGAGTCTGTAAGGCAAGCCGAAAGGGCTGCTGCGCCGCAATCGCTTCAAATTCAGCAAAGTAGTAATTTTGATCTCGGGGGCGCCCATCAGGGTCAGAAGCGGACAACCCAAATCCTGCCTGAGTCCCGCGATGGCGGACTTGAGTAATTATAAATTTGTTATTAAAGGCGTTTCGCGGATGACCTGCTACTGAGATCGTCGCCCCAACCGTCAGGTTCGATGCAAATGTCTGACCTCTAAAAACTTGAGCCTGCGTATCAAGCGCCTGTGCGCGCAGCCGCGCATAGGAATTGGCCTGAGCGTTATTGCGCAAATCGTCACCGTAGTTAAATACTTGGCCCCATGACGGCGAGCGCACATCGCTGGTTGTCTCGACCAAATCTTGCGCATGTCGATAGTCGTAATTGAGCAAAGCGACCGTCTGTGGAATCGCCTTACGGGCTTCGCCAAACTTCGTCAAAGCGGTCGCGTACTGATCCATGCTGACACCGCCACCTGGTCGATATTTCAAATCGAGCGTGTTTGGCGGCAAAGCTGAAATATCATCAATAAAGACGATAGACTCTTGGCCTTGCGCGTCGCCTTGCTTAAAGTAATAAAAAGCACCCTCAAACTCTAGCCATCTGGTCAGAAAATCCAAATCAGTCTCGCGATATTGCATCACAAAACTGCGGCGAGTGATCGGCGTGCCTAGCTGCAGTTGGTAGTCCTGCCCGAGTTCAAGCCCCTGACGATTCAATACCTGCTGCACAAGATCGGATAAAGCGAGTCCATTGACTGAATCAAGGTACGCCAGGTTCAAAACTGTCTGACGAAGCATTGACAAACGCGGCTCAAGGCGCATTCGGTACAGCGCTTTATCCTCGGCAATCGTATCCACCATCTCGGCGGCGGTCACGACCCCATGAAAAAAACGTAACGGTCCATTCCATGGCTGCATGCTCAAAGCTGCCGACGTACCGACGAACTCCGACAAATCTAAATCAAAACTAGGCGACACTACATCAATGTCAAAATAGTAAAGGCCCCCCAAGCGCTCAACGCCATCGATGGCGGCAACTTGAAAATTAGTCTGCTGAGAAATAACAGGATTAAAGGCATACCAGCCTAGTGTTGAGTCGGCCATGTTCTATCCAATGAGAATTCTCAGGTTTGCGGTTGCAACCATCGTCAAAGCGGCAGCAGCAATACCTTTACGCCAATCTAACAAATTCAAGCTCCGAGATTTCGCCGCTAGGTAAGGCGCCAAACGCTAGTACGTCAGGCTCACCCTCTAGACGAATAAAATAACTTTGTTCTGGTGTGATTTTATTTTGTAAGCCCCAAGCATTAAACGCAGCCCCTTCGGTTTCAAACTTTAGACCACGCAACTCATATTCGTTGACCGACTTATCAGGCAAGCGACCGCTTAGACCTACGGCATGAAAGGTAATGTCAGCCCCCGGGCCAGATACGCCAGCAATAAAACCCTGCAACGCCTCGGACGTCTGAGGGCGCAACTCAAGCCAAACACCTAAGCGCTCTTCGGCATACACCGAGAGTCGCAAGGGTAATGATGACTTGGCCGGAGCGTGAGCCCGTGCAACCGCTCGAGCGACCCACTTATCGGTCGGTCCCACTACCATCCAGTCACCCAACACCGCGGTGCCAAACAGTTCTGCGGGCGGTTCAGCAAAGGGTGGGCCTTGCAGCAACACGACACCGTCCACTTGTCGATTCAACAAGCTTTGCAACAGCAAGCGAAACAGCGCCAACGCTCGGCGATTTTCGGGCTGGGCATACACGGTATGCGTGGTCACAAGCAAGATGACCGCAGCCTGCGCATCGGCCGCCTCTTTGGCCGATGCCAGCCACGCCTGCTTTTCTTTTTCAGGCCAATGCTGACCTTTCACATTCAGGCCATATTGTCGAGCCGCGCCTGCAATGAGTTGAGCGGCCGGATCAACCCCCTCACCCCACGCAATCACCCACGCGCACTTGTCTGCCATGTCTCGTCCTTAAGAAAAAGTCGCGACGAATTCGCCGGCAGCATCAACATCCAATTTCGCCGTCGCGGGATTGGTATTTTTTGCCATGCTCTCGAGCAAGCTATTTGAAAGCAGAGGCAAGACCGTACCTTTCAGGATAAAGTCGATGTTTCGTGCGCCGGTTTCAACTTCGGTACAACGCGCTGTGATGGCGTCGCGCGCGGGCGTTGTAATTTCAAGCGCAATTTTGTTGTTTGCAGCCATACGGTTGATGACCTTTTTGAGCTTAAGGTCAACGATGCCGCGCAACGCATCTTTGGGTAAGGTGTAGAAAGGGATCACAGTCATACGCGCCAACAATGCAGGCTTGAAGTGATTGGACAAGATGGGACGCACTGCCGACATCACCACTGAAGGGTCAGGTCGCTCGTCGCCAGAACACAGCTCAGTGATGACATCCAGGGCTAGGTTTGACGTCAAAAATACAACCGTATTTCTGAAGTTAATTTCACGCCCTTCACCGTCAGACAAAATCCCTTTGTCAAACACCTGATAAAACAAATTGACGACATCGAGATGCGCCTTTTCAACTTCATCAAGCAGCACAACGGTGTAGGGGCGTTGACGTACCGCCTCGGTAAGCACACCGCCCTCGCCATAACCAACGTAGCCTGGAGGCGAACCCACTAAGCGACTCACGGTGTGCTTCTCTTGAAATTCACTCATGTTGATGGTGACAATCGATTGCTCACCACCAAACATCATGTCCGCCACCGATAACGCGGTTTCGGTTTTACCAGTACCCGAGGGGCCCGCCAGCAAAAACACACCCATTGGCTGATCTGGATCACGCAGGCCTGAACTCGCTGATTTCAACACCTCAGAGATCGCAGCGATGGCGTGACCTTGGCCTTTAATTCTGGCCTCTAAAGATTGCTCGAGCGCCAAGGCACTCGCAGCGTGGTCACGCATCATTTTGCCCAGTGGTACGCCCGTGCGGTCTGACACGACCTTGGCGATGGTATCCGGCGCCACTTCAATAAAGACGAGCTTTTCTTTGCTTTGGAGCTCCGCAAGTACAGCTTCCGCTGCGCGGATCTCTTGCTCGACTTGGTCGAGCGTGCGCGGTGTTGCAGTTTGGTCGGACGCCTCTTGCGTAGCGTCCGCCGACACAGCGGCTCCCTTCTTAAGCTGCGCGCGTTCTTGGCGCAAACTCACTACGCTGCGCGCCGCTTGCAACTCTTGGTCAAAGCGAGCTTGCAAACCTGCCAAGGTTTCGGTGATGCTCTCTTGCTCTGCAGCAATTGCTGCTAAGCGCTCAAGATCAACACCGACACCGTTATCTTGGTCGCGTAATAAACCGAGTTTTTCGCGCTCGAGCATTTGCAACTTACGCTCGCGGTCTTCAATAAAATCTGGTTTTGATGACAGATTCACTTTGATGCGCGCGCAAGCAGTATCGAACAAATCAATTGCTTTATCAGGCAACTGACGGCCAGTGATGTAGCGATGCGAAAGCTCTGCAGCTGCATGCAAGGCATCGTCGCGCACGATCACCTGATGCACCTCTTCGTAACGCGATTTCAAACCACGCAAAATCTGCACCGTCATTTCGACTGAGGGCTCGTCTAGTTTCACCAACTCAAACCGACGCGCCAACGCTGGATCTTTTTCAAAGTATTTTTTGTACTCGCTCCAGGTGGTAGCGGCAATCGTTCTTAACTCGCCACGCGCAAGTGCAGGCTTTAAAAGATTAGCGGCATCGTTCGTTCCGGCAGAGCCACCGGCACCAATCAGCGTATGCGCTTCGTCGATAAACAACAAGATAGGTTTGGTCGAAGCTTTGATTTCGTTGATCACACCGCGCAAACGATTTTCGAATTCACCTTTAACACCTGCGCCAGCTTCTAGCGCCCCCATGTCCAGACCTAAAATCGTGACGTCTTTCAAAATATCGGGGACATCACCTTCGATCACGCGGACGGCCAGGCCCTCAATGACAGCCGTTTTACCGACGCCAGGATCTCCCACACAAATAGGATTGTTTTTACGGCGTCGCGCCAGAATATCAACCATCTGGCGGATTTCAGGGTCACGCCCAAACACGGGATCAATCTTGCCAGCTCTGGCTTTGGCAGTGAAGTCTTCGCAAAATCTTTGTAAAGCACTACCCGCTTTATCACCTTGCGCAGCGGCGCCAGCACCCGAACCCGTCTCGTTACCCATTGGTCCGGATTCGCCAGCTTCACGCGAGGTTGCAGCGACCTGCCCCAGCAGACCCATTACTTTTTCTTTGTTTAATCCATCAAGCAACTTGGTGTACGAGTCGATTCCGTAAAAAGACAAGCGCGAGACAAAGGCGGCAAATAGCGCCCCCGAACGAATACGGTTTTCAAATAATTCAACCGATGCAATCAACCAACCATCGGCAAATAACTCTGGCAAGAGCGGTGAAAACTGTGGCTTACCACCGTTGCCTGTTTTAAAGGACTCAATGGTTTGATCCAAAGCCCGCATCACACGGCCCGGGTCGATGCCAGCTTGTTTAAGTATGAGCTGAACGTCGCCCATCGGATCTTCAAGCAGGCGAGCCATCAGATGCTCTACCGTGATCTCATAATGTGTGCGGCTTAAACAAGTACCGGCAGCATTTTCTAGTGCACCACGACAACTCGTATTCAGCCTGCTGACTAGCGGTGCGAATTCAACTACCTGCATTGCTCTCTCCTTGATACGACTCGACAACCAGTCGATGTTTCACTGTTCGTCTGGATTAATTAACAAAATATGAAAAACTACCTGTTTGACGTGCATGCCCAAGTGATGCACCAAGACCTAATTTCGCTAGTCCTAGCGGCTTAGGGGTTGGTTGACGCTCTACCTTAAAACGAATACGTAAATTATCCTGCGCAAACAGTTGCAGCGATTGTGTCAAGAGTGGATAGAGTTTCCCACCTGGCACGACAGCTTCGATATCAGCGACTGCTTGATCCCGCAACAGAATGGATACATTGTTTCTGCGATCAATCAAGGTATCGCCCAATACCGCTTGGGTACCCAGCTGATGCGAGGCACGCCCAAGGCATAAGCGCGCTGCCGAGGGCACCCGCGTACGGGTAGGTGCACACGGATACACTTTTGTCGCGCCAGAACGAACAATGCAATTGACAAGGGCTTGTAGACCGCTCGCCGAGCGATGGATGGTCGACAGCAAGGGGGCGAGATGTGTGATTCGCGGCCATTGGTCAAAACGCTTGCGCGTCGCTTGACCGACCAACCCAACCCAACTCGTCTGACGTGTCTGCTGACGCTCGGTCATGCCCTGCTGCAACCCGGTCAAATTGCGATGCCGAGTCCATGCTTTGATCAACAAGGGATAAGCGGCGTAGTGAAACATGTCTAACAAACCACGCGCGCTGGTTCGCCCTTGCTGGCTCGCTTGCATCAAGCCTTCAGTGTAGAAGTATGGCAGCGGTGAGGTCACACCGTACAAACCAAAAAAACCAGCTTCGACTTGGATTTTCCCGTCGGGTCGCTTTTGAATACTCGCGATGTCGTGTTCTGGAAAGGCTAATGATAATGTGGGACGAACCCTCAGCACAGCGGCTAAACGAGACTCCCACTCTGCTGGCGAGGTCTCATGACCTTGTGCGAGCGATTCTTGTTGCAGTGCATGCGAGAGCAAACGCGCCATCTGAAAAAAATCCAGTTGCGCGTAATTTTTACTAAAAAATGCCTCTACAGCATCAAGTCCGGTGCCAGCAACGTGGGCCATTCGAACTGCTCTCCGCTTACAGGGTCTGCTACCACAAGTGTGATAAACGAATTTATTCCGACGAGTCCAGCAAAAAATGGTGACAGTAACTCACCAAACAGCATGAGATCACCGGCGCTTGCATAATAGTCAAGCCTAAGTTTGAGACGAATAATATAACCACGCACAAGACTGCCGCGAACCAGACGAGAGTCGCTGGTCAGGGTGACCTCTTCGATTCCGGCAATGCGACGGCGCGCTGCCGTCAGACGCCCCGGGTCACCGCCTCCCTCTGGCAGATACACTGACAACAATTCTTTGAGAGTTTCGATTTCAGCAAAGGCCTGCAAATTTAGTCGCGCATGGGCGACAACTTTCCACATCGCGTCGACCCCAAGCGCCGGCAACGACCAGCCCGTTGGAAGCGTCACGTTTGTCACTGTGACTTTTTCGGGCGATGCGGTCGTACGCAGCGAAATATCACCAAGTCGCAGACTCTCTGGCAAGCGGCCATTCGTACACCGCATTTTGATTGATAGGGTTTCGCGCCTTGCAAGATCGAGCTGCTTATTAAATGGCAATCGAATATGCTGTTCGAACGCACTTCGCTTCACGCTATCACTGGCAATAACTTGGTACTTCAATGCGTCATCTTCAACCAACAAGTCGGTCGTCGGCATGTAATATTTTTCTTCGGATTGCCCCTGTACTCGACCAGTCACCGTCAGCACATCATGTACGACTGCCCGTCCGGGCTCGTAACCCATCGGTTCTAACCTGTAACTCTCTTTTAGGTGCGTCACCTCGATCGGATTCGCAAAGGCTTCAAACAAATTGACAGCCGGTACCGCATTGAGCGTGAAATGCGACAAAGTTGGTTTGGGCAACTTTGCCGTTGGTAAATCCAACTCGAATTCAATCGTAAATTCTCGACCACTGCCGCGAGTGCTCCAGCCTTCAAAGCCTTGGATTTGAAAAAAGAAAGCGCGCTCTGGAAATGCCAAGACTTCCCGAATCCATTGCAGATGCGGCGCAATCGATCGATTTGTGGCGAACAGATGCTTCGAAGCATCTAAGCCACTAAATGTTAATGATAGTGGCTGCTCATCACCTGTTTGGCCTGCGCTGCGTACAGTGACTTGTCTAAGGTGCTGCCTGAACGCCATTAAAAGCGTAGTCGCCTCTGGGTAAGGCCCTGACAAGTAAAGCGCAAGAGACTGTCCAGACCACTGATTCAGAGGCTGCCCCAAGATCTCAAGCTCAACCGTCAGGCTTGAACGATGTCTGCTCAACGCCTGCAGGTTAACCGCAGTTAATTTAATCGGCTGTATCGCAAGCGGCCAAGAAGTTGAAAACTGACATGCAGTCTCTTGCACGGGCAGCGAAGCGAAGGGCGTGTCGGCCTTGACGTCATAACCATCTGGCAATTTGCCGCTTGCACTGAGTGCGAGTACTACAGCCGCTGGCAATGGGTTGATAAGATCGGGGCCAACTAAAGAGACCACGTCACCAATAAACTCGGGCAACTCGTCGTCCATCTTTTGGCGAACCATTGCCGTTAAAAAGGCAAAGCCCTGCAACAATCGTTCGACATCCGGGTCACCGCTGCCGCCCGATAAATACGAGGCAATCGTCGGATTTTCGTTAGCGAACTCTTGCCCTAAGCTATGTAACCTTGCTAGCTCGGCGGCATAAATCTGATCAAAGGCCATGCGCTAGTTCCACTCTGACTTGTCCGGCAGAGTCGATCCGCAAAAACATTGAGAACTCTTTTGTAACTTCTGTTGAGCCGACGCTAAGATCAATCTGTCCCGTCAGAATAAACTTCAACGTGATAACTTCACGCTCTTCAACAACCTGTTGAATCGTTGGATTCATCAATCGCTTTTCGTAGCGGTCGATCTGAATAAGAATTTCACGCTGTATGTCACTGACATAGCCAACGGCAAACGAACCGGCAATGTTTGACATGTCTGGCAGTCCGTAGTCGGCATCAACCGGCACTGAACCACGACGCACATTGAGCAGCCGAGAAAGATAGCGTTGAATAGATGCTTTGACCAAGTCTTCAGGAGTACGCCGATCGTATAGATTGGGTAACTCTTGTCGACTCAGCCTTTCAAGCAGTCTTTCTTTAACCACTCAAGTATCCCGATCAGTCAAAGACTTAGGTTTTTGGAGCATTCCATGAGTCTTGCGCCTCGATGCCATCAGGCGTCCAGGTATCGATGATGGTCTCGTAGGTAAAGGCAATATCTTCCATGTGACCCATTGTTCTTTGCAGCGGATCTAAACAGTTTGGCACCCAAGTACGGATATGGGTAATGATGGCATTCTTGAGCTCAGTTGTGTAATAGAGCTCTTCTTTACCAGCAGGTGAAATTCGGTAGTAAGACAGCTTTACGTCGCTTAACTGCTCGCCAGAAGTCAACGCCTGAAACAGCTTAGGTGAAGCCTTATCGAGCTCTTTAGTTAACGTTAAAGCACCATGAACACGCTTGCCTGTTGGCAAGCCAGTTTGCGGTGACTTGGGGATTTCAATCATGTGCTCGACAGCCTGAATGAGCATGGTTTTTTCATGCCCTTTGATCGTGCAGCTTCCTTCGATATTGCCCTGAGTATTACCTGTTACGGTTAAAAACATTGGGGTTGGCATTCTTAACTCCTGGTTATTTTTGGGTAAAACATTAACTGGTTGAATAAAGCAAAGTAATTGGGTCGGCAGCGTAAACTTTCAGGGATACGCTGCAACCAAACCTCTAGCTCTTGTCGAGTTTTCCGACTAATGACAGGGTGAAAGACGCGCCCATGTACTTGAAATGTGGACGGACACGCATAGAGACACGATACCAACCGGGATCGCCCTCGACATCACTGACCTCGATCACCGCAGAGCGAAGGGGGCGGCGGCTACGAACCTCAGGGCCTGGAGCGTCCATGTCTGCAACATATTGACGAATCCAATTGTTGAGTTCAGTTTCAAGGTCGCCGCGCTCTTTCCAGGTACCAATGTTTTCACGCTGCAGCACCTTGATGTAATGCGCCAGACGATTCACCACAAAGATGTACGGCAGCTGCGTACCAAGTTTGTAGTTGGTCTCAGCTTCTTTACCCTCTTTTGAGTTGCCAAAAAACTTGGGTTTCTGGCATGAGTTGGCCGAAAAGAACGCAGCGTTATCGCTATTTTTACGCATCGCCAAAGCAATAAAACCTTGCTCTGCCAACTCAAATTCACGACGCTCAGAGATCAACACTTCAGTTGGAATCTTGGTTTGGATCTCGCCCATCGCTTCGTAGTTATAGATCGGCAAGTTCTCAACCGCACCACCGCCCTGAGGTCCGATGATATTCGCTGCCCAACGGTACTGTGCAAAGCTTGCAGTCAAGCGCGAAGCAAACGCAAACGCTGCATTGCCCCACATAAAGCTGCTATTGCCGCCGCTCACGTCTTCGTTGTAAGCGAATTTTTTCGCAGGTACGGTATCTACACCGTAAGGCGTGCGCAACAAGAAATGCGGCATCACAAGCGCTACATTTCGGGCATCATCACTTTCACGGAAGCCACGCCATTTTGTGTAGGTGGGGCTTTCGAAAATGCCAGACAAATCCTTTAAATCTGGCAGCTTTGCGTAGTCATCGAGACCAAAGAACGAAGCACTAACGCCGCCGATAAATGGCGCGTGTGCCATCGCTGCGACACTCGCTACGTACTGTAGTAGCGCGACGTCTTGTGTACCAGGTCCAAACTCGTAGTTTGATACGATCGCGCCAAAAGGCTGACCACCAAACTGGCCATACTCAGCCGTGTACACACTTTTGTACAAGCCTGATTTTGTAATCTCTGGCGAGTCTTGAAAGTCACTCAATAAATCGTCTTTTGAGACGTTCATCAGTTGGATTTTTACGTTTTCGCGAAAATCTGTGCGGTCGACCAGAAACTTCAGTGAACGCCATGCGGACTCGAGCTTTTGAAACGCGGGATCGTGCAACACCTGATCCACCTGACGGCTGAGTTTTTTATCAAGTTCAGCGATCAGTTCATCAGCCAGCGCTGCCGTGATTCGGTCAGTCGAGCGCTCGGGATCTAGTAAGGTGCCAATGAAAGACTCAATACCCTGCTTAGTAATTGCGTAGGAGTCGTCACCAGGACGAATCTTGCTGGTCTCTAGCAACTGATCGATCAAAGAGCCCGACTCAGCCGCGCCGGCCGCCGCGCCTTGAGCTTTTGCTTGTTCTTCACTCATCGAAATTCTCGCTTTTTTGTGTGCTTTAAAGTTTTAATGGATTACTTTTTGTCTAAGCCAAGCTCTGCCAAAAGCTTCGCCCGACTTCCTTCGTCAGTCACAAGAGACTGCAGCTTTTTACGGAAGTCAGGAATGTTGCCCAGTGGGCCCTTCAGGGATTTCAATGCCTCGCGAAGCTCGAGGATGCTTTTAAGTTCAGGGACTTTCTCGACAATCGCGTCTGGCTCAAAATCAGCGAGTGACTGGAAGTTCAAGCTCACTGCAAGGCTGTCGTCTGAATCTTCTTTTTGCAAGCGGTTAGGCACGCTAAGATTGAGCGACAATTTCTGCGCCTTGAGCACCTCTTGAAAATTATCTTTGTCGACATTAATCGGTGCACGCTCTTCAACAGGGCGATCATCAGCGCGTTGAGTGTAATCACCCACCACCAATAACTTGAGCGGCAATTCGACTTCTGCCTGTGCATCACCCGTGGCAGGCTTGTATGTAATATTAATTCGCTCTTTAGGTGCTACTGAACCTGCACTGGCCATAATATTTCTCCTGAAATGAATCGAAAAGCCCGCTTACTGAGCAAAGGTACCCGCCGTGCTCCGAACAACTAGAGATAAAAGATACAGATGTGAGTTGCAGGCTGTATTTGAAGCTAGTGTTCACCAGAGGGCGTACGCGTCAACTATAACAACAACAAACGTCTATATTTGCATTTACGATGAGCTTTTTGCAAAAAAATAACTAAAAATTGCTTTGTTATTCAACAAGAACTGTTGACCTAGTCATTTGGTCGGGATTTTTAATGTGTCGCCCACTTTAATCGTGGTGTTGCTCAGGTGATTCAAGGTCTGGATGACCTTGACGCTTGTTTTATATTTCAACGCCAACTTCGATAAGGTATCGCCTGCTACAACCACATGCTTATCCCATTGGGGGGACGTTCCCTCTGCCGCATTCACCGCAGCAGTGACAATTGTGGTGTTAGCTGGTACAGGTGCGACAGCTGCCACCGCTGGCGCGGTTTGCGTAACTGGAGTCGCAGGCGAGGCAACCACGGGCAACGCAACCGTCGTGGAAGCAGAGGGAGAGATCCCCACAGCCTGAGCCACGCGTTGCTCAATAATTTTGGGGACGTCCATGTACGGGGCAACTGGCCGGCCAGCGGTCCAACATTGACCAATCCGATCAGGCACACCAAACTTGTTACGAGCGATCGTGCCGGCCGAGGCCGTCGCCATTGTGGCTTCAGTAAGATGGCTGTAGTCTTCTGCCAACTTTAATAAGGCCTGCTGGCCTGTGAAGTCATAGCGTACGGTCACACTGCGAACCTCTTGCTCGTCGAGTTGCTCTTTTAAAGCCGGAAAATCTTCAGGCGTGAAAAGACGCTCACCATCTTGAAACTCTTCGATGAATCGCGCTAACCCCAAAACCCCAGGATAACGGCGAGTCAGCAGCAAATTATCAATTTTGATTTGCAAGGAAACGTCGCCACAAAGGTCAGGCGACCACGTGATCGTGTCGCTAGTCTGGATATTAAAGTTATTTAAAATAATTTCTTCGTTGGCACACTGCAAGGTCAATATGGCGGCAAAGGGCTTGACTTTCGCACTCACATTCACGCCAATCGGTTTTCCTGCAATCGTCAGCTTGACCGACTTTCCCTTGGCATTTTCAGCACGCTGATCTTTCACCAGCTGCCCCACCCTCAAGCCAACAGATTGGTTCAAGAACGGAATAAATTCCTGTGTAAACGGAAATTTATATGAAGCATTATTCATATCCGCAATCGCTGTCACAGCCTGAAACTCAGTACTTTTTTGTTGTAAAAACGGCTTAGAGGGCCCCCCCGCAAACATCCAAACAGTCCCCTGCGGTCCAAATAACTGTTCGCTACTTTCTTTCGCAGTCACGGCTGTTTGCAAGCGCCAGAGCACGCTTTTCTCCCAGTCTTTTTGCAAGCCACAGGATGCCTGCTCAGTGATATATCGAATCAAAAGTTGTAAGGGTCCGCCCACTAAGGGCCACAACACTGCATCGTCAGGGCTGTCGAAGCCCGAACGCCTGCGAAACTCAAAAAAGGTCTCTTGTAAAGTCCGAAGCGTCGAGAGTTTAGTTGAGGGATCCAACCCATAAGAAAAGAAATCTGCAGCCATTTGCGAAGAACTTCCCTCGCCTTCTATTGCCGCAGCAACTGCGGTATCAAACCCCGTAATAAATTTCTTGTAAGCATCAATCGTGCCCAGCGCTTGAGTCATTTGGCTTGAGGCCGGCGTGAGCGACCCTGTACCAACAGAATCTTTAAGGGCTCGCCCGCCAATTTGGTTAATAACTCCAACGACGGTAGCCGTGCGGCTCGTTAAACTTGCATTTTTTTGCGCTTCAGCCCGAAACGACGTGAAGTCGCGAGAAAACTGCAGCCAGCTTGGCAATTCGTCGCGTGGTACCTCACTAAACTCACGCTCTAAGCGACGGATCAATGTGTAGTAAGGGCTATTGGCACTATTCGCACGCCGAACTGCTGCCCTCCAAACGGGCTCGTTCACTAACAGGTTTTCACCTTCTGAAAACTTTGAAGCAAAGGTGTGCCAAGCACCAATGCGCTCGGCTTTATACCAGTTTTCAAAGCTTTCTCGCTTCTCAGCAAACTGCGCAGAATCATCAAATACTGTCGCGAGCTCATCTAAAAAACCTTCGATGCGCAGCTGACCGGCGTAGGTGAATGCAGGTCGAACCTGAGGCCCCTTAACGCTGACTGAATCAGGCACCCAAAACTCGGTCAACGTTACTGGTACGGCATCAGGCTGATCGTCTGCCCAAGTCAACAGCCATCCCATTTTTCCCGGCGCGAAGACGACCTCAGTGAGCGATTGAAAGTCGCGCTTCGCCTCTGCAACAATCTCGGGATCGCCGTTTTGAGACCAAGCAAAATAGGCGCTAATCAAACGATCATATCCAGCGATCACATCAGGGCTCAACACCGAGTCTAAGGCACGCAAAGCCTTTGTTGGTACCGCCGGCATCGCTAGCAATTCATCATAGCTTGCCCCGCGTAATCCGGCGATACTCTTGTTGTAATACCTCACAAGCCCCAATACCATCTCTGGGTAAATTGAAGCTTCAGGTTGGGCCAATATGTCCGAGATTCGTTTATCAACAACACTGTCTCGCGCAAAAAGCCTTTTCATCCCTGCAACGAACGCGACTTTGATATCGTTTTGTAGACCACTTACCTCGTCACTAAACGCCAACCACTGGGTGTTCCACCCCTGCTCTTGGTCAAGCAACAGATCAACGATCTCAAGCATTGCTGAAAGTCTTTGGCGAGAGTACTGCGCATCAACTTGGGCGTGCGCATCAATCGCCGGAAATGACGCCTCAATTTGATTCAGGGTTGACTTGGTCGCTGCGTAGGACAACAACAAAAAACTTATCACGGCGATATTGACTGCGAACCAGGACACCCATGCCAAATTGCGGGTGACCTGATTCCAGCGGTTCACAATCTGTGTTGGTAAAAAAGTACCTCGATCCCGAGGCAAAATACTGCCAAAGAAATCATGTAAAAACAGCCCCTGGTCGGCCGATGGTTTCACTGGCGTCGGACGCAGCACCTCGCTTAGGATACCCGCTACGCTTGTACCCGCTTGCCTGCCGCTCGCAAAGAAGACACCCCGTAATAGCGGCTGTTCAAGGTATGGGTTATTGCCGACGCAAGCTGACAGAAATTGCTGTAGACCAGCGCGCACACGTTGAACTTCATTTGGGAACAACAGAACTTCTGAAGTAAGTTCAACCCCTTTGACCCCCATGCCAAGGCGCAAGTGCTTCAAACAATCTGTAATGGACGCGAACGCCCTATCCAAAAAGTCGCTTTCAGAGCCATCGCCCTGCTTCGCGTTACCCAGATATCCCATCGCCTGCTCAAGCTGATCTGCAGACAGAGTATCGGCCCATTGGGTAAATCCCGGGATCAAATCGGACTTTGTAATCAATACGTAGATCGGAAAACGCTTGTCAAACAAACGTATCAGTTGATCGATCCGTTCGCGTAGCACGCGCCCTCGTTGCTGCAGTTCTTCTGTGTCATTTTGTAATAAACGTTCAGCATCGATCACCACAACCAGACCATCCAGACCATCTTTAGGTCTCGAACGCGCCAGTAGTTCTAGCAGTTTTTCCCATTCAATTTGATCAGACTCGGCTGACTGAGGCGATACGTAGCGCCCGGCTGTATCGATCACAATCGCTTTACTGAAAAACCACCAATCAAAATTACTTGTTTGAATGATTGGGGCAGACTGAGCAATATTTTTTACAACTGAGGCTAAGCGCGTGCGAGTGATCGCCGTAGTTTTGCCAGAACCCGATTCGCCCACCACCAAGTACCAAGGCAAGACACGTAAGGGATTGCCAAAGCGCTTTAAACTCGACTTGCGTAGCAAATCGACCGAGCCCTTCCACTTATCCACCAAGTCAAACAGGATTGGGTTGCCGGCATTACGACGCGCAGCACCTTCAGATTGCGCGAGTTTGTAGCGAGAGCGCCGTGTAATCCATATTCTGCGCCCCAGACGAAACAAGAGCACGGTCGCGACCACAATGGCTGCGAGCGCGAACGTCGCCCACACTGGCCAGCCTTGATATAAGACGACCGCCCAACTGACCAGTAGCAGGCCGATCAGCAATACCAGTTTCACCAAAACGTTCAGAACTATTTTCATAGATGAATCGACTGTCTAAACTGTCGTACCGAATGATCAAGTTCTGCATTCAACACCAAGGCCAGCCCTACCATTAACAGAATCGGGATCACAATCAACGCTATCGTCGTGAGCTTTGGCCAATTCAGCAGGAGTGGTGTTCGATTTTTTTTCACACGACCGTCGGCGCGATAGGCCATCGGAAATATTGGCAACGAGCCTGCATCATCCGAAATGCCCATGACATCTAAAATCGCTTGGTACTGCCCTAACTTCAATGTTGACAGGGTCGCTGCATCCGAGGCCTCCGAATAGCGACCGATGAAACCCATGCACAAGCACAATAGATAGATTTCGCGAACGGGCGCGTCTTGATCGCCCAAGGCAGAGAGGCGTTCAAAAAACTCTCTTCCAGCAAGCGAGGTTTTAAAGTACCGGCGTTGCAACAAATGCGGCTGCCACGCCATCGGCGACGTCCACACCTTCAGGCGCGCAATACGCTCATCGGCCCAGGCCGCAATAGGAAATAATCCTTGCTGAAATAGCTCGACATCTACGCCCGCGTTCACCGCTTCGGTTCGTGCCTGCTGAACCATGGCATCCAGCGTTTGGGCGACCTCTTGCGGCGAGTTGGCGTGCGCATGCTCGTATGAACGAACAAACGCAATGAGCGGCATAAAAAAATCTGACAGCCTCATATCACCCTCTGAGCACAACGACTTCGACGCGCAAATCTTCAGGAGCCTGCGCCCAAAACATCGCCAATTCGCCCTCTTGCTCTACCGCCTCCCAGGCTTGCGCCATCTGCTCGATGCGGTAATACCGTGTATTTGGACGTTGTGGTAAACCTTGTGGCGGCGTCAGCACCTCGATCAAATCAATGCCTGGCAACGCTAAATCAATTAATGAGGGGAGTTGACTTGGCGAGGCTATGCGAACGGTTTTAACAAAATCTTGCGAAAGTCGATCGTTGTTAGAACCGGTCTTTGTCACCAAGTAGAAGCGGTTACGCGTCGCAAAAAATTCGCTAGGCAAAACGCCCACAAGGAAGTCGCCTCTTGGTTCAAGGTAGGCATAAAACTCGGGCCCAACTGAGATTTCGCTCAGTAGTTGGCTGATTAGTTTTCGCGCTGCCAAAAAACACGGACCTAGGTTTAAATGGTCATAACGCGGCATGCCCTCGTCTTTATCCCCCTGGCGCCCCATGACATCTGTTCGATCCGAGAAGGTACTAAGTTCGCCCACACACATTCTCAAAAAACCGTACACCGTCCAAGGATGAATCTGTTCAGTCTCTGCCAAGTGGACCGCCAACGGCACCAACCGGTTCAAGGCTTGCACGGCTTGCAACAAAATCAAGTAGTCGGGGTCCAACTCTTGGCGTTGCATGTCGCGCGGTATTTTGTACTCAGTAATTTGACGCAACCGCCCCGTCATATCGTCGCGGATGTCGTTGAGCACGTCGTGAAGTAGCCGCGACCCCGACAACGCATAACTTGGTGGCACCGATTGGGGCAGGACACGAATCGTATCGATATCCCTGACTAACTGCGCAATCGGGATCAGGTCGTAGTCGCCCAACGTTTCTATTTCAGGACCAAAAAAAATCTTCGGTGCAAAAAGTACGGTTGGCATATTGGCCGACGGCCCCGAGCCATAGAGGTCGGGCATTTGGTGCGCATCCCCCTGGCTGACCATACGGGACGTGACGGTTGCTGCCTCGTTCAGCGAGTCGACCACCGTAACATTCGGTGCAACCATCGATAGTTTTTTCAGACCAAGATAGACATCAAGCGGTGTGTCGGTCGACGTCCAGATTTGCTCAAACGAACGGGCACTGACCACAGCGTTGCCGGGGAATTCGAGGTACGTGTGATCTTGAAAGATCACACGCGCCGAGCGCACTTCAACCGTGCGCCCGTTTAGCGCTTCGGGCGCCAACTCTAGATGACCTATTCCCCAAAAGTGAGGGCTCGCGGCCTCGTACAATGGCTTTCGGTAGAACTGTTGAGTCTGCTCAAGGCGCTGAAAGTGCTGGGGCTGCAAAAACATGCCCTGATGCCAGTAGGTTCCCGTTCTGAAATCCATCAACTCTCACCTTGTCTAATCGATTAACTTGAGCGCAGCATCAGCGCTTCCTTTCGCTTGCGTTACCTGGCCATCCAAATTGATTTCTGGCTTTACCGCGCCGAGTGGAACGGTTTCCTTAATCACTTTCTTCTCAAAATCGTAGGTCAGAACCTCTGCGTTTACGATTCGATCACTGCCCAAAAAGAGTCTTAGAGCCAGTATTGCTGGCTCGGCTTTATACGTTGTGGTCAAAACCCCTGAGGTTTCGATATTGAGAGGAATTCTGAAGAGACGAGCGGCTTGAACCGGCTTGAGTTGGTAGTACCCGGCCACGAAGCCAACAAACTTAGCGCCTTGGACTCGGTCGATCTTCAGAGTGGTTTTCTTCCCGGGACTCACCACATAGCGATTCAGTTGCACAACTTCGGGGGACGTCTTGCCACCCACGAGCACCTTCATCACGGCATCGGGCTTAGCAAGAAGGTCGACAAACGCTTTTTGGTCTGACGTCTGGAACACACCTAGCACGACGGTATGTGATTGATTAGAATAAAAGTTAAGGTCAAGATCGGAGACTAAGTCCACAAGAATCGCATCAGTCTCAAAAGGCCACTCGACCTCGGCCTTTGCCTCTTTAGGGGTATTACCGCCCAGAGCAGAATTTAGCCACGAACAGCCCGACAGAGCCGCCAGTGCCACCAAACAGCAGCCAATTAGTGCACAACGAATAACTCGACTCAGCATTGAATTCCAATCATAATTCTAAAACACTACCTGAGATAACAGTTATAACATTATGAAAAAAATAATATAAATGGAGTTTAGCGTGAGTCCAAACTTTCGACTAGAAGTTTTAAATTTCAGGCGACGAGCGATCCATTTAGTGTGGTCAATATGCATATATGCTGCACCGCAGCATGTCGCATGGGGCGCGGGTGATGGCGTTGACTCAACCGTCTTGACCGTACCTGTCATCTCAGTCACCAGTGAAGTCTTAAAAAGTTTCAACAACCCAGACGTCTGCAGACAAACCATCCTGACGGCGCAACAAATTGCCCAGCGTGAAGAAGACGAAAAAACATGGTGGGAAAAAAACTGGATCGCCAGCCTAGCCGGAGGAGCCGGCCTGATTGGCGGCGTACCGCTTAGCGCCCATGTGGCCTCGATTGCTTCTGGAGCCCTGGTAATACCAACCATCCTGCTAACCGGAGGCGCTGCCTTTTTCGTCACACAGATGCTTGTACCGGCCAATCCGATGCTCTCGCCGCCCAAGCCTGGCAGCTACATTGCCTCGCAAAAATTCTACGTCGAGTCAGCCTGCGAGCCTGCACCGCTCGTTTACAAAGCGCTCTCTTACTATCGCGTAAGCTACCGATTTAATGGCAAAACTCAGACAGCCTTGGTCAAGTATGATCCGGGGGCAAGCGTAGCGATCAACGCGCAGGGTCGACCCGTAAATGAAATTGTGCCTGCAGCGACTACAAAACCCTAACGCCCTCACCGACCTCTGCATACAAAGGCCGCCAAGCCGCACTTTTTTAATCTATCTTTAAGCGCAAACATGGCAGATTCAAAGACAGAATCATTGGGTAACAAACCGCGTTTCACGTTTACCTCTGACGGACAGGGGTCAGCCAAGCTCGACGTCGCAAGCCTTCAGGGCACGGAGAGCCTTTCAAAGCCTTTTCGATTTGAGTTGACGCTCATTAGCTCGTCGAAAGAACTTGACTTCACCAAGATGCTGGGTAAGCCGGCAACACTCACAATTTTATCGATTGATGGCAGCAAAGAGATACCGTACCACGGCATATTGTCTGAGCTCGAACAAGGTAACCCACTGAGGGGCTCTGCAATATATCGAGCCGTACTCGTACCAAGTCTGTGGCAATTGTCCTTAACGAAAACAAATGAAGTCTATGGCAACGAACAGACCATCCCTCAGATTATCGAAACCGTCTTAAAGGCCAATAATCTAACCTCTCTCGATTATCAGATCTCTCTGATGAACCCAACGCAGTACCGCCAGCGAACTTTCGTGTGTCAATACCAAGAGACGAGTCTGGATTTTGTACAGCGCTGGTTAGAGAGCGAAGGGCTTTATTATTATTTTGATCATGACAACTCGGGCGCTAAGACTGCCAAACTGATGATCTTGGACTACAAGCAGGCCGAACCCGCCACAACATTGTCATTGGTGTATGCGCAAAAAGAAGATCTCCAAACGGCGATGCAAGATCATTGCGTGTTCAACTTCACCTGTAATCAGAGACTATTACCCAAAACCGTTTGGGTGCAAGACTATAACTATCGCAAAGCTGCTCTAGGCGATCAATTACAGGCTAGCGCTACGGCGAGCGCAACAGGACAAGGTACCGTCATGTGTTTTGGCGATAACCTTCGCACGACTAACGATGCCACCAATCTGTCAAAAATTCGCGCTGAAGAGATTCTTTGTCGTGAACAGATATTTGCAGGCAGCGCCACCGCCGTGGGGTTACGTAGCGGCTACAAGATTCAGCTCTCAGGTCACTATCGGTCGAGCTTTAACGGCTCGTACCTTGTGACAGAGGTTGAACATCGCGGCGCACTTGCTGGTGTTTTATTTTCAGGCGACCGCGATGCTTCCACAGAGGATGCGGGCGGTATCGTCTACGAGTGCAACTTCAAGGCCATCCCAGCATCAAAGCAATTTCGCGCAGAGCGAATCACTCCTTGGCCAACGATCGCCGGCTTAATGAGCGCTACGGTCGATGATGAAGGTGATGGCAAATACGCTCAACTCAACGAATACGGTCAATACAAATTACAACTCTTATACGATCAAACTAGCAAACAACCCAACAAGGGCTCCTGTTGGGTTCGTATCGCCACTCCTTACGCTGGGACAAAAAATGGTTTGCATTTTCCCTTACTGAAGGGCACCGAGGTGATGCTTGCCTTTATGCACGGCGACCCTGACCAGCCAATGATTGTTGGGGCCGTCAGCAATTCTGAAAATAAAAATGTGCTCACAAACCAAAATGCGACTGCTGCTGGGGTCTTATCCCCCAGCACAAATATGATCAGTGTCAGCGACCTAGATGGCGACGAGTCAATGTGCTTTTATTCACCGCAAGGTGGTGCAACAATCATTATTGGTTCGCTTGAAGGTAATACTTCAAAAACTTAGCGAGAACAGCAATACTCAAGCAGACCACACGATGATCCGCCTGAGTCAACGTAAATAGGCCTTACCCATGAGTACTAAAAGTAAAACCTTTGGCTACGGCTTAGTTGGTTCGGGCAGCAAGGTATTGATGTTCACGGGGACCGATCAAGCGTTTGTCAATGGCGACAAAACCACCTTCACCATTGGAAGCGCCAGCGCGGCCACCATCGGAACAAAACTAGATTTTCAAGTCGGGCCGTCGTACTCATTCAAGAACTTCAACCCCTCAGAGTGGGGCGTGCCGACGAATATTGAAGCCATTACCAAATGGGGTGACGCGCAAGGATGGACAACCTACGAGTTCACCAGCGTTAAAGAAGTTAGGTTTAACACTCATAAAAATGGATCACTTGAGTACCACACTAGCAAGACGTTTTCTAGTGGAGTCAGTTTTCAAGCAATCGCGGGTTATCGAAAAAATGGTCAAACTAAATTTGACGATTACATCAAGTCTGTAGGAAAAGTTGGCTATACATACTCGGTAACGGACGTCTTAGACGCAGTCAAAAAAATTACCCAAACGCTCGACCCAAAGGCACTTGGCGACAATCACCACGCAGCAATCCCTGCGGTGCTCAGTACTGTCAACACGGCAAATTCAACTTCAAAGGATTTGCAAGACGCAATCAAAAAAGACAGTAGTCTCGGTTCTGAAATTCATCCCGAATCGGTTTTACAGGTTACGAAAGACTTAGTCTTTTTGGGCGTCAGCCCCGAGTCAAGCAGTACCAATCCCCCCCCCGTTGGCACAAGTCTGCTCATGGGAAAATCTGCTACGTTGGCAACGCGCGACGCCACAGATAGCTCGCCTTATCAAAAAAATGACGACGGACAGTACGTCAATTTCAAACAAGCCCCAATCGACTTTGTCGAAGTAGCACGCAAAAAAATCACGGCCAGTTCGACCGCCATCGAACTGAATGCCACGAGCGAAAAAAATGAGAAAGAAGATGCTAGTGTGTTAGTGCAAGCAACGGGCAGCGACAGCACAATTAATATCTTGGCCCCCACCATCGCTGTGAATGCAGGCAGCGACAACAACAGCAAGTTACATGGTCTCTCAATTGCTATATCAGGCGATGCCGAGATTAAACTGGCGCACGAGAGCGGTAACGGCGCAAAATATATTTCAATCACCAAAAGTCAAATCAGCGTTCAATTTCAAAGTGGTACCTCAATCACAATGAGTGGTAGTGAAATCAAAATCACTCAATCAAGTTCAACCGTAACCGTTACTGGCTCGCAAACCACCATCTCGTCGGGCGGCGTTCAAGTGCAACTCTCGGGCGGCCAAGTCAAAGTAGGCAGTGGTTTAAAAGTGATTGGATAGGTATGAAAAGCCATCGATTGGTCATGTTATGAAAATCATCAAACCAGACGCCGCTGAGGTGTTGGTCAGAGTTTTCTCTAATTCTGCGCAACAATATTGTTTATCCATTGGGTTCATTCAATCGTTTGCATTACATTCAACCGCACCTCTGCCAAAGCCCAACGCATCGCTTGTTTATGCTGTTGCGGCCGAGGCGTTAGGCAAAGACGCAGTATTAGATGAAGGCTTACCCAAGGCGTTCGGTGAGTTTTTGTTATATGGTGCGGCCTATCCTCCGGCCGGCCACTCTGACCAACCACTGTCGGTCAAAGCCAGAGTGGGTGAAGTGCAAAAACAACTTGCTGTGTTCGGCGATCGCACGATCTCGTCGTTTGGCATTCGCGGCACCCCAGCACGCTTTAACCGTATGCCGCTCACACCTGCACATGCCTACGGGGGCCAGAGCTATCCACTCAATCCGAAGGGCAAGGGGGCCGATAAAATCGTCGACCCTGTGACTACGACTGTGCAACGGCCGATGCCCAATATCGAGTTACCCAACCGACTGATGCTCTCAGCGTCCGATGAACCTGAGCCTGCTGGATTTTGGGCTTTCGCACCAGACTCACCCAAGCGCTCTGGTTTACTTGGTCGCTTTAACGATCGCTGGCTAGCGAACCGTTGGCCACATCTGCCAATAGACACACAAGCCGAATATTTTCAGACAGCTCCTGTCGATCAAAGGCTTGCGCACTATTTTCGTGGTGACGAAACAATCAGCCTGCACAATGTGCATCCTCAGCTGCCAGTTATTGAGTCGACTCTACCGAAGACGCGTGCACGGATTTTTGTCGCACAACAACCTGCAGGACAAGAAAATACCTTCAAGGAATTGACGGCAAACGTCGAAACGGTATGGCTATTGCCCGACCAACTTACCGGCTTGGTACTATATCGAGCGGTTATTGTCATTGCGGACAGTACTGCGTCTGATATCAAGCATATTTACGCCGAGCTTGAGCCACTGAGCGAAAGCCCAAAAAGTCAGGCTGAATTTTATAAAAGTTTTGTCGCACAAACGCAGTTAACGCTCGCTCCGATGTCGCTAGAACTGGACGGCACCGCCGCAATGGCTGCGAGCGCCGAAGTTGCTGCAAACATTCCTGCCGCAGCGCCTAAGGTGAGTCGCCAGCACATTCTCGAGCGCTATGCGCTCGGTGAATCCTTTGCCAATGAAGACCTAACAGGAGTCGACCTTTCAGGGACAAACCTGATGGGTGCTGATTTTTCTGGCGCTCAGTTAGCTGAGGCAAATTTCAGCAATGCGCACCTAGAGCAAGCTAAGTTTGACCGAGCCCTCCTGAGCCATGCCGTCTTTGTTAAAGCGAGCCTCGTCCAGACGAGCATGGTCGGCGCAAGCGCCAGCCACGTCCAGTTCGTAGAGTGCGATTTGTCACGCGCTCAATTACAAAGTAGCGATTTTTCACACTGCGATTTTACCCAGGCAAAATTTGATCAGGCCGATCTAAGCCTAGCAATCTTCTCTGGCTCACAAATGACATTGATCTCTGCACTTGGAATCACTGCAGAGCAAACAGCCTTTGAAGAGTGCACCTTGTCGCAGGCTAATTTTTCGCAGGCACAATTGAAAGCCGCAAGCTTTAATGATGCGACCTTAACAAAGACAAATTTCACACAAGCTTTATGTCAGCGTGTTGATTTCTCGGGTGCCGCGCTAAGCAGTGCAACGTTTGCAAATGCTGACCTGCAAGACAGTGAAGCCAACACGGCGACCACGTTTGCCCACTCGAGTTTTATTAAAGCTAATTTGAGTGGTGTTAATTGGGCTGGTCCTTGCCTCGATGACGTAGCTTTTGACGACGCAGTCATGGAAAAAGCAGATATCTCTGGCTCGAGCCTGCACAGAACGCGTATGCCTCGCGTGTTGGCACGTCAGGCGTGTTTTGCAAATGTCGACATCAAAGACTCTGACCTAACAGGCATCAACTTGTTTGAGGGCTCGTTAGCAAACGCCAAACTGCAAAATACTCGCGTGCGATCAGCAAACCTGTTCGGAGTCAATTTTATGGATACCCAACTTGGCAACTGCGATTTGAGCGGATCAGATATCGAACGCACGATTCTCGGCGTTCGTCAGGCTTTAGCGTAAACACTCAACTCTCACAGAGCCTGTATGCCACTGATACCTGACGCCATTGCAAATCATGAGTTTATTGAAGACCTCTCTTTTGAGGCGATCGATCTGCATGCCTCAGACTTAAGTGGCAAAAAATTTCGTAGAGTGATTCTAAGAAATGCAAACCTGGCTGATGTGAACTTGTCGAACACCATCTTTGAAGATTGTGATTTAAGTGGCGCCGTGCTTACAAACGCAAATCTTGGTGCGGCGCAATTGATCAACACTTCGTTGCGAGACGCGAACCTTCAGGGCGCACAAGCGCTAGGCGCACATGCGAATGGCGCCGACTTTAGTCAAGCCAATATGACCAGCTCTAGTTGGACACAATCGATGTTTGACGGTTGCCAGTTTCGCCAAACGAAGATGATGGCGATCGACTTCGAAAGCGTAGATTGTTACGAGTGTCAGTTTGAAAAGGCCGATCTAAGCGGGTCTCGGTTAATGCAATGGACAGCTCCTGACACCGACCTTGCGTCCGTTTGTTTGAAACAGACCAATCTCAGCAAAGCCTATTTAATTGGTTCGAATTTAACCGGTGCAATATTATCGAATTGCGATTTAACCTTAGCGTTATTCAACCGTTGCAAACTTGATGGTGCAGTGTTTAACGAGGCGATACTGAACACGACCCAGTTTGCGCAAGCCAGTCTGACTGGTGCATCATTCGAAGGTGTAAAGGCCCAGCTGCTGAATCTGACTCAGGCAAATCTTACCAAGGCGGTGCTTCAGTCAGGTGTATTTGAAATGTGCAATTTCTCTGAGGCCAAGTTATGCCTAGTCAATGCGCAGCGAGCCCAATTCAACAAATGCGTGCTAATCAAGGCTGACTGCACTGAATCTTTGTGGTCGGAAGCCTCTCTTGAGAGCTGTGACTTATCGCACGCGATATTCAATAGTGCGTTGATGTCGAATTGCACTCTTGCAACCGTTAACTTACACGCAATTCACGAAAAAAACTGCCACTGGCACGGAGCAAAACTCACAGGCGTGCTTCGCACCGATCCTGCCTTGCTACGCGCTGAAAATTGGCAACCGTCCACCTAACGACCACTATTGTCCTCAATGACCCACTCATCGCTCTCCCTACGATAAGGATTTCAGACATGCCTACAAGCTTAGAACGTCATCGCGTGCTGCAGTCAACGCCTTCTCCGACGATGGTCCACGCGATTGTCTCTGGACACACTGAACAATGGTTTTTTTTACAGACTGCGCGTGGCGAACTGCGAGCACGCTGCGCCATAAGCTGCCTGATTGTCCCTGAGATTGGCGATACTGTTTTATTGAGTGTTTCAGAAGACCCGATGTCGTCTTACATTTTGTCCATACTGTTGCGTCCAGAAGGCGACCACAGTACGCTCAGTATCCCTGGCGGGGCAATACTCAAAACGACGCAAGGCCAGTTGGTGATTCAATCTGAGGCGGTCAGCATTCATGGCAAGCAAGCCCTAAATTTTGACACCACAGCTCTAGGCGTTCGAGCGCTTGAGGCTGAAGTTCGGATTAGTCGCTTACATAGCTGGTTTGAACAGGCGCAAACCTTTGTCGGCGCCCTCAAACTATTTGCAAAAAGTACAACGACAACTATCGAGCGTCGGATACTCAAAGCGAAAGAGAGCTTCAAATGGATCGAGCAGGTTGATGAAACACGCGCGGGCAGAGTACGTATGGACATTGAAGGTCGTTTTCAGATGCAGTCGCGGCACACCTCAATTAAGTCTGAGGGTCTTGTAGCGATTGACGGCAAAAAAATTAACCTTGGGTAATCCTGTTGGCGAGGTGGCGGACCGAACTCGTACCAGCACCGCGCTTACGCATCACGAGTTGTATCTGATGATCACGAATGGAGTCTGCGATGTATGTCTGTACAATTGCCACAGGTCAAGCAATGGCGATGCCTGACACCTGCAAAACGCCCGCACCGCCAGCATCACCCATACCGATTCCATACCCAAACTTCGCGATGACACAGATGGCGAACCCAGCCTCAACCAAGGTGCTTGTAGGCGGATCCCCAGCGCTCATGAAGACCTCTGAGATTCCGATCACGAGCGGCGACGAACCCGGAGTTGCAGGAGGCGTCGTTTCCGGCTCGTTTATACAAAAAGCTCAATTTACAGCTGCCAGCATGGTTGTGTCATTTGAAGGGAAAGGTGCTGCACGCATGGCTGATCCCATGCAGGCAAACAAAGGAAACGCAATGGGGATGATCAGCGTCGCCAGCCAATTTACCGTCGACGCGAATTGACCTGCGTTTAGGTTGCAGCGAAAGCGCGCCAACCTAGATCGTCATACGAACGTGCAACGAACTCGAGTCGAGGCCATTGCACAACCACGTGTCACGGCCCAACGCAGCCCAGCTATCCTGCCCAAGCACCACTGGCTGCGCGACCCCCTGTTTCAAATACAAATCAACGACAACATTAAGTGGATCAGTCAAATACTGCTGCACCATAAAACACAAACGGCTGTATTCGTCGCCGCCCGGCAACAGTCGCCTAAAAAGCTCGTGTTGAACATCGCGAATCTCAATGGTGAGATTGCTATTGCAACAATCAAACTCTGAACCAAGGTGCGTGTCTACCCCTAAGGTCGTCGCTTGACTCCCCAAGTACAGATGCTGCTCTGGCGGCATGCTGATGGTTCGAATGTCTTGTTCAATGATTTCGATCAATGCATCGGGATAGCTTGCACTCAAAATCGTTTTTAACCCAAGCGCAGAACGCGGTGATTGCGTATACAGAGCCCCAAAACGCAACAATGCGTCAAAGCCTGGCTGCTCTCTATATTTTTCCGGATGATTGATTCCGATAAAGGTGTAGAAAATATCCAGCATGCGAGTATCGTCAAACTCAACGATCCTCAGATGAGGTTTAGATTTTAGCCAGGCTCTAAAAAATATCGGGTAAATCGTCTGGCTGACAATATCTAAAAAATCGCGACGTGCGTGAAGTTCTTGTTGCTGCTCGGCTAACAATTCTTCAGTATAAAAATTAGGGAGCGGAGATGACACTCCATACAATCCCAAAAAATTCGCGGCAACTTGATAATGGCCGTCTTTACGCTCGGTGATCGAGTTGATATCGCGCCCAGGAAAACTCAGGCTAATTTCGGGGCGAAACCGAATGTCTTCGATGTCAGTTGTGCCTTCCGGGCTCAACCGACGCAGTAGCCGATACGCCTGAAAGAACGAGAAGCGCTCTCCGTGGCTTAGCAGTCGAGCTTTTATAGCCGCGGCTTCAGACCCTGTCTCAGTGGCCATTTGAGGCTAATTCCTTTAGTTTTATCTTCTATCTCAAATCGTGTGTAAGTATTAATCGCAGCGTAGCTTGCAAGAAACCTCTCAAGCACACAACCCCACAAATACAATGATCCAAGACTACCCCAATGATCTTGCTGACAAATGAGCTTCACATGCTGACCCTGCATATTCATTCCTCGATATAGCCTGTTTTCTGGCTGCACTGTCAGATTTAACATGCCGTCAATTTGCCTCTCATTAACGGTCTTAGCTGAGTTATCTTGCGTACGCATAGCGTTGTATAGCCGAATAATCGCACGCAAATTTTCAATGTCTTTTAACGAAACAATGTTTAGCACAGCATGGCTAATGACATCCCAAAGCAATTTTTCACCGTGGGGAGTTTCGACTGCACCGGTGATTGGAGTGATATTGGCAAAGGAAAATCTTTCGGGGGAAGTGTTTGTCGGACGATTAATATCGCCAAGCTTGAGCTTTTCTGGCAGTGTGCGATTTGTGCAAGTCAACTTGATCGATAGCGTCTCATTACTAATCTCAAGCTCAGGTGGATAGACCAACGAAAGATAAGTATCCACGCGCGCCGAACCGATCGCCTCTCGAACCGACGCACGATAACTTGCCTGACCAGAACCTTTGACAAAATTTAACGATGAAAACGGATGATACGTCTTATGCGTCGCTTCGCCCTGGCGCATTCCTACAACAGCATCTATCGAGTAGATCTGATAATGCTCTTTATAGGTGCTGTCCGGAACAACAGGATGCTCAGTATCTTCGTGCGTAATACTGATCGGCTCGGCCTGCTGATTAAACAAGTTGATGGCCGGTGTCACATCCAACTGGAAGCTGCGACGAGAAACCTCTGGCTTCACAGTCAAATTTCTGTCTAGCTCAATCTCGAGATAAAAGTGCGAGCCAGTCAGCACGTTCGCTGCGGTCGCCAAATGATGAAATTCAACGAATAAAAATTTTTGCGGGAAAAACAATAACTCTTGCAGCCAACAAAATCCAGAAAAAGCATTCGTCGGATAAGGGATCAACGGCTCGTCAAACCCCGGAAACAGTAGGGTGTTTGGGAGCGCCATTGAAACGCCCGAATCGTCGCTCACTCGCACTGCTTTGACATGATGATGCAAAAGCAATAACAGATTGGCAGCCGACTCATGTTCGTCTGATAAAAATAGCCGAAGGCGGTCGGGTATAAATATTTTTTGTGCAACCTCGATACTTGTAAAACTAAGTCGAATCGAATTTGATCCGGCCGAGGTCTGTGTAAAGCTTGCATCGTCCAAGGTAATAGGATGGACGTCGAGCTTAGCCGTCGTACGAAACGAACAGGCGACCTGTTCGAGCGGAACCGATGCAACCTCAGTTCCCTCAGGAATCGAAACCGATTCGGCCATCGGGGCTTTAGGTGTAAAACGCATCATTGTCGCAGCAGGCATTGGCCTCAAGATCTGAGGAGCAAAAATACTTGCCACCTCTTGCGCAATTTCAGGGAATTCGTTGTCGAGTTTTTGCCGAGTGAGCCCGTTTAAAAAGGCGACCCCTTGTAATAACAGTTCGATATCTGGATCTGTGGAGCTAGAGCCGAGCATCGGCGCAATCGCAGGATTGGCCAACGCAAACTCTAACGAATGCGCCCTCAGGCGAGCAAGCTCAGCGTTGTAGTACTTGTTTAACATAGGCGCGCAAACTGTCGATACAGATCATTCAGGCATTTGAACGTGTTACGCGTCTTGATGCAAGGTATTTTGAGTGTTCACCCAGCGATTACGATATTTCTGCGTCTAATAGACGCCCAGCGATGGCTTTGGAGGCTGAGATTTGCTCTGTGAGGGCTCGTTGGGCTCACTAGCTTAAAATCGTATTGCGGCGTTTAAATGTATGTACAACCTTTGTTAGGAATCTTTAACCATGAACTCACTGCTTTTTAAAGTGATCGGAGTGCTTTTCGCTCTGTCCTTTAGCGCGATGACGGGTCCCGCCCTCGCACAATCGTGGCCCACCAAGCCCGTCACCTTCGTTTCGCCGTTTCCGCCTGGCGGCTCAGTAGATCCCATTGCTCGCTTGCTTGCAGCAAAATTGACCGAAGCCTTGGGTCAGCAGTTTATTGTCGAGAACCGCGTCGGTGCCTCGGGTTCGATTGGCACCGGCTACGTAGCGAAGTCTACCCCCGATGGGTATACGTTTGTTTTTGTCTTTGACACCCATTCGGTGAATCCGTCGTTGTTGCCGAAGATGCCCTTTGACACACTCAAGGATCTTGCGCCCGTCATGCTGATTGGTACTGCGCCAATGGCGCTGGCCACTTCACCTAACAAACCTTACAAAACCTTTGCTGATTTTGTTGCTGCCGCCAAAGCAAAGCCAGACACTGTGAGTTACGGCTCGATCGGCAGCGGCAGCCTGGGTCACTTGACTATGATGTTGGTGCAAGACGCAGGCAACTTTAAAGTCGTTCACATTCCATACAAAGGTGGTGGCCCCATGGTCACTGACGTTTTAGGTGGTCAAATCGATTCAGGTATCGGCTCGGTTGCCGTCATGAGTGCTCACATCAAGAGCGGCAAAATGCGCCCACTCGCTGTGACCGGAGAGACGCGTTCGGCTGCAATGCCTGACGTGCCAACTCTTGCAGAACAAGGTTATAAAGGCTTTTCAGCAGTTGCCTGGTGGGGTATTTTTGCGGCGGTTGGTACGCCACAACCCATTATCAACAAGCTCAATGCAGAGCTTGCAAAAATCTTGCAAACACCTGAGACGAACAAGCAGCTCACTGAATCGATGGGCATGGATATCAAAGCCAGCAGCCCTGCAGCGCTCCAACAATGGACCGAAACAGAGTTAAACCGGTGGGCGAAAGTCATTAAAGACAACAACATTAAGCCCGACTAGACCACTACTTTTGAGCACCGGCATTGACCAAAGCTCTAAATAGTTGATCAGACTCTATAGACCAAACTAAACGTCAGCCTCGAAGGGCGTTTGAGCATTGATTCTAGGCCTCTAGGTGATAGCAAATATCACCCAGAGGCTTAAATCATTTTCTTAACTAAATCCTGCGTTGCCGCAACAAAACGATCGATTTGCTCACGATTATTCCAAATACAGGCGTTGACGCGCTGAGGGTGATCCATCGGTGCAGGTGCCAGCGTTAGCGGATCGCGATTTGGAATGGTGCCCGAAGGAAACTTAGAGGCTTCTGGGTCAGGTTTGCGGGTTAAACCGTTGTCGCCCACACCCAACCCCGAAATTCTAAAGCCATATTCTTTCAGAATACGGGCACGAAACTCAACATTCAACTTCTCATCCCAGCGCTGCTGCTGCGTTGGAAAAGGGTTAAACGCGATGATCCCGGATTTCAGTGCGGGATCGCGCTGTGCCCCCAACACCGCGGCCTCGCCAAAGGCTGTGACGAGCTGATCACGAAAATAATCACCCAGTCGCAAGTGCCAGGTTTCGATTCGCTTACGGCCCATCTGCTCCCATAGTTCGCAGGCATCACCTAAAGCACGCCAATCGGCCGACTCAGGAAAGCCATACATAGACAAAGCCTCGCCAATATCCCAATCGCCGCGCGAGCCATCAAACGGCACATTACGCGACTGCGAGCGACTGATAAAAAACTTGGGCAAGTCGGTGGCATTCGAGGCAAGTTTTTTATTACGAATATAAAGTGCCCCTGTGCCACCAGGGCCGCATTGCCACTTGTGTCCGCACAGAGCAAAAAAATCGATCCCTGTTTCATCAAGTTGCGGATCAAACTGGCCGTTGTAGTGGGCACCATCAACAATGGTGATCGCCCCCGCTTTTTGCGCCAACTGAGCGATGCGGCGTTCGGGCATACGCTGACCGATTGGCCACAAGGGCGACGAAAAGAAAATCGCTTTAGTTTTGCCGGGTACCACTTGTCGCTCAAGTGCCGCCACGACCTCATCGGCCGTAGCGTGAGCGTGTACCGGTACGCCCCACTGCTTGATGACTACGCCATAACGCGCTGCAGTGCGAAGAGCCAGGGTGATCCCCGTAGGATGCTCTAGTGGTGTCATTAGCAATTCATCGCCAGGCTTCCAGTCGATGCCATTGAAGATCAGCGACAACGCGTCGGTCGTATTACGCGTGATAGCAATCTGATCCGCTGTTGTTCCGTAACACTTGGCAATCTTCGCACGCGTCTTTGCCGAAGGCTCAACGTAAACCGGAAACGGATCGCGCGCGCCCTGATCAAGACCGTCTTTAAAATGCGCTAGCACGCTTTTAGGCATCGAGCCTTTTTGTGCTGCCATAAAATACACAACGTTTGGATCAAGCGTGAACTCTTGCGCAAACTGTTTAAAGAAGGGCTCTTGCTCGGTGAAATAAGCCTGAGCGTTGTCTGTGAGCGAACCTGAAACCGGTGAAGTCGCCCCTGTTTTGCCAAGCGCAGTAGTCTGAGCCAACGTGGTCGCGGGGGTCAAAAAAGCTGTGGCAAGGCCAAGCGTCATGGCACGTCTGGAGGTATCAACTGTATCGGTCATATCAGCCTCAAAAAATATCGCCGGGGCGGCGTACTACGATTAAACGACTAATCTTAGTGCTTCGAAAGCTGAAACGGTACATTTCCAACTTCATTATTTGCCTCAAGCACGCGCACCAACAACGACATCAGTTGCTTTTGCTCAGGCTTTGACAACGGAGCGATGGTCAATGCGTGCGCACGCTCGACGGCTTGATACATTTTTTTTACTAATTGTTGGCCCTTGTCACTCAAGCGAGCGAGACGCACCCTTTGATCCAGCGGGTCGCCATGACGCGTGACCAAACCGCGCGCTTCTAGGCGGGCGAGCACGTCCGCCACCGTAGTGCGCTCAAGCCCAACTTCGCGTGCGATCGTAATCTGGTCCGACTCGGCGCGCTCTGAAAGCACTGTCATGACGCTGTACTGCACAGGGGTCACCCCAAAATCGACCGTCTGTTGCGCAAATAAGTAACCATGAATCTGATGAAGTCTGCGGATTAAGAAGCCCGGCCGCCCCAAGAGCGCCGACTTTACATTGTGGCGTACGCGACGCGAGCGCGCTAGCACTTGCTTACTTTTTAACACCATAAAAAAGACTCTATTTTTGACTGAAGCTACCGATTAAAAATAACTCTTGGGCTGAGTGTAACGATAAGTTCAATGTCTGTGGCACACGCTGTGTGGGGGCCGAACCGATCGCATCAAAATCGTGCAAAGACAGGTCACGAGCGCCAAAAGGGTGCGTAACGCCTCTCAGTTTAATGATTCGCGGTCGCTATATACGTGGCATACCACTTATATTGCTTAACGAATTCGCTGGCACGAGTCTTGCTTTGAAGAGAGCTACTTAGAACTCTTCGTGAGACAGGTCATGGCAACAGTGCTTTTAAAAGGTGGACGGGTCATCGACCCAGCGCAAGGCATCAATCAGATTCAAGACCTCGTTGTCACAGACGGAGTCATCGCTACGGCTGCGGCTCGGCTACCTATAGACACACAAACGATTGATTGCTCTGGCAAACTCGTCATACCAGGACTCATCGATACCCACGCGCACGTCTTCAAATACGTCACCGGGAAGTTCGGACTCGATGCTGATACCTGCGGAGTATATTCAGGCGTCACCACCCTGATCGACCAAGGTGGTCCAAGTTGCATGACTTTGCCTGCCTTCAGGCATTTTGTCGCCGAAACGTCTCAAAGCCGAGTGCTCGCGTTCTTATCCGCGTACTTAGTTGGCGGACTCGAAGGTCACTACTATCCCGAGCTCTATCGTCCTGAATGTCTCGATGTCGATGCAACAGTGAAAGCAGCGCTGGCCAACCCAGATCTGATCAAAGGAATCAAAGCACACGCTGAGCTTGGCGGCTTTGCGCGTTGGGGAATTGAAGTGATGCGCAAGGCTGCCGAAATCGCCAAACAAACAGAGCTACCCCTCTACATCCATTTTGGACAACTATGGCCCGCGCCTAACGCTGGTGGCTTACCCGTAGATCCAGACAAAATATTGCCTCAAGTGATGGACCTGCTCAAACCGGGCGATGTGCTTGCTCACCCTTACAGCCGACATCCCGGCGGTTTTGTCGAGGTCAATGGTCGAGTGCACCCGTTGCTTAAAGAGGCTCGAGACCGTGGCTTAAAAGTCGATGTCGGACACGGCTCGCACTTTAGCTTTAAGTCAGCAAAGACCGTGATCGACGCCGGATTTTTGCCTGACACACTAGGGGCCGATATGCATGGCTACAACACTCAGGCACCTCTCATTGCTGGCACTCCTGACACACATCCAGACGAAGAGCATCTATTTGCTGGAAGCACACGTTTCTCGCTAGTTTCAACAATGTCGACCATGTTGGCCTTGGGAATTGGACTTGAAGACGTTGTTGCTATGGGCACCTTGAACGCAGCCAAGTTAATCAAGCAAGAGCATTCAATTGGCACTTTGAGGGCTGGCGCGCAGGGTGATGTCACTGTTCTGAATGACGAGCGTGGCCGCTGGGTGATGCAGGATAACGAGGGCACACAAGTGGTGACTGAGCGCATGCTCACGCCAGCATTTTGCTTAATGAAGGGCAAAAGGTTCGATGCGACCGCGACTATTCTCCCTGTCCCTAAAGCGGCCTAGGGCCTAACGAATTTTAGTCACCATGAACCAAGCACCTCAGTTAAAGACCTCGCAAGGCATCGGCGCATCCGTACTGCGCAAAGAGGACGATCGCTTTTTACGCGGCCGAGGGCAGTATGTCGCCAACATTCGTCTGGCCGGCATGCAAGACGTCGCATTCGTTCGCAGTCCGATTGCGCACGGAAAAATTCGATCGATCGAAAAACCTGTTGATGCCGAACACTCGGTATTTTTAGCGAGTGATTTGCATGGTGTTTTGCCGATCGTTGCGGACTCCGGGTTAGCAGGCTTTAAGCATTCCGAGCAACCGATTCTTGCCTTCGATAAAGTGAGGCAAGTCGGTGAAATGATCGCAATGTGCGTGGGCTCGACCCGAGCAAAAGATCGGAAGAGCGTC
>CALFXX010000160.1 GCA_937952975.1 uncultured Alcaligenaceae bacterium
CAGCTTGATGTGCTTGAGCGCCGCTTGGCTGTCAGCGAATACCTGGGTGGCGATCAATACACGATCGCCGATATCGCGGTGTTTCCGTGGTACGGCGGGCTTGTCAAGGGTTGGCTGTATGGCACAGCCGCCGAATTTTTGAGCGTGCAAGACTACAAACACGTTCAGCGCTGGGCCGAAACCATTTACGCTCGGCCAGCAGTTAAGCGCGGGCGCATGGTCAACCGCATGCAGGGCGAGCTTTCAGAGCAACTGCGCGAGCGTCATGATGCCAGCGACTTTGACACTAAGACGCAAGACAAGATTCAACCGGCCAGTTAAGCCGTTAATTCACCTCAGGCGCACCCGGCTGCTTAGTCGGGTCAGCCTCGTTAAACGCGGGCAAAGCAAAACAACGCTCGGTAATTTCGCATAGTTTTGATGCCAGGCTCGTGTTTGCGCCAAAAAAGCGCACGCCAAACATATGCGAGGCAAGTGCGACATCGGCAAGCGTCGGTGTATCACCGTGTGCAAATAAACCTGTTGGTGAGCCCTTGGCAGTGAGATGCGCCTCGAGCGCTGCGCTAGACAGATCAAGCCAGTGGCGTGCCCACTTTGTTTGCGCGGCATCGTCTAACGACAATTCGCTTGCGAGGTATTTACGCACGCGCAGTACAGTCAATGGGTGTGTGTCTGCAATACTGACCTGCGCCAACGTACGCACCCTGGCTCGGCCGATAGCATCAGCGGGTAACAAAGGCGTATCGGTAAACGCCTCGTCAAGATACTCAAGAATCGCTGACGATTGCGTGATCAATGCACCATTGTGAATCAAGGCTGGCACCGCATGCTGCGGATTGATCGCGTTAAAGGCCTCGCTAAAGTGCTCGCCTGAAGGCAGATCAATCATCGTTTCTTGAAACGCAATCTTTTTTAAGTTCAGTGCAACGCGCACACGGTACGTGGCCAAAGAGCGCCAGTTGCCATAGAGTAAAACGCTCATGTCGGATCCTATTTAGAAAAAAATATTAGTCACTACAGTATCAGATTGCGTCACGCCGCTGCACATATTTAACCGATGAGCTGGCACACAATTTGCTATGCCTCAAGCAGGCGTGTTGCCCCAAACATTTTTAAGGATGTCATCATGAGTGCAGATACCTTACCGATCTTGATTAGCCCCGAGCAATTGGCCGAGCTTCAACAAGCTGAGCCTGTCGTGATGATTGATACGCGTGATCCCGAAGCTTATGCGGCGGGCCACATCGCTGGTGCAGTGAACCTGCGCGAAATTTTCACGTACTTAGCCACGTCGACACCTGAAGGCCTTCAAGCCCTTAAAGAAAGTTTTGCAACCCAGTTGGGCGCTGCCGGCATTTCAGGCAAAGAGACTGTGGTGTTTTACGAAGACTCCATGAGCAGTGGTTATGGCCAGTCGTGCCGTGGCTATTACTTGCTGACTTGGCTGGGTTATCCAAAAGTTAAAGTGCTCAACGGTGGGTTGTCTGCGTGGATTGCCAAAGGCCTGCCAACGTCAACTGAAGCAACGATCGCTACGCCTTGCGCGTTTCCAGCAGATTTGGTTTGCCCGGATGTGATGGTCACTCTTGATGATGTCAAAGCAGCGCTGGGTACCAGTACCGTGTTGATGGATGTGCGCGATGTGGACGAGTGGATTGGTGATAGCTCATCGCCTTACGGCAAAGACTACGCACCCCGCAAAGGACGCTTGCCAGGCGCCAAATGGCTCGAGTGGTATCGCTTCATGAAGCCCTCGGCGCAAGGCCCGATTTTTAAATCGCCCGACGAAGTGCTGGCCGAGTGTGCCACGGCCGGGATCAAACCGAGCGATGAGATCTATTTGTACTGCTTCAAAGGCGCGCGCGCCTCAAACACCTTCTTGGCTTTGACGCAGGCTGGTTTTAAAAATGTTCGGATGTACTTTGGATCCTGGAACGAATGGTCGCGTGATCCAGCGCTACCGATTGAGTCGGGTTTGCCGTTTAAGCTTGCCGCTTAAGCCTAAGCGTCACCGTCAGTGTCATCCTCAGCCCTACGGCCTCGAATATCGAGGTCTCGTAGGGCTATGGTGACAACTGTCTTGAAGGTCGTTGTATAAAGGACACTTAGCCGGCTCGGATGCGCGCACCGAGACTTCAACAAATTGCTAGAACTGAGTGATCCTAAACAATGTCCATCGGTATGTTTAAACGTAATTTTGGTCATTTGCTGGCGGTGGCCTTGTTGTGCACCCCGTTTGTTTCGCGGGCAGTGCTGCAAGACGAAATCCAGGTTTACGATGACGCGATCAATGCTAAAGGTGAATACAGCCTTGAGTTGCATCTGAACACCACGCCTAACGGCTTAAAGACCGGCAACTACAACGGTGAGGTGTTAACCAACGGTAATACGCGCATTACGCCCGAGTTTGCCTATGGCTTGGGCAACGGTCTTGAGTTGGGCCTGTACGTGAATACCGTGGTCAATAACGGTCGCTGGGATTACGCTGGGTACAAAGCGCGTTTGAAGTGGTTGCCGATTCTTGAAAAGGATGGTTATCCCTTTTTTGCCGGCGTCAATTTTGAAGTTGGTAACGTGCTGTATCAGTACGATCAATCACGTTATGGCGCCGAGGCACGGTTTATTCTGGGCAAGAATGTTGATAAGTGGTTATTTGTCGTGAATCCAATCTTTGGGCACGCGCTATCACAACCTTATCGTACCGAGGGCCCAAATTTTTCATTGGCTGCCCGCGTCTCACGCGAAGTGACGCCTGAACTTGCCTTAGGGGTTGAGTACTACTCGGATATTGGGCTTTTGAATCAAACGATTGCCTATCAACAAACGGGCCAAGCGGCCTTTTTGATGATGTACTGGGAAGGTAAGCCCTTTTCGTTTCAGTTTGGCGTGGGTAAAGGCCTGACGCAAAATACTGATTCGTTGACTGTGAAGGGCATTATTTCGATTCCGCTGCCCGAGTAAGTCAGCCAAGCACTCTTCAAAGACTTCGGTATGATTGCGACAAGTAGGGCCTGAGCTTCTCGGGCGCCTCATTGAATAACAATCGCTGTACGCGCGACCCACACCAAAGGAAACCAGCATGACCCAAATCCACCGCATCCCCGTTGACCGTCTGCGTGAGGCCGTCCGGTATTTGGTCAAAGGGTTTGGTAGCGAACCCAAAGAAATCGAACTTGTGACCGAAAATTTGGTGCAAGCGAATCTCACTGGCCATGATTCGCACGGCGTTGGCATGTTGCCGCGTTATGCTGAGTCGTATCTTGAAGGCGGCCTAAAACCTAACGCTCACATCGTGAGTCGGATGGATGGCGGCGCGATGGTAAGCGTCGACGGGCAGGCGGGTTTTGGTCAGGTCATTGGCCACGAGGCAATGGAACTTGGGATTGCTCGCGCCAAGCAGCACGGAAGCTGTATCGTGGCGCTGGGCAATTCGCATCACTTGTGCCGTATTGGCGCTTGGGCCGAGATGGCTGTGGCCGAAAACCTGATCTCGGTGCACTTTGTGAATGTGATTTCACGCCCAATCGTGGCGCCCTGGAATGGCGCGGATGCACGCTTTGGTACCAACCCCTTTTGCGTCGGGATCCCTGTTGCGGGTCAACCGCCTGTATTGCTTGACTTTGCCACTAGCGTGATTGCGCAAGGTAAGGCGCGTGTGGCCTATAACAAAGGCGAGCAATTGCCTGCCGGGATGTTGATTGATGACAAAGGCAATCCAACCACCAATCCGGTCTATGCCGTTAAGCCGCCGGCGGGCGCCTTGTGTACCTTTGGTGAGCACAAGGGCTTTGGTTTAGCGCTCATTTGCGAACTCTTGGGCGGTGCGCTAGCCGGTGGCATGACCACCCACCAGCAAGGCGACGGTAAGCGCCGCGTACTCAACGGTATGCTGACGATTATGTTTGATCCTAAAAAACTCTCAGATGGTTCGGTGTTTGAACACGAGATGAAAGCCTTTATTGATTGGGTCAAGGCCTCGCCCGCGCAGGCAGGTACCGAGGGTGTGCGCGTAGCAGGTGAACCCGAGCGTTTGACACGTGCCGAGCGCCTGGCGAACGGCGTTCCGGTGGACGATAATACTTGGCAAGAAATGATTGCGGCTTGCAGTAAACTCGGCCTCGATGGGGCAACATTTCAGAAGTTGGCAGGGATGTAGACGGCTATTGCTAGTTTTGGCAGGTCTGTCGATCGATAGCGCTGCAGATAAGCAGATAGGCGACAGATGCTGCTAATAAAAGCTAGCGGGTCAGAATAGACACCGCTCGCGTAAAACAAGCCAGCGCAAAAAGCTGGCGCAGTAAATAAGAATCTGGGGACAAGATGTTGGTTGGTACCATTGATGTTTGAACGCATCTTAAATGTGCTTTGGTGCCTGCTTGGGCTGGCGACCATGGTGAACTCGTGGTCGATGGGCTTAACGGGTTCGTTTGGGCCTGAAAGCGGTTTCTTTCCGTTTATCTGTGGCGCGCTCATCACGCTGTGTGGCGTGGGTTTGCTTTTCAAAGGTGCAAAAACGGCAGCGCCCAAGCCAGAGTGGCCACGGGCTGCGGCGCTGTTTCGTATTTTGGGCGTCGTGGCAGGGTTAATCGCCATGGCCGCCACCTTGCCCTATTTAGGCTTTGCCGTAGCAAGTTCAGTGACTACCTTTGTTTTATTACAAACGGTTGAGCGCTCGCGCTTGGTTGAGTCGTTGATCATTACCGTGGTTTCAGTGGCCGTTGTCATGCTGGTGTTTGGGCGTCTGCTGGGCATGAATTTGCCGCGCGGCCCCTGGGGGTGGTGATGGACGCAGTCAATGGTTTGCTGATGGGGTTTTCGGTATTGTTCACCGCCGAAAATCTTTATTTTTGTTTGCTGGGCAGTATTGTTGGCACCCTTGTGGGGGTCTTGCCCGGAATTGGCCCACTTGCCGCTCTTGCTCTTTTACTGCCCGTGACGTTTCAGTTGTCTGCTGTGGCGGGGCTAGGCATGTTGGCTGCTATTTTTTATGGCGCAATGTATGGTGGTTCAACCACTTCTATCCTGGTCAACATTCCAGGTGAGGCCGCCTCAGTCGTGACGGCGCTAGATGGCCACGCCATGGCCAAGCAAGGTCGTGCGGGCTCGGCGTTAGGGATGGCTGCAATCAGCTCATTTGTGGCGGGTACCTTATCGCTTGTGGCATTGACATTTTTTTCACCCTTGCTCGCCACCGTTGCGCTTAAATTTGGCCCACCTGAAAATTTTGCGCTGATGGTCTTGGGCCTGGTGTGTACGCTTTACATGATTGGTGGCTCAAAAATCAAAGGTGTGTTGATGATCGCCCTTGGATTTTTAGCGGCGATCGTGGGTATTGATATCGTGAACGGGCAAGATCGTTTCACCTTGGGCACGGTCAACCTGTCGGCGGGCATTGAGATTTTGTCTGTGGTGATTGGCTTGTACGGCGTGTCTGAAATCCTGATGAATTGCGAAACGATCGCAAAAAATCAGGTACTTGCTGAAAAAATTAAAGGGCTTTGGCCGACTTTCGCTGATTGGCGAGCTTCTTGGAAGCCCATGATGCGGGGCAGCGTACTGGGATTTTTTCTGGGGCTCGTACCAGGTGGTGGGCCCGTGACTGCCTCGTTTGTGTCTTACACGCTTGAGCGCCGCATGGCCAAAGACCCCGAGCGCTTTGGTAAAGGAGCGATCGAAGGCGTGGCAGGCCCCGAGGCAGCCAATAACGCTGCCGTGTCGGGAGGCATGATTCCGTTGTTTACGCTTGGCATCCCTGGCAATGCGGTCACAGCCTTATTGCTTGGCGCCTTGGTGATGCAAGGTGTGCAACCCGGTCCCATGTTTATTACGCAACGCCCTGACTTGTTTTGGGGCGTGGTTGCCAGCATGTATGTGGGTAATGTGTTCTTGTTGCTGTTGAACTTGCCGTTGGTGGGCTTGTGGGTCCAGTGTTTGCGTATCCCTTATCGCGTGTTGTTTCCGCTGATTTTGTTGTTGTCGATTGTGGGCACCTACTCGGCCAACAAAAATGTATTCGATTTATGGGTGATGATTGGCTTTGGCGTTGTAGGCTATGTCTTGCGCAAGTTGCAGTACGAGTTTTCGCCCTTTTTGATTGCCTTTGTGTTGGCGCCGATGCTCGAGCAATCGTTGCGGCAGTCAATGGTGATGTCTCCGGATGGGCTGATGATTTTTGCCCATCGACCAATCGCAGCAGTGTTGATTGTTGGTAGCTTAATTTTGGCAGCCTTGGTGTTTCGTCAGCGCAAGTCGCTCCAACCTAACGGAGACCTGTAACAATGACGATCTGTGCAACGACTCAAAGGCCGCTGACGATGACCGTGCGTGCAACACTCGGAGACACCAGACCATGACGATGCGTTCAACCCTCTTGGCGATTTTTTTTGCTGCTTTCAGTTTGGCCGTTTCAGCTCAACCTTCACCCGAGGTGGCCAAGCTAAAGCCCGCTGGGTTTCCGGATCAGCCGATCGAGTACACCGTGGTGTATCCGGCAGGTGGTGGTGTCGATATCACCGCGCGCTTGCTTGCCAAGTACGCCGAGCAGGCCAGCGGCGACAAAATTTTGGTGAATAATCGAACGGGTGGCGCCGGTATGGTGGGGCACGCGTATCTGGCCAAGCAAGCTAAGCCTGATGGCTATACCTTAGGGGTTGTAGGCAACAACATCTGGGGCGACGCCATGCTTAAGGCGCAGGGCAAATGGGCCTTGTCAGATCTTGAAGCGATTGCTTACCTTAAGAGTGATTCTTTGACTTGGTTGGCCTCAACGACCGGACCGTTTGCGGGCAAGACGGCTAAAGAAATTATCCAAGTGGCGAAGGATAAGCCCAGTACGGTGCGTATAGCGGTGATCCCCGGCACAATGTGGGAGTACTTGATTGAACAGGTTGAGGCACAGACGGGCGCTAAGTTTTTACGCGTACCCTTTCAGGGCGGTAAACCTGCGATCGTTGCCTTACTCGGGGGCAACGTCGACATCGCACAAGGGTTCAGGGGTGAGTTCGATAGTTTTATGCAAGCCAAACAGGTTATACCAATCGGGGTGGCATCGGCCGCGCGCCTGCCAAGCCTTGCAGACGTTCCTACCTTTAACGAACTGTTTAATGGCCAAGACTATATCTGGCGCACCATCCATTTTGTAGTGGTTCCGAAGGGTACTCCCGCCGATCGTAAGGCTTATCTCGCCGCAACGATTCAAGCGGCAATGCGTAACCCTGAACTGATCGCTGAATATCAAAAGTTAGGTGCGTATTTTGATGAGAGTCTGACTCAGTCTAAAGCCCTTGCCGCAGATTTAGATGCACTGGCACAAAAAGAGCGCGAGTTTTACGTCAAGACTGGTCGCTTGAAGTTTTAAGGTCTTCTTGCGCTTGGCATTGATGATTAAATCGTCATTGAGACGTTAGCATTTGATTTTTTGAAGTTAAGTATTTGGTCATTAGATGATTACAATATTTTTTTGATAATTGTTTTTCAAAGCAATTCGCTATAAATCACAGGAGACTAAGCAATGAAAATAATCTCAACACTGATGGCGACTTTATTTGCCGCCGCAAGCTTTAGCGCCTTCGCGCAACCTGCCGCTGACGTCGCGAAATTAAAACCGAAAGGCTTTGCTGACCAGCCAATCGAGTACACCGTGGTGTACCCAGCAGGCGGTGGTATGGATATCACTGCGCGCTTGCTTGCCAAGTATGCAGAGAAAGCCAGCGGCGACAAAATCCTTGTCAATAATCGCACGGGTGGTGCTGGTGTGGTGGGTCACGCCTATCTGGCAACGCAAGCCAAGCCCGATGGCTATACCGTTGGGATTTTGGGCAATATGATTTGGGGCGACGCCATGCTCAAGGCACAGGGCAAATGGTCGTTAGCGGATGTTGAATCGATTGCGTACATCAACAGCGATTCGCTGACTTGGGTGAGTTCAACCACGGGCCCGTTCGCAGGAAAAACAGCGAAAGAGATTATTCAGGCTGCTAAAGACAAACCCGGTACAGTGCGGGTTGCTGTGGTGCCTGGCACGATGTGGGAATACATTGTTGACCAGCTTGAAGCCCAGACAGGTGCCAAGTTCTTACGCGTACCGTTTCAGGGTGGCAAGCCAGGTATTGTCGCCTTGGTGGGTGGCAACGTCGACGTGGCGCAAGGTTTCTTGGGCGAGTTTGACAGTTTCTTGCAGGCCAAACAGGTCACACCGATTGGTGTCGCCTCGGCCACGCGCGTTCCAAGCTTGAAAGATGTTCCAACTTTCAATGAAATGTACAACTCGCAAGAGTATGTCTGGAACATTATCCGTTTTGCAGTAGTGCCCAAAGGCACGCCAGCTGATGTGAAGGCCTATCTGGCTGCGACGATTCAAGCAGCGGTTGCCAATCCAGAGTTAATCGCCGAATACGAAAAACTTGGCGCGTACTTTGATGCCGGCTTGCTTAAGTCGACAACGATCGCGGCTGATTTGAATGCCTTGTCACAAAAAGAGCGTGATTTTTATGTGAAGACAGGCCGTCTGAAGCCTTAATTGTTCGATGTGCATGCCTATATCTTTAGGATAGCAATATGTATTCTGAGGATATAAGCCTCTGCAGAGCCAGCGACGGCGTCTTTAGGACATGAGTATATTTGTTGAATGTGCGAGATTTTATTTCGCTTTTAGCGGGGTGATTTTCACCTCGCCTATTTTTTCACCCGACACACACAGAGATTGATTCATGGCAATGCAAAGACTTACTGGCCGTCAGGCCTTCATCAAATTGTTGCTCGATGAGGGCATCACTCATATGTTTGGCAATCCCGGTACCACCGAGCTTGCGATCATGGAAGCTGTGCCGCAGTTTCCAGAGTTGAAGTATGTGTTGGGTTTGCAAGAGTCAATTGTGGTCGGGATGGCGGATGGGTTTGCGCGCGCGTCGCAAAAACTCGTTGCTTGCAACTTACATTGCGCGCCTGGCTTAGGTCACGCGATGGGGGCGATCTACTCGGCCAAGTTCTCGGGCTCGCCCATCATCATTACTGCGGGTCAGTATGAAGTTGGTTACGGCCTGCAAGAGCCGCTGCTCTATGAACCCCTGGTGCCGATGGTGGCGCCTTTGGTGAAGTGGGCGTTTGAAGTGACTCGTCTTGAAGACTTGCCACGCATTGTGCGGCGCGCTGCAAAGATCGCTCGTACGCCACCGATGGGGCCAGTCTTTATTAGTTTGCCTGGTTCGGTGCTCGATGAAGAAACTGAAATTGAGTTTGGCTTCCCAACCGTGGTTGACGCTGCCGTGCGTCCGGGCGACGCCTCGCTCAAGGCGTTGGCCGAACGCTTGTTGGCTGCAAAGAACCCTGTGATTGTGGCTGGCCGTGAAATCGCAAACGCTGGTATTTTTGACCAGGCGTGCGAGCTTGCCGAATTGCTTGGGGCTGCGGTGTATCAAGAGTCGGTGGGCTATAACGCGCGTTATCCGACCTCGCATCCTACTTGCATGGGCGACTTGTCGCGCAATCAGAAAAAAGTGCGTTCGATTCTTGAGCAGTACGATTTCTTGCTGTGCCTCGGTGCCGATCTGCTGCGTATGTCTCCGATGAGCACGGTTGAGCCCTTGCCGCCTGAAATGCCCGTGATGCATATCACTGAGCGCGAGTGGGAGCTTGGTAAAAACTATTCAACAGAAACAGCAGTGCGTGCTGATGTTAAAGAAACATTGTTGGCGCTGTTACCTGTCTTGCGTGCAGCACGCAGCGCAGAATACGCGCTGGCGGCCAGTGCGCGAGTGAAAGCGCTAAGCGCCAACAACTGGTCAGCGAAGCGCGATAAAACGCGCGAAGAGTTTTCAGCCGCAGCAAAATCTAATCCGATTGACCAGCGCTACTTGGTGAGTCAACTGGTAGATGTGTTGCCTAAAGACGCAATCGTCGTGGATGAGACCCTGACGGCTTCGCCCGCGATTGCTGCGATGCTGCCGATGGATAATCCCAAAGCGTATTACGGCCTGGCGAGTGGTGGCTTAGGTTTTGGGATGGCAGGTGCCGTGGGTGTGAGTTTGGCGCAACCTGGGCGCCCGATCGTAGCCACGATTGGCGATGGTAGTGCCATGTACAGTATTCAGTCGCTCTGGACAGCTGCTCACCTACGTTTGCCCATTACTTACGTCATCATCAATAACCGCAGCTATCGCATTATTAAAGAGCGCCTACTTGCGATGCGCGGCACAGATGCGTTTGTGGCGATGGATATGAACGATCCTCCAATCGACTTTGCCGGCTTGGCAAAAAATATGGGGATGGTATCGCAAACGGTTACTGATCCAACGCAGTTATCGGCAGTGTTGAAGGCCGCGATGGCCAGCGGCGTGCCGAACCTGGTTGAAGTGATTGTATCGAAGGGATTCGGCGAATAGGCCGTCTTAGCTGAAGCGATAGCCGCAGTCACTTTGCGCAAGTGCGGCCGCTTGCGCAAGTTTTGCCTCATCGCTTGCTTGTAAAACATATAGCAAATCGCCCGTGCTGACGCTAGCACCTAAACCGCATGCCAGATCAACGCCGGCGCGTTGATCTGTGGGGGCTCCGGCGCAACGCCCAAGCCCGGAAATCACAAAACCATCAATGGCTTGCACGCGACCACTGTGTTGTGCGCGAACTTCGTGCTTGAGTACGCCTGACCATGTGAGGGGTGGCTGAGCACCTTGTGCTGCAATGATGGCCTGCATAGCTGTGTTTGCAGCGTCACTGTTTAGCAATTCGAGCGCGCGTGCGCGGCCCTTGGCAACGCTTCCTACCGCTGGGTCAAGTGCCAAAATCTGACTGGCAAAGAATAAAGATTTTTCTAACAGATCGGCCGGTGCCTCGGGATGGCGCTCAAGCACTTGCAACACATCGCGTGCCTCGAGCGCAGGGCCGATGCCGCGCCCGATCGGTGCTTGGCCGTCTGTGGCAAAGGCCTTGACAACCAGCCCTAAGGCGGTGCCTACCATTTCAAAGAGTCGCGCTAGGTCCTCTGCGGCTGCTTGGGTTTTGGCTTTGGCGCCATTTGAATACGGAATATCAATCACAACGTGGGTGGCGCCGGCCGAATATTTTTTTGACAAGATCGAGGCAACGGACCAGCGTCGCGTATCAAGCGCCAGGGGGCGCGTGAGCGCGTTCATCACGTCATCAATGACAGAATGGTTGAGTTTGCCGTTCCAGGCGATACAGGCATTGGTTTGCGCCACACACTGTTTAAGTTGCTCGGGAGTCAGGTCGACTTTTGCAAGAACCTCCATCGCGTCTGCGCTACCTGCCGCAGAGGTGATGGCGCGTGAAGATGTTTTTGGAATCAGCAGCCCGTGCGCGGCAATAATCGGGATGACGACCATGGTGACGCGACTGCCTGGGATCCCGCCAAGCGAATGCTTATCGACCACCATGTCACGCCCCCACGAAATGCGTGGCATCAGTTCGCTGCGGCAGCGGGCGACCGCGATGAGCTCATCGTCTGAGAGGTGCTGTGTGCATGCAATTAAAAAAGCCTCGAGCTCAGCGCCAACATGTTGCTTTTGGTTAATTGCGTTGAGCAAAGGCCGATATTCGGCTTCGCTCAGTGCAAAACCCGCAATTTTTTTATGTAACGATGCTGTGGGCGTTGCGGTGTGCCCAAGCTGGGTATAGAGCGCAGCCAAGAAACGGCTAATACCGATTGCAGGCGTTTGATCATTGGTCACACGAAGTACGCACGTGCCGTCAGGATACGGCTCTGTTTTACGCGCCAAGCGCTTGGCGACGTCTGCCGCTGATTCGCGACCACGCTGCGAAAGCCGTTGCGCCAGAATGTCAGGCGGTGCGCCAATTTCAACCACAACTAAATTTGCGACGCGCGCGCTTAACTGCGCCACCATCGCGCGCGAGCCGTTGGCGATCACATGTTGCCCCGCGGCGAGCGCGTCAAGTAACGTGCTAGGCAGGCCATATGACAGATCATGCGCACGCCAAGTGATTAAAAATTTGCCTTGCTGTTCAAGCAAGTTGAACTCAGCCTGAGTGCAGGCCTGATGGGCCTCACCTCCCGAGTTCGCCGGCCGAGTAATCGTGCGTGTGGCAAAAATAAATTGTGTTGGGTCGAGCTGCTGCCGCGCCCCGTCAATCAGGCTATCTTTGCCAGCCCCGCTGGGGCCGACAATAAAAAAGAAGCTGCCGCTTGCCACCCAATGCCTGCTTATTCGTCTAAGCCGATATCCACTGCAGGCGCTGCCTGGGTGATTTTGCTGGTTGAGATGTAATCAACGCCAGTGAGTGCCACGTTACGAATCGTCGCGATGCTAATCCCGCCTGAAGCTTCAATTTTTGCCCGACCCGCTACAAATTTCACGGCTGTCGTCATGTCCGCAATCGACATGTTATCCAGCATGATGACATCAGCCCCTGCGGCTAGCGACTCTTCGACCTGCTCAAAGCGGTCGCATTCGACCTCAATCTTGGTCAGGACGGGTAACTTGAGTTTGGCACGCGCCACTGCTTTGCCAATGCTACCTGCCACTGCGATGTGGTTGTCTTTGAGCATGACACCGTTGTCGAGCCCGAGGCGATGATTTAAGCCGCCACCGCAGGCGACTGCGTGTTTTTCAAGCATACGCAGGCCTGGAGTGGTTTTACGTGTGTCGATTAGGCGTGCGCCTGTGCCGGCGATCTCGGCGTTGTAACGAGCTGTTTCTGTGGCGATGCCACACAGGCGTTGCAAAATATTCAGGGCAGGGCGTTCAGCAGTCAAAATGCTGCGCGCGGGGCCTGATACGGTCAAAATTCTGGTGCCTTTTTCAACCTTGTCGCCGTCTTTGGCGAGTTTGGTGATTGTTAGCGCGGCATCGTAGCGGGTGAAAATGCGCGCGGCGACATCCAAACCGGCAATGTACATCGGTTCGCGCGCGTTCATATGAAAAGTGCCAACGGCGTCTTCATCAATCATGAGTTGTGCGGTCAGGTCGCACGAGCCGATATCTTCGGTCAACCAAAGATCGATTAAACGATCGGTTTGAAAAACGTCATACATATCGGGTGACCTCGCAGGCAGTGGATGAAGAATTCAACATGAAAATGTAGTGTTTGCTACATTTTCATGCTAATTTAAATCCGCCGTTTATGCAAGAGCAAAATTCAAATTTGATGACTAGCTCAATGCTTGCCTAGCCACTCAGCGCATTTGTGTGCCGCCATTGACGTCCATGATCGCGCCTGATACGAAACTTGCCGCGGGTGAGCAAAGATAGGTCAACATGCCTGCGATTTCTTCGGGTTCGCCCAGGCGTTGCATCGGGTATTCAGTGCCGTCGTAGCCCTGACCCGTGGTCATGCCCGTATCGATCGGCCCCGGCGCCACACCGTTCACGCACACATGATGCGGTGCTGCACGTTGAGCAAACCAGCGCACCAGTGCGTGAACGCTCCCCTTAGAGGCGCTGTAATGCGGCCCTGCCCTCAGGCCGCCGGTCCAGCCTGCGATTGAGCCACAGAGCGCGATACGTCCGTGCTTGCGTTCCATCATGCCGGGTAACACCGCGCGGACAAGATTAATTGGGCCTAAAACATTCACCTGCATGACACGCATAAATGCGGTTTCATTCCAATCCGGCGCCATCCAGTCGTCTTGAAAGGGGCAGATGCCTGCAGTGTCAGCCAGCGCGGTAAACGGTTTATGGCGACGCACTAAATTCTCAACTGCGTCGCGCTGTGTGACGTCGCAAAATTCGACAGCGACCTGGCCTTTGAGCGTATGCGCAAGCGCTTCGAGCTTTGCAGTGGGGCCGATATCCGTCAAAACGAGCGACGCACCAAGCTGACTGCATAGTCTAGCGGTTGCGCTACCGATGCCACCGGCTGCTCCGGTAATCCAAAGGTGAGTGCCCGTCATGTCAAAGGCCTGAGGCGCGTTGATTTTTGAAAGATGCATAGCAATCCTTTAAGTCTTTGAAAGCCTCCCCGCCTGATAGGACGAGGAGGAGGTAAAACCGACCCAAGACGGGTTTAACAGGACTGGCGACCGCTAAACCGATAAATAACGTTGTTTGATGTCGGCGTTGGCGTTGAGTTCGTGGATCGTTCCGCAAAAGACATCTGTGCCTTTGTCGATCACCACCGCACGATCAGCCAACCCCAGACAAAAGTGCAGATTCTGCTCAGCAAGAACAATCGTCTTCCCCAGCTTATGCAAGGTCTCGATTAAGTCGCCAATTTTTTGAACCATGATGGGTGCCAGGCCTTCACTTGGTTCGTCAAGCAGCAGCAAATCAGGATTGCCCATTAGCGCGCGACCGACGGTGAGCATCTGCTGCTCGCCCCCAGACAGCTGCCCGCCAAGACGATCCTTCAGCGGCCCGAGCAGCGGCAAGGTGTCGTACACACGCTCAAGGCTCCACTCATCTTCACCATTCGCGCCGCGCTTAATGGCGATGATTAAATTGTCTTCGACACTTAGATCCGGAAAAATCTGTCTGTCTTCGGGAACGTAGCCAATGCCGGCACGGGCAATTAAGTGGGCTGAGCGTCCGGTGATGCGTTTGTCGTGCAATTCGACGCTACCCATTTTGGTTGGGTTGACGCCGGCGATGGTTTTCATGGTGGTGCTTTTGCCCGCACCATTACGCCCGAGCAAGGCCAGCGTTTCACCGCGCTGGACGTCAAATGATAATTTGAACAGCGCTTGGCTCGAACCATAAAAAACGTCGATCTCTTGTACCTTCAGCACGTGGTCGTTCATGCGTGCTCCTCGCGGGGTTTACCCAAGTAGGCCTCAATCACAGCAGGATTGGTGCGGATCTGTTCTGCGTTGCCTTCAGCTAAGACTTTGCCGTAAGACAGCACATGAATGTGTTGAGAGACTCTGAACA
>CALFXX010000161.1 GCA_937952975.1 uncultured Alcaligenaceae bacterium
ATACGAGATAAACATCGGTGACTGGAGTTCAGACGTGTGCTCTTCCGATCTGTTACTGCCCGAGGCGTTTGCCGTTGTGCGCGAAGCCGGTGTGCGCGTCTTTGGGATGCGACATTTTGATGTGCAGCTTTTAGGCGGCATGGTGTTGCATCACGGCCAAATCGCCGAAATGCGCACAGGCGAGGGCAAGACCTTGATGGCGACCCTGCCGGTGTATCTCAATGCCCTTCAAGGGCGTGGGGTGCATGTTGTGACAGTCAACGATTATCTGGCAAGACGCGATGCCCAGTGGATGGGGCGCTTATATGGATTTCTTGGTTTGACTGTTGGTGTGGTCGTGCCCCAGCAAGATAATGCCGAAAAAATCCAAGCCTACCGTGCCGACATTACGTACGGTACAAACAATGAGTTCGGCTTTGATTACCTTCGCGACAATATGGAACACCGCGTTGAAGACCGGCGCCAGCGTTCGCTTGTTTTTGCGATCGTCGATGAGGTGGATTCGATTTTGATCGACGAGGCGCGCACACCTCTGATCATTTCAGGGCAGGCTGAAGATCACACAGAGTTGTATGTACGCATGAATGCAGTCCCCGCGTTGTTGACACGTATGGTTGCAGAGCCTAAGCCGACCGAGCCCGAGCCAGAAGGCGATTACTGGGTTGACGAAAAAAATCACACGGTTTATTTGTCAGAGGCTGGTCACGAAAAATCTGAAAGTATTCTTACACGACTACAGTTATTGCCCGAAGGGCAATCGTTATACGAGCCGCGCAATATTGCTTTGATGCATCATCTGATGGCGGCCTTACGTGGTCACACCTTGTTTCATCGCGACCAGCACTATGTGGTGCAAGATGGCGAGGTTGTGATTGTCGATGAGTTCACGGGTCGAATGATGGTTGGGCGTCGTTGGTCAGACGGGCTGCATCAAGCGGTCGAGGCAAAAGAGGGCGTCAAGATTCAACTCGAAAACCAGACGCTGGCATCGATTACGTTTCAAAATTTCTTTCGGATGTATGAAAAGCTTGCAGGTATGACTGGCACGGCCGACACCGAGGCCTACGAGTTTCAAGAGATTTATGGCTTGCAAACGGTCATCGTGCCAACAAACCGCCCCATGGTTCGTGCCGATCAAAACGATCAGATCTTTAAATCAGCACCTGAAAAGTTCAATGCTATTTTGGCTGACATTCGCGACTGCCAAGAGCGCGGGCAACCTGTCTTGGTGGGTACCACAAGCATCGAAAACTCTGAGTTATTGTCGGGCATGCTTGACAAGGCGAAACTGGTGCACGAAGTGCTCAATGCCAAGCAGCATGCCCGCGAAGCCGAAATTGTGGCGCAGGCAGGTCAGCCAGGTCATATCACGATCGCAACAAACATGGCCGGACGTGGCACGGACATCGTGTTGGGCGGTAGTATCGAAAAACAAATTGAACTGATTCGCGCAAAGGCCGAGCTTTCAGAAGCTGAAAAACTGTCTCAGATCGAAAAAATTCGTCAAGAGTGGCAGCCTTTAAACGATCGCGTCAAAGCAGCCGGTGGCTTACGAATCATCGGTACCGAGCGGCATGAGTCGCGCCGTATTGATAATCAGCTGCGTGGTCGTGCCGGCCGACAGGGCGATCCGGGCTCGTCAAGATTTTATTTGTCGCTTGAAGATCCGTTGATGCGTATTTTTGCGGGCGACCGCGTGCGCGCGATTATGGAAAGACTCAAATTGCCCGAGGGTGAACCGATTGAGGCAGGCATGGTGTCGCGCTCAATTGAGTCTGCACAACGTAAAGTCGAAGGCCGCAACTTTGACGTGCGTAAGCAGCTGCTTGAGTACGACGATGTGGCCAATGATCAGCGCAAGGTGTTGTATGCCCAGCGCAATGAGGTTCTTGAGTCAGCGTCGATCACGGACACGATTCATAGCTTGCGTGATGGCACGTTTAGCGACTTGGTACATAAATTTGTGCCACAAGATTCGGTTGAAGAGCAGTGGGATGTCGCAGCACTGCAACTCTCACTTGAGTCTGACTGGCAACTTAGTGTGCCGTTAGCCGAGCAGGTTAAGCAATCAAAGAGCTTTACAGACGAAGACGTCTTAGAGCAGGTGTTGCTTGCAGCACGTCAGGCTTACGAACAAAAAATTGAAACGGTTGGCGCAGAATCGTGGGCTAATTTTGAGCGTTCGATTATGTTGCAGGTCATTGACTCGCAATGGCGCGAGCATCTCTCAGCACTTGATCACCTACGTCAGGGTATTCATCTGCGTGGCTATGCACAAAAAAATCCCAAGCAAGAGTACAAGCGCGAGGCCTTTGAACTCTTTTCAGATATGCTTGACCGCGTGCGTGATGATGCGATCAAGGTGCTAATGACCGTGCGCATCCAGTCGGCTGAAGAAGTGCAGCAGGCTGAGCAAGACGCTGCGCAAGCGGCTCAAAATCAGCAGGTTGAATACCAGCACTCAGAGTATCAAGAGGGCGGTGAGCAGCCAGCGGCAGTCCCTGCGCCCGCCTCAGACCACCCAGGTACAGTTCGCAATATGCTGCCTAAGGTGGGGCGTAACGAACCGTGCCCCTGCGGTAGCGGAAAAAAATACAAGCAGTGTCACGGCCAACTTAAATAGTTTTTTCAGAGACTGCTCATGCATCACGATCTCACCCGTAACACCCTCGCAGTGTTTTGTATCGTGGGCTTGATTGCATTATCGCTTTGGGTGCTTCGTCCATTTCTGGCCGCTACGGTATGGTCGACCATGCTTGTCGTGGCAACCTGGCCTTGGTTGGTCTCTTTGCAAAAAGCTTTTGGGGGGCGGCGCGTGCCAGCGGTCTTAGTGATGACGCTGGGGATGTTGTTGCTCTTAATCGCGCCACTCTGGTGGGCGATCAGCACGATTACTCAGAAGTCTGATCAGTTTATGGTGCTAGGTAAAAGCTTAGCGAGCAACGGGTTGCCAGCCCTGCCCGACTGGGTCGAGCACATTCCTTTTGTGGGTGAAAAAATCAATACTGCCTGGACTGACCTCATTGCGGGTGGCGCTTCCGGTTTTATGGATCATGTGGCGCCCTACGCCGCGTCAACGGGCCGGTGGGTGTTGTCGCAATTTGGCGGTTTGGGCGGCATGTTGATTCAATTTTTATTAGTGGTCACGATCTCGGCAATTTTGTACTCATCGGGTGAAGTGGCGGCAAAAATGATTCGTAGCTTTGGTTCTCGTCTGGCGGGCGCACGTGGCGAAGGTGCGATGGTACTTGCAGGGCAAGCAATTCGGGCAGTCGCATTGGGTGTGGGCGTCACCGCGGTTGTGCAAACGGTATTGGGCGGCGTGGGTTTGGTGATTGCTGGCGTGCCTTTTGCGGCAATATTGTCAGCGCTCATGTTGATGTTGTGTATCGCGCAAATCGGCCCAAGTCTGGTGTTGTTTCCGGCAGTTGGTTGGATGTTCTGGCAAGGTGATACCGGTTGGGCAATGTTTTTATTGGTGTGGAGCCTGATTGTTGTTAGCCTCGACAATTTCTTGCGGCCGATGCTGATTAAGCGCGGCGCCGACTTGCCTTTGCTGCTGATTTTTGCGGGCGTGATCGGTGGCTTATTGAGCTTTGGCTTGATTGGGATTTTTGTTGGGCCAGTTGCCCTTGCGGTCACCTACACCTTGGCTCAGGCCTGGGTGTCTGAGTCGGTTGCCAACGACGACGAATCTTAATGCAAGCAGTACGCGCCGCCCGTAAGGTTAGAATTTTTGCGACACTTTACTCGGCGTAGTCAAGCGGCAAAGCCGTGGTGCACTTGATTGTTTCCATGACAAAGGCTGAACTGACGTCCAGTAAATCAACCGTGCGGATGAGTCGTTTATAGACGCTGTCATAACGGCTGATATCGGGCACCACGATTTTTAGCAAATAGTCGGCGTTGCCGCTCAGGCGGTATATCTCAACAATCTCTGGAATGCTCGTCGCGCCTGCCATAAAGCGTTGCATCCATTGCTCATTGTGCTGGCTGGTACGCAGGGTAACAAACGTGGTCAGCCCCAGATTCAGCTTTTTGGCATCGCACAGTGCAACTTGCCTTTGAATGACGCCCTCAGCCTGTAACTTTTGAATGCGTCGCCAGCAGGGCGTTTGGGTCAAGTTGACGGCACTGGCAACCTCGGCCAAAGATAAGCTTGCATTGGCCTGCAGTAGCTCTAGAATTTCTCGGTCTTTTTTATCAATCGCCATAGGTTGTTACAAAAATCGCTCGTGATCGAGTGCTGTCAGTGCTGATGAAAGTGATTGATTCTTCAATAATAGAATTTATTTCTACAAAAATTAATTTATTAAGAAAATATAACCCTATTTAGTGCATAAAAGCGAAAAAAAGAAAGAAATTGCTCGAGCATTCTCTTTAAGATGGTGTCATGGAAAACACCTCATCCTTGACCACGCATCATTCGCGCCCAACGGCGCATCGTTATCCTCATCAGGTCGAGTCAAGACTCGATCAACTTCTACCGGGGTGCTCGACCGCGCTTGCACAGGCCTGCCGCGAGGCTCCAGATCTAATGCCCTACCGTGTGCGGCAAGCCTTAAACCGTGTCTTGACGCCAGCCTTAGTCCCAGGCGTCGTCACGAGTTTGCTCAACCTGCCGCGGGCCGAGCACACCTATTCGCGTCATGTTTTGCATGCGGATCCTCAGGGGCGTTTTACTGTAGTTGCCTTGGTTTGGGCGCCGGGTCAGGCAAGTCCAGTTCACGCACACTACACGTGGTGTGCCTATCGCGTCCTGAGTGGTGTCCTCACTGAAACGCACTACGCTTGGGATGCAGCGGCTGGGCACGCCTACCCTTTTAATAGTCTCTCGCGTGCCGCCGGGCAAAGCGTTTGCGGTCATGCTGGCCTTGAGTTGATCCACCGCCTCGGTAACGCCTCGCACGATGATTTGGTGCCAGCGGTGTCAATGCATGTGTATGGTATCGATTCTGAACGTGTCAGCACGCATGTGAATCGTGTGCTGGCGTCGGTGCAGCGAGTGTCTTAACAAGGTGCTGCAAGTGAGTGATCTTGCAAAGCACAACGCGCGCGCCCACTTCGCAGCTCAATTTGCAGCTCAATTTGCGCCTAAAGCAAAAATATCGTCGCTAGCCCTAAAAAGATAAAGAACCCCAGAGAGTCGGTTGCGAAGGTTAGTAATACCGAGGAGCCCATCGCGGGGTCTTTGCCAAAACGAGTGCGTACTACCGGCACCAACACTCCAATCGTGGCACCGATCAGCATGTTGCAGATCATTGCTGCCATCATCACCAGCGCGATCGGTATCGAGTTTGAAATACCCCAGGCAAAGACAGCCGCCACTGCGCTGCCCACCAAACCAACCAAAAACGTCACCAGCATTTCGCGTTTGACGAGCTGCCAAACATTTTTTTCAGTAATTCTGCCCACGGCAAGCGCACGAATAATTAACGTCATCGTTTGATTGCCCGAGTTGCCGCCAATGCCTGCCACAATCGACATTAAAAACGCGAGCATCACGATCGTGCTGACGGTGTCTTCAAAGCGCGACGCCACAAATGATGCAATCGCCGCCGTACAAAGATTGAGTAGCAGCCACGGTGCACGGTTACGCAACGCCATCGTGACAGGCGCGAAGATGTCTTCTTCTTGCATACCGGCGCGTGACAAAGCTTGTTCGTCAGAGTCTTCGCGGATCACATCCACGACCTCTGCGATCGTGACGCGCCCAACCAGTCTACCTAGTTCGTCGACCACAGGTGCAGACACCAAATCGTAGCGTTCGAACGCGCCTGCGGCCTCTGAGTCAGAGTCTAGCGGGCTGAGCGACAGATAGTCTGGGCTCATTACCGAGGCCACGTCCACTTCAGGTTCGTTGACCAGAAGGGCGGATAAGGTAAGCGTGCCAAGCAGTTTGTCTTGCCTGTCTACGACAAAAATTTGATCGGTATGATCGGGTAATTCAGGTAGGCGCCTCAGGTAGCGCAGCACGACTTCAAGCGAGACGTCTTCGCGCACCCGCACCATTTCAAAATCCATGATGCTGCCAACGCTATCGTCGGGGTAGCCCATGGCTTCAATCAGGCGGGCACGCTCTTCGATCGTTAGACCTTTTTGCACTTCGGCCACCACGTCGGGCGGAAGGTCAGGTGCCAGATCAGCGAGCTCGTCGGCGTCCATGTTGCCAGTGGCAGCAACCAAGTCTTGACGATCCATCGCTTCAATCAGCGATTCGCGCACCCAGTCTGCGACTTCGAGCAGAACGTCTGCGTCGTGCTCTGCGCCGACCAAGCGCCAGATCAACAGGCGATCGTCGCTTGGTAATGACTCGAGAATAAAGGCGATATCAGCCGGGTGTAGGCCGTTTACCAGTGCCGATAGTTCAGCTTCATGTTGTCGATGCAACAAGCCTTCGACTAAATCAGAGCGTGAGTCATTTTGCTCTTGGCGGTGGACTAGATTTTCGACTAGTTCGTGACGATGCAGCACCTCTTGCACAGTCGCGAGTGCGAGTTGTGCGTCTTCGGGGTCAAGGCGACCAACCGGTATGGGTGCGTCATTTGTAGTCTGGGTCATGAGTCGTGGCCGGGCAACCGTATTGTTCAAACTAACGTGCAAGGCTAGAGCTGTTAAGCGAGATCAAGCAATAAGCTTGACGAGCGCATAACCACCCATCCCCAACAGTATAAACAAGATCACCCCTAAGACCATGACGCGCGGACCTGCTTTGCGTATTTGAGCAAAGCGAGTCTCGATCCCTAAGGCAGTCATCGCCATTGTGAGGACAAAAATATCAAGGGTGCGCAATGTTTGAAGCAGGGGCGCGGGAATAATGTGAGCCGAGTTGATCAGGGCTAGCACCAAAAATCCAATTGCGAACCAGGGGATTGGAAGCTTAGGCTTGGCCCCAGTTGTACTGGGCACAGCGGCGCCCGAGCGTTGAAGCCAAACGCCCAGAACAAGCAGCACCGGTACCAGTAAGGCGACACGTGTCATTTTGACGATTGTGGCGACCTCGGTGGTGGCGGCATCGATGTTGCTGGCGGCTCCCACGACCTGAGCGACTTCATGAACGGTGCCGCCCAAAAAGATGCCGAAGCTGCGCGGGTCGAGCGCGATCCAGCCGGCCTGAAAGAGGATGGGGTATAAAAACATCGAAATCGTGCCAAACAAAACGACCGTGGCAACGGCAACGGCGCTTTTGTGGGGTTCAGCTTTTAGCGTAGATTCGAAGGCAAGTACTGCCGCAGCGCCACAGATTGCGCTGCCCGCCGCGGTCAGCATGGCGGTATCGCGATCAAGTTTCAGGAGGCGTGTTCCAACAAGGGTGCCAACGATCAGCACACTCAATACAACTGCCGTCGAAACAATAATGCCGGGCAAGCCGACTTCGATGATTTGTTGAACGCTAATATTCAAGCCGTAAAACGCGACGGCGACACGTAACAGACGGCGTGCCGTGAAATGGACCCCCACGCCCCACTCGGCAGGCATCGTGCCACGTAAAAAGTTACCGTAGAGCATGCCGCAGACAATGCCCACCACCAAGGGGCTAAAGCCCATAGCCTTAACGGCAGGGGTGGTGGCCACTTGCACGACGGCGGCAGCTAGCAGGCCAACAAAAAGCACACCATTGATTTTGTCGCGCCACGGCGAGGCGCTTGTGATATTTGGTTGAGACATGCGATGAGCTGGCTGTAAAAGGTGATCAAAAGGCTGCGAGTCAGGCGTGTCGAGATACTACCCCGAAATGCGCCGTTCGCACGGCGCTTTTGCAGGTAAAGTCACAAAATGAGCAACCGCCTATGAATACGTCAAACGTCAACGCCGAGCGGCGAGCGCAAATGCTCAGTTTGTTAGGCCTGCCTCAAGCTTGGGCCGGTCAGTCTTCTTACACGCTACTTGATCTGGATGATCAGTGGGGTGCGCGTTTTGTGACGCTATGGAGTCAATGGCGTTGCGATCCAAGGCGCTGTACTAGGTTGCATGTCGTGCTGGTGCTTGAGAGTCTTGCCTCGCCCGGTAGCGTGCTGGAGCATTGTGCCAAAGTGCTGTCCGTGCAAGCGTACGCACTTGCCAAACAAATGGTTGAACAATGGCCCTTGAATATGCCTGGGTTACATCGCCTTGAGTTTGAGGCGTTAAGTGTTACGTTAACGATAGCGATTGGCCCTATAAGCGTGATGCTCACGCGCCTGAGTCTGGCGGCTGACGCTGTGCTGTTTGGTCAAACGCAGCTTGCTGAGTCGCACCGTGGGCGGGCAGACGAGACGCTTGGGTTGGGGCGCTTGATCAAACCCAAGGCAGTATTGTTGGCCAACGGCTCTGCGCATACGTGGCCTGCTTGGTTAGAAACGAGCTTGTTTTTTCACGAGCAGGCTGCCCACCAAAGCCTACCTCCAATCCTAACCTCTGCTACGAGTGATGCAGAGGAGCGCTCGTCGAACGTCATATTGCGAGCGCGTGCGTCGCCGCGCGCAGTCGCTAGCGTAGAAAGCATAGCCACTGCTTTTTCGACAACGATGCCTCGGCACTTAGTGGTGATTGGAGGCGGGTTGGCGGGCCTGCATGTGGCGCAAGCTCTAGCCTTGCGAGGTTGGCGTGTCACTGTGCTGAACGCCGGTATCGCGCAAGCGCCGCAGGATGGTCATCTGGCTGCGGCCTTGACACCCGTGGTATCGCGCCAGGATGATCAGTACGCGCGCCTGTCGCGTGCGGGCAGTTTGCGTGCTCAGGCGCGTTGGTCGCAGATGCCTTGCGCAATCGCGAACCCTTGCGGTGCGTTGCAGTTACAGCGACTCAGTGGGCGGATTGTTGATCTGAAACGAATTGTTGATGAGTTGAAGTTGCCCGAACAATTTGTGCGTGTTGTTGATAGGGCTCAGGCCAGTGAGCTAGCAGGCATGAGCCTTGCGCGGGGTGGTTTGTATTTTTCGACAGCGCGCAGGGTGCAACCTGTGCCGTTACTTGCCAAGCTTGCGCAAGTAGAGGGCATCACGTGCTTGAATGCAGAGGTCGTACGTCTTGAGCGCAGCGGGGAGCGGTGGCGGGCCATCGATCGGACAGGCCGTGTATTGATCGAGGCTGAGCAGATGGTGTTGGCCGCAGGCCTGGCTACGCAACAGCTTCTTGCGGCTAGCGCATTGCTTGCGGCTGGCTCGCGTTTAGCCTCAATGTATGGGTTGGGTGGAGAGTTGACCTATGTTGACCAAGGGCTGCTTGCCGGTGGACCACGTTGCATTGTGTCGGGTGATGGTTATGTGTTGCCCGCTGTGCAAGGGCAATGCGTGATTGGCGGGAGCTACCTGAATGGCGACCTTGCGTCAGCCGAGGCTGCAAGCCTGGCCAGGCAAGAGAATCTTGAGCGTGGCGCGCAACTGTTGAATATTCCGCTGTCGCGCAGCGCGCGCACGCCCTCAGCGTTAAAAGGTTGGGGAGGGCAGCGAGCCGTGGTGCCCGATCGGTTTCCGGTCGTTGGGCCGGTGCTGGGCGCGCCTGGCCTGCAGGTGGCAACCGGTTTTGCTTCACGCGGGCTCACCTGGGCTAGCTTAGTGGGGGATCTGATCGCTGCGTCACTGACGAACGAGCCGACGCCCTTAGAAAACGATATAATTGCAAGAATTAGTAAAAATTAGCAGTTTTTTGATGGATAAAGAGCAATTTTAATGATTCATCAGACTTGACGCAGAGATGATTTGCTCGCCTGTCCAGTACTTTTCGATCCCTTCAAAATAAGATTTAACCCGCATTTTTACGGTTTGAGTTTATTAAAGTGGCTAAATCCGTCAGAATAGCGCCTTTGGTCGCTTAAACCTTCGCGCTAAACAATGTACCTAGATACCCTCAAGCTTGTCGAAACGCTGCCTACCAAGGCGAGCTTTGACGTGGGCGCCGGACTTAGGCTTGCGGTCGAACCGCACGCGCCGGGTGTCTATAGAATTCGCTGCGGCCGTCCCGAGGCGCTTGCCGGCGATATTTTGCCGGGTGGGCGCGGACGTGCGCACGCCGAAGTCTTGTTGGCGCGTCCTGAGGCCATTGGTGAGTCGGCTCTTGAGCCGTTAACCGAAGAGGTCAAGGGTTGGCAGTTGACCCAAGGTGACTCGACCCTTGAATTGCACTCCAATCCTTTTCAATTGCTCTTGAAGCGCCACGGTAAGCCTCTGTTGATGCTGTCTCCTGCTGGGATACAGGGTGCCGAAAATTTTTGGACGCTCGGCTTTGAGCTTCTGCCACAAGAAAAAATCTTCGGCTTGGGCGAGACCCACGGTGATCTCGATCGCCGCGGTGAAACGATCTTATCCGACGCGCCTGAGCATCGCGCCCTGCCGTTGGCCTGGAGTCCGAGCGGCTGGGGCGTTTATATCAATTCGCTTGGTCGAGTTGAGCACGATCTTGGTTGTGAAAACAGCAACGAGTACGCGATTGCGCTCGAAGATTCAACCTTAGATTTTTTTCTGTTTGCCGGCGAGCCCGCCGAGATCCTAAATCAATACACGCAGTTGACAGGTCGCGCAGGGCAACCCGCGTTGTGGTCAATGGGTGTGTGGGTTGAGCAGCCGCAGGGGCACAGCGCGACGCAAACCGCTGAAATGATCGCTGATTTTCGTGCGCAGCACGTGGCGGTTGATGGCGTGTTGATGTTACCTCCTGCCGCCTGGACTTACCAAGACTCAAAACTGCTACCTGACTGGGACAGCGAGCGCTTTCCAGATCCCAAGCAAATGATGGGTGTCTTTGGTAAACATGCGGTACATGTGTGCATGCATACGATTCCTGCCACGATTGCTGGTACCACGAACTTCACCGAGCTTGAAGACCGCGGCTGGTTGTTGGCCAACGAAAGCGGTGATGCCCATGTCTTTGAGGGCGTTGCCGCAACGGGTGGCAAACCTTTTGGTTTACTAGATCTGACCCATCGCGATGTCTTGAATATGTGGTCAGAGCGGCATCGTCATTTGGCCGAAGACGGCGTGGGTGCCACGGCCTGTGATGTGCAGTTTGATATTCCGGATACGGTGGTGGCCCGGGGTGGTGAAGCGGGTGCAGTATTGCGTTCGATCTACCCAGCGTTGGCGCGTCGCGCTTTGTTTGAGGCTGCAGCAGGTCATCGCGTACCGCCTGAGGGCGTGGTTTTCAGTTCAGATTTATTTGCGGGTGCGCAGCGACTGCTTTGGCAAAGCGCCCCACGCGTGCCCAACACCTGGGCGGGTTTGCAACATACGTTGCGCACAGCCTTGTCACTTGGCTCAAGCGGTGTGCCGGTGCAAATGCACGCGCTGGGTAACGCGCAGGCACCTACTGACGAGATGACGCCAGAGCTTTACTTGCGCTGGCTGGCGATGGCTGTTTTCTCAGCAAACTTTGCGTTTCAGTCTAATGCGCAACTCATTCCGACAAGTTTTGACGAGGCGACTCGTGCGCACGTTCAGACGTGGTTACAGTGGCGGTATCGTTTAATCCCCTATGTGTTGGGTGCGATCGAAGACGCCGCGCGAACTGGCCTGCCGGTGCAGCGTTCAATGGCATTGTCGTTTCCTGCAGACGCTGAAGCACATCGCTGGGATACCCAATATATGTTGGGGCCTGCAGTGTTGGTTGCCCCTGCGATGCAGCCTGGCACTGAACTTCAGGTTTATCTGCCCAAAGGCGAGGCATGGTGGGATTTAAACACTGGTTGGCGCTATGAGGGCGGCACAGTCTGGACAATCTCCTGTGACTTGGGCACGATTCCTGCCTTTGGTCGCGAAGGGCACATGTTGTGCTTAGGGCCTACCGCAAAACATACTGGTGAGTTCAACTCTGCGCGAATTCTTGACGAAGTCTGGATGTTCGGGATGCCGGTGCATAACCCCGTGGTCATGCGTAACAAAATTCGTGTGATGCAAATGCAGGGTTCAAGTTACATCAAAGGGCTTGAAGGCCTGCGGATTTCGCCAAGCGAAGGGCTTGAAGTCAAGAGGCGCGGCGCTGAAGTCCGTATTTCACGGGCACGTTAAGCCTCACACCAAATCTCTGAGTTCTCGCCTCAAGATTTTTCCAACATTTGACTTGGGCAACTCTGTTCTGAAGACGATTTGCTTTGGGCGCTTGTAATTCGTTAGCTGCTCTTTGCAGTAGGCTTGAATCTGCTCTACGGTCAATGTTGCATCTTTTTTAACGACAAACAGTTTGACCGCTTCGCCGGTCTGCGCATCGGGCACACCAATCACCGCGCATTCTAAAACTCCGGGCAAGCGGGCGATCACCTCCTCGAGTTCATTCGGAAATACCTTGAAGCCCGAGACCACTATCATGTCTTTTTTGCGATCAATGATTTTGACGTAGCCGCCTTGATCCATAAAGCCAATATCGCCAGTCTTAAAGAAACCGTTCGAGGTCATCACCGCGGCGGTCTCTTCTGGTTTATTCCAGTAACCTGCCATCACTTGCGGCCCACGAATTGCGATCTCTCCGGGTGAGCCAAGTTCAACTTCTTGTCCGTCATCATTCAGAATTTGAATCTCGGTGCCTGGAACAGGTAAGCCGATGGTGCCGGTGTACTCTTCAATGAGCGTTGTGTTGACACATGCCACAGGCGACGTTTCTGACAGCCCGTAGCCTTCGACAATTGGCGTGCCAGTAATCTCTTGCCAGCGGTCTGCCACCTGTTTTTGAACCGCCATCCCGCCGCCAATCGTTACGAGCAAATTAGGTAGTTTGACCTTGGCGAAATCGGGGTGATGCATTAGCGCGTTAAATAACGTGTTGACGCCGGGGAATATATGGATCTCAGGGTGCTGTCCTAATAATTTGATGAGGCCCGCGATATCTTTGGGATTCGGTACCAAAATATTCAGGCCACCTTCACGAAGCCCGACCATGGCGCACGAGGTGAGCGCAAAGATATGGTAAAGCGGAAGTGCACAAAGAAAAACGAGCTGCTCGATTGGACGACGGCTCAGCGCAGGCTCTAGCCATAGGTCGACTTGTTCGAGGTTTGCGAGAATGTTTCGATGCAAGAGCACCGCGCCTTTTGACACACCCGTGGTGCCGCCGGTGTACTGCAAGAAGGCAATGCTGTCATGGGTCAGCGTGACGGCCTGTGCCTGCTGCAGTCTGCCAACAGCGAGGGCTTGTGAAAAGTTGACATGATCAGGAATATCCCAGCGCGGGACAAGCTTTTTGACATGGCGCACCACAAAATCGACAAGCTTTCCTTTGAGCCCGATGTGCTCTCCCAAGCTTGTCACCACGACGTGCTTGACTGGCGTTTTGCCCAAAAGGCTTTGAAAGATGTGCGCAAAGTTTTCTAAAACAATCAAAACATCGGCGCCGCTGTCGTTCAGTTGATGCTCAAGCTCACGGGCGGTGTAAAGAGGGTTTGTGTTGACGACCACCAAGCCGGCTCGAAGTGCCCCGATCATGGCAATCGGAAACTGTAAGACGTTTGGCAGCATGATGGCGACGCGTGCGCCAGGCGCTAGCCCGAGCGTTTGCAAATAATTTGCAAAACTGCGAGATTGAACATCTAGCTGAGCATAAGTTAACGCCCGACCCATATACAAGTAAGCCTGACGCTGAGCAAAGCGCTTAAACGCGTCCTCAAACAATGCGATGAGTGACGAATAGCCTGAAATATCCACATTTTCAGGCACGCCTTTGGGGTAGTTTTTGAGCCAAGGCTTGCTGTCCTGAGTCAATTCTGTCATGTGTATCCCTTCGCCTTGGTCTGCTATAAAAAATGCGATGCGGAGTCACTATAGCCCTAGGCCCTCGGTAAACACTATTGGCGTTTTAACTAGTAGACGTTTAATAAAAAATACGAACGATCGTGCTATTATTGCTGAACGTCTAAAACCTTTAGCTTGATAACGTGGGAGTTCAATTTGGCTCTAGCTTCTGTGGTCAACATTGCAAGTACGTCAACGGCCCAAGCTGGCATCTTGGCGCAGTCAAAGGGTGCAATGACCAAGGCCGTGATCGTCGATCAGGCGCTAAAAATTGCAAGCAGCCAAGGGCTTGAGGGCTTAACTGTCGGCCATTTGGCCGAGGTCTTAGCGATGAGTAAAAGCGGTGTTTTTTCGCACTTCGGTTCGCGTGAAGAGCTGCAGCTTGCTGTGGTGCGAGAGTATTACCGTCGATTTGAAGCTCGAGTGTTTCAGCCTGCGCTTCAAGAGCCTCGAGGGCTTGCCCGGTTGCAAAAGATGATTAATTTATGGATGCAGACTAGTATTCAAGAGCTGAGTGCGGGCTGTATTTTCATCTCGGGCGCCGTTGAGTTTGACGACCGACCTGGGCCAGTACGTGATGAGCTTGTGCGAAGTGTTCAAACTTGGCGTGCCGCACTTAAGCGGGCCATTGAGCAGGCCGTTGAAGTGGGCGACCTTAAAACAGACTGTGCCCCTGACGCCATGTTGTTTCAAATCTACAGTTACGTCCAAGGCCTTCACCACGACGCGCGGTTTTTACAAATTTCTCGAAGCGTTGATATCGCAACGCAATCGATACAACAGATCATTGATCAAAACAGGAGTCCACGTGCCTAGTTACACCGCACCCCTACGAGATATGCAGTTTGTGCTGCATGAAGTCTTGGGCGTTCAAAGCGTCTTTAAGTCACTGCCAGCCCACAAAGATATTGATCAAGATACGGTCAATCAAATCCTTGAGCAGGCCGCCAAGTTTGCGAAAGAGGTGGTTCAGCCCCTTAATCAACAGGGAGACAAGCAGGGCTGCACCCGTCATCCCGATGGCACTGTGACAACGCCCGACGGTTTTAAAGAGGCGTACGAGCAATATGTCGAGGCGGGCTGGCCCTCGTTGGCATGCAACCCTGAGCACGGTGGGCAAGGGCTGCCGGTACTGTTGAATACTGCGTTGTACGAAATG
>CALFXX010000162.1 GCA_937952975.1 uncultured Alcaligenaceae bacterium
TTCCGATCTCTCGTGGCCGCGTGAAAAAAGGCGAAATTTATAATGCAGTAGTCGTACGCACCGCTAAAGGCGTTCGTCGTAAAGACGGTTCGCTGATTAAGTTTGGTGGCAACGCTGCTGTGCTGCTCAACGCCAAACTCGAGCCCATTGGCACGCGTATCTTCGGACCTGTCACACGCGAATTGCGCGGTGAGAAGTTCATGAAGATTGTGTCCCTGGCGCCCGAAGTCCTGTAAGGAGCCACAATGAACAAAATCCGTAAAGGCGACGAAGTCGTCATCTTGACTGGACGCGATAAAAAGCGTCGTGGCACGGTGATCGATCGCGTTGATGCCGATCACGTGCTGGTTGAGGGTATCAACATGGTTAAAAAACATGTTCGCCCAAATCCAATGCAAGGTACGACTGGTGGCATCATCGAAAAGACAATGCCGATTCATATTTCGAACGTTGCACTGTTTAATCCTGCCACCGGTAAAGGTGATCGCGTAGGGATTAAAGAAGTCGACGGTCGCAACGTGCGTGTGTTTCGTTCCAGCGGCGAACCCGTTGGCGCGAAAGCATAAGGAGCGACAACATGGCTCGTTTTCACGACCTCTACCAGAACACGATCGTGCCAGCATTGCGCGAACAGTTCAAATACGAAAGCCCGATGCAAGTGCCTCGTATCACTAAAATCACCCTGAACATGGGTGTGTCAGAAGCTGTTTCTGACAAGAAAGTGATTGAGCATGCCGTATCTGACTTGACAAAAATTGCCGGCCAAAAGCCTGTCGTCACTAAAACCAAAAAGGCTATTGCGGGTTTCAAAATCCGTGAAGACTACCCAATTGGTTGCATGGTGACATTGCGCGGTCAACGTATGTATGAATTTCTCGACCGTCTCGTGTCAGTGGCTTTGCCACGTGTACGTGACTTCCGCGGAATTTCAGGGCGTGCGTTTGATGGTCGCGGCAATTACAACATCGGGGTAAAAGAGCAGATCATTTTCCCTGAAATCGAATACGACAAAATCGACGTGTTGCGTGGGATGAATATCAGCATCACCACCACCGCTAAGACAGACGAAGAAGCCAAGGCGCTGTTGACAGCCTTTAGCTTCCCGTTCCGCAACTAAGGGGCGCAGACGTGGCTAAACTTTCAATGATCAATCGCGATGTCAAGCGCGTTAAAACGGCAGAGAAATTTGCTGCTAAACGTGCGGCCCTCAAAGCCGTCATCGATGATTCATCCAAATCCGACGAAGATCGTTACGAGGCACGGCTGAAATTACAGCAGTTGCCACGCAACGCAAGCCCCACTCGTCAGCGTAACCGCTGCGCGATTACTGGCCGTTCACGCGGTGTGTTCCGCAAATTCGGCCTCGGCCGTATGAAACTACGCGAATTGGCTATGAAGGGTGAAATCCCCGGCATGACCAAAGCTAGCTGGTAGGAGAATAAAACATGAGCATGAGCGACCCAATCGCCGATATGCTGACTCGCATTCGTAATGCGCAGCAGGTAGATAAACCAACGGTGACCATGCCCTCCTCTAAGCTAAAGGCAGCGATTGCTGCTGTGCTTCAAGACGAAGGTTATGTTGACGGTTTCCAGATTAAAGGTACGGCCCAAAAGCCTGAACTTGAAATCGCCCTGAAGTACTACGCAGGTCGTCCTGTGATCGAGCGCATCGAACGCGTTTCGCGTCCTGGTCTGCGAATCTACAAAGGTCACGGCAGCATTCCACAAGTGATGAACGGCTTAGGTGTGGCAATTGTCTCCACCTCACGCGGCGTCATGACTGACCGCAAAGCTCGCGCCAATGGCGTGGGTGGCGAAGTCTTGTGCTACGTGGCTTAAGGAGAAAACCCCATGTCACGTATTGCAAAATATCCAGTCGAAATCCCTAAGGGTGTTGAGGCCTCGATCAAGCCAGATCTGATCACGGTGAAAGGCCCCCTAGGCACACTGACACAGGCTTTAACTGGCAATGTGATCATCAACGAAGATGGCGGCAAACTGTCATTCATCGTTGCAAATGATTCGCGTGAAGCCAAAGCTATGTCAGGTACCCTTCGCGCGTTAGTGGCCAATATGGTCACTGGTGTTAGCAAAGGTTTTGAGCGTAAGTTGACCTTGGTGGGCGTGGGCTATCGTGCCGCCGTCCAGGGTGACGCGGTTAAATTACAACTCGGTTTCTCGCATGACGTTATTCATGCAATGCCTGCTGGCGTAAAAGCTGAATGCCCAACACAGACAGAGATTGTCTTAAAAGGCTCGAACAAGCAGGTTGTTGGTCAGGTGGCTGCAGAACTTCGCGCATACCGTCCGCCAGAGCCCTACAAGGGTAAGGGCGTTCGTTATGTTGACGAGCATGTCATCATCAAAGAAACCAAGAAGAAATAATCGCGCAAACAAGGAAACATCATGGACAAAAAAATTTCCCGTTTGCGTCGTGCCGTACCGACGCGTAAAAAAATCGCCGAGTTGCGAGTTAATCGCCTCCAGGTTTTTCGCTCGAATCAGCACATTTACGCAAACATTATTTCGCCTGACGGTGATCGCGTTTTGGTTTCGGCCTCAACCGTTGAAACCGAAGTGCGTCAGCAACTTGCTGGTCAAACTGGCTTAGGTGGTAACACTGCTGCAGCCACATTGATTGGCAAGCGTGTCGCCGAAAAAGCCAAAGCAGCTGGTATTGAACTGGTGGCTTTCGATCGTTCGGGTTTCCGTTACCACGGCCGTGTAAAAGCCTTGGCCGATGCCGCGCGTGAAGCCGGTCTGAAGTTTTAAGCGAGGAACAAGTCAAAATGGCTAAAGAACAACGTAAGAACGGTCCTGAAGAGCGGGATGACGGTCTTCGCGAGAAAATGATCGCGGTCAATCGCGTCAGTAAAGTGGTCAAGGGTGGTCGCACCATGAGCTTTGCTGCCTTGACCGTTGTAGGCGATGGCGATGGCCGCGTCGGTATGGGCAAAGGCAAGGCACGCGAAGTGCCGGTCGCAGTTCAAAAGGCAATGGAGCAGGCGCGTCGCGAACTGTTCAAGGTCTCTTTGAAAAACGGCACCTTGTTTCATACCGTTGTGGGTAAGCATGGCGCCTCAACTGTACTGATTTCACCCGCAGCTGAAGGTACTGGCGTGATTGCCGGCGGCCCAATGCGTGCGATTTTTGATGTGATGGGTGTGCGTAACGTTGTGGCGAAAAGCCTCGGCTCAAGCAACCCCTACAACATGGTTCGTGCCACACTGAATGGTTTGCGCGCGTCTCTCACCCCGTCGGAAGTTGCTGCTAAACGCGGCAAAACCGTCGAAGAGATTTTGGGGTAAGTCATGGCTGAAAAACAAGTCAAAGTCACCTTGGTGCGCTCTACCATTGGTTGCAAAAAAGATCATCGCGAAACAGTGCGTGGTCTGGGTTTGCGTCGTATCAACAGCACCAAAGTACTGAAAGACACGCCTGAAGTGCGCGGAATGATCAACAAAGTTGATTATCTCGTGACAGCGACAGAAGTCTGAAAGGGATCATGATGTCTATTACACAACTGAATACGCTCAAACCAGCAGAAGGCTCGACGCACTACAAGCGCCGTGTCGGTCGTGGCATCGGTTCGGGTCTAGGTAAAACAGCAGGCCGTGGTCACAAAGGCCAAAGCTCGCGCGCTGGCGGATTTCATAAAGTTGGTTTCGAAGGCGGTCAAATGCCTTTGCAACGTCGCTTGCCAAAGCGTGGCTTTGTCACACTCGATGACCATCTGTATGCTCAAGTTCGTTTGTCAGATTTGCAAGCGTTGCCTGTTGACGAAATCGATGTTCAGGTTTTGAAGCAAGCTGGCGTAGTTGGCACGCAAGTGCGCTATGCAAAAGTGTTTAAGTCAGGTGAACTGACTCGCAAAATTACCTTAAAAGGTATTGGCGCAACAGCAGGCGCGCGTGCTTCGATTGAAGCCGCCGGTGGCACAGTCGCTTAAGACGGATAAAGAATGGCAACAGCACAACCTCAAGGTAAAGCAGGACCACGTTACGGCGATTTAAAGCGCCGTCTCGTGTTTCTCGTTCTCGCCTTGGTGGTATATCGTTTAGGCACGCATATTCCGGTGCCCGGTATCAACCCAGACGCGTTGGCAGACCTCTTTCGCCAGAATCAAGGTGGAATCCTCGGTTTGTTCAATATGTTTTCGGGTGGTGCGTTGTCGCGCTTTTCTATTTTTGCGCTGGGGATCATGCCCTACATCTCTGCATCGATCATTATGCAGTTGATGTCAGTGGTTGTTCCAAGCTTAGAAGCGATTAAGAAAGATGGCGAAGCAGGTCGCCGCAAGATTACGCAGTACACACGCTACGGCACTGTTGGTCTTGCTTTAGTTCAGGCAGTCGGTATTTCAGTTGCACTCGAATCGCAGCCAGGCTTGGTGATTGATCCAGGTATGCTCTTTCGCGTGACAACGGTGGTTACTTTAGTGACCGGCACGATGTTTGTGATGTGGCTTGGTGAGCAGATTACTGAGCGCGGTTTAGGTAATGGCATTTCGATTTTGATTTTCGCCGGTATTGTGGCTGGTTTGCCAAGTGCCTTGGCTGGGTTGCTCGATTTGGTTCGTACCAATGCGATGTCAGCGCTCTCGGCATTGTTTATCGTAGCGCTCGTGGTACTAGTGACAGGATTTGTAGTGTTGGTTGAGCGAGGCCAACGCAAGATTACGGTTAATTATGCCAAGCGTCAGGTTGGTAACAAGGTATACGGTGGACAAACATCCCATCTGCCTTTGAAACTGAATATGGCAGGCGTGATTCCTCCGATTTTTGCTTCGTCGATCATTTTGTTCCCAGCCACGATTACTAGCTGGTTTTCAAATACTGAAGGTATGCGTTGGTTGGGTGATTTGGCTGCTGCTTTGGCCCCTCGTCAGCCTCTATACATTACCTTGTATGCAACTGCGATTATTTTCTTCTGTTTCTTTTACACAGCGCTTGTATTTAATAGCCGTGAGACAGCAGATAACTTAAAGAAAAGCGGTGCGTTTGTACCTGGCATTCGTCCTGGCGAGCAAACAGCACGGTTTATTGACAAGATTTTGATGCGCTTGACCTTAGCCGGCGCGCTGTACATCACGATTGTGTGCTTGCTGCCAGAGTTCTTAGTCATGCGTTGGAATGTGCCGTTTTACTTTGGTGGCACCTCTTTGCTGATTATTGTTGTAGTAACAATGGATTTCATGGCACAGGTGCAAGCCTACATGATGTCACACCAGTACGATTCACTGCTCAAGAAGTCTAACTTCAAGGGCGCGAATCTACCAATGAGATAAGCGAGAGTAATGTCAAAGGACGACGTCATTCAAATGCAAGGTGAGATTCTAGAGAATCTTCCCAATGCAACGTTTCGTGTCAAGTTAGAAAATGGCCATGTAGTGTTGGGTCACATTTCCGGCAAGATGCGAATGCACTACATCCGGATTTTGCCGGGCGATAAAGTCACAGTGGAACTCACGCCCTATGACTTGACGCGCGCTAGAATCGTTTTCCGCTCTAAATAAGCGGCTGGGTTACGTAAATTAACAGGAAGCAACCATGAAAGTAATGGCATCGGTTAAGCGGATCTGCCGCAACTGCAAAATTATTAAACGTCACGGCGTAGTGCGGGTAATCTGCATTGAGCCGCGTCACAAGCAGCGTCAAGGTTAATACATCAAGGAACAGTCATGGCTCGTATTGCTGGCATCAACATTCCGCCGCATCAGCACGCAGAAATTGGTTTGACCGCCATTTTTGGCATTGGTCGCACGCGTGCTCGCAAAATTTGCGAAGCGGCTGGCGTCCCCTTGTCGAAAAAGGTCAAGGATCTCAACGACGCAGAACTCGAACGCATTCGCGAACACGTAGGTGTGTTCTCGGTTGAGGGCGATCTGCGTCGCGAAGTGCAGCTCTCGATCAAGCGATTGATCGATCTGGGTACTTATCGTGGCATGCGCCACAAGCGCGGCTTGCCCGTGCGCGGTCAACGCACTCGCACCAACGCTCGCACCCGCAAGGGCCCGCGTCGCGCTGCTGCAAGTTTGAAGAAATAATAAGGATTAGAAGATGGCTAAAGCTTCTGCCGGCGGCGCAGCTCGCGTTCGCAAAAAGGTTAAAAAGAATGTGTCGGACGGCATTGCGCACGTTCACGCATCCTTTAACAACACTATCATCACCATCACCGATCGTCAGGGCAATGCTCTGTCGTGGGCGACGTCAGGTGGTGCTGGATTTAAAGGTTCACGTAAGTCGACGCCTTTTGCAGCGCAGGTTGCTGCAGAAACGGCTGGCAAAGTGGCCATTGAATACGGCATCAAGACGCTCGAGGTTCGTATCAAGGGTCCAGGCCCAGGTCGCGAATCTTCAGTGCGTGCGTTGAATGCGTTGGGCATCAAGATTTCGAGCATTGCCGATATCACGCCCGTACCGCACAACGGCTGCCGTCCACCCAAGCGTCGTCGCATCTAAGGGGAAGCCACATGGCCCGTTACACTGGTCCTAAATGCAAACTCTCGCGTCGCGAGGGTATTGATCTGTTCTTGAAGAGTGCTCGCCGCTCGCTCGAGTCAAAGTGCAAACTTGACTCAAAGCCTGGTCAGCATGGTCGTACATCGGGCGCTCGTACGTCTGATTACGGCTTGCAGCTGCGCGAAAAGCAAAAGCTCAAGCGTATGTATGGCGTTCTTGAAAAACAGTTCCGCAAATATTTTGCAGAAGCTGAGCGTCGCAAAGGCAACACCGGCGAGCAATTGATTCAATTGCTTGAGTCGCGCCTTGATAACGTTGTCTATCGCATGGGCTTTGGCTCAACGCGCGCTGAAGCTCGTCAACTGGTTGCACATCGTGCCATTCAGTTAAACGGCCACACAGCAGACATTCCTTCAATGATCATCAAAGCTGGTGACATCGTTGGAATTCGCGACAAAGCCAAAGGTCAAGCACGTATTGCTGAGTCACTGGTGCTTGCCACAGGTAACGGCATTCCTCAGTGGGTCGAAGTTGACACAGTCAAGTTAGTGGGTACCTTTAAACAGGCTCCTGACCGCGCTGACGTCGCACGCGATATCAATGAATCAATGGTTGTCGAGCTGTATTCACGCTAAGCATTGACCGGGCTTGCGCTTAACTGTCGCAAGCCCTTCTTGCACTCTCTATCCATCAGCCTTATCGGTGTAATGAGCCGAGGGTATTGAAAAGGAATCGAAGAAATGTCACAAAGTTTTCTCAAGCCCCGTTCGATTGAAGTCGAACCAGTTGGTACACACCATGCAAAAATCATCATGGAGCCCTTCGAGCGTGGCTATGGTCACACCCTAGGCAATGCTCTGCGCCGTATTTTGTTGTCTTCGATGACTGGCTACGCGCCAACTGAAGTTCAAATCACGGGTGTTGTGCATGAGTACTCGACAATCCCTGGTGTGCGTGAAGACGTCGTTGACATCCTTTTGAACCTGAAGGGTGTTGTGTTCAAGTTACACAGCCGCGATGAGTTGACCTTAGTGTTGCGCAAGCAAGGCGCTGGCCCAGTGTTGGCGTCTGATATTGAATTGCCTCACGATGTCGAAATCGTGAATCCAAACCACGTGATTGCAACACTCACCGAAAACGGTAAGCTCGAAATGCACGTCAAGGTTGAGAAGGGTCGTGGCTACGTTCCTGGTAATGTCCGCGCGTTGATCGATGATCGTGCACACACGATTGGTCGCATTGTGTTGGATGCGTCGTTCAGCCCAGTGCGTCGTGTGAGCTACTCTGTTGAAAACGCTCGTGTTGAACAGCGTACCGATCTCGATAAGCTTGTGCTTGACGTTGAAACAAACGGTGTAATCAGCCCTGAAGAGGCCGTGCGCCAATCGGCTCGCATCTTGATGGATCAGATTTCGGTCTTTGCTGCACTTGAAGGTGCGGGCGATTCGTACGAAGCGCCTAACCGTGGTGCTCCACAAATTGATCCAGTGTTGTTGCGTCCAGTCGATGATCTTGAATTGACGGTGCGTTCGGCTAACTGCCTCAAAGCTGAGAACATTTATTACATCGGTGACTTGATTCAACGCTCAGAAAATGAATTGTTGAAGACACCTAATCTGGGTCGTAAGTCATTGAACGAAATCAAAGAAGTGTTGGCTGCGCGCGGCTTAACGCTTGGTATGAAATTAGACAACTGGCCACCAATGGGCCTCGAGCGTCCTTAATGGGTCGTGGGTGACGGCAAACTTGCCGTCACTGTCTAGTTACAGTATTTGAGTTTTGTATTGATTTTGTTGTAGTGAGATGCTTTTAGTGATTTGGCTTTGTTGATTCGTCATTAGAGTGAATCTACAAACCATCAGTAACATTTTTTATAACCGGCCCGCACTCTCGCTTGTTTGTACTAACCAAGCGTGAGTGATAGAAGAGCTGAAACCTTCCGAGTGGAAACGCTCTTAATAGATTCAATAAGGATATAACCATGCGCCACGGCCACGGTCTACGTAAACTGAACCGCACTAGCAGCCACCGTCTTGCGATGTTTCGCAACATGGCAGTTGCCTTACTGACTCACGAAGCCATCAAAACAACTTTGCCAAAGGCAAAAGAGTTGCGCCGTATCGTTGAGCCTTTGATCAATTTGGGCAAGAGCCCAACGCTTGCAAACAAGCGTCTTGCGTTTGCGCGCCTGCGCGATCGCGAAATCGTATTGAAGCTGTTTGCTGAAATCGGCCCACGCTACGCTGCTCGTAATGGCGGCTACACCCGTGTCCTGAAGATGGGTTTCCGTCAAGGTGATAATGCACCGATGGCTTTCATGGAATTGGTTGATCGGCCCCTGGTTGCTGACGAAGTGGTTGAAGACTCAGCCGAATAAGTGCTGATTTGAATCAAACAAAAAAGGCCTCTGAAAAGAGGCTTTTTTGTCTCTTGAGTCTGTCATTAAGGCCTGCCAGTCAAACACCACCCTGAGCCGCCAACGAGTACTCTAATGCAATCGACCGAAGTCATACTAGTGTTGACCCATGCGCCAGATCTAGAGTGCGCAAAGACTATTGCAAAGTGCCTGCTGGCAGAGCGACTTGCGGCGTGTATTAATATCGGTGCACCGGTGTTGTCGATTTACGAGTGGGAGTCAGCCGTGCACGAAACTCAAGAGATCCCTTTGACCATTAAGACCACCCTTGCACAACAAGAGCGTCTCGTCGAGCGCTTGGTGGGCTTGCATCCCTATGATCTACCTGAAGTGCTCACTGTTTCTGCGGCAGGCGGCTATGCCCCCTACTTAGCCTGGATACAACACAATACGCAGATGGGGCCAGCGTGAGCCAGATCTTGTCCTGGTTCGATCAACGTCGCGCGGCGATCAGGTACGTTGTGATAGCTCTTGTGGCCATCGCGGCGCTGTTTGGTCAGACCGCTCACGCGTCTGATGATGGTTTCTTGGATCCGGAAAAGGCGTTTGTCTTACGCGCTGAAGTGGTTGGTGCCCAGAAAAGTACGCTCAAGCTTCAATTCAACATCGCGCCTGGTTATTACATGTATCGCGAGCGCTTTGAGTTTTTTTCCGAGGCACCAGCGTTAAAACTAGGCGAGCCAGTATTCCCTAAGGGCCAAATTAAACACGATCCAACTTTTAACAAAGAGATGGAGCTGTATTTCAAAGATATTGAAATTTTGATACCGCTCGTACCAGCTCTCGAGGGCTCAGCTCAAGCAGCAGCAGAGCAACCGCTCAAAATTAAATTGACCGGCCAAGGCTGTGCCAGTGCGGGGTTGTGCTACCCACCCATGGACTTCTTTGTGAGTTTGAGCAAACTGCCGGATGCTCAAGGTTACGCCCTGAATGCCCCCGCCTCACAGAGTTTGTTTGGCCGTCTGTTTAACGGTCAATGGCGTGAGTTGCTTTTTGCTGACAATGATTTGACTCTGGCCGAGCTGCTGAGCTCGACAGCGTTGATTGAGATCGTGTTGCTGTTTTTTGTATTGGGTTTGTTGTTGGCCCTGACGCCCTGCGTGTTGCCAATGGTACCGATTTTGTCTGTATTGTTAGTGGGTGAGCAGCATCACGTCTCTCGAGCCCGTGGAACGCTGCTAGCGCTTGCCTACGTGAGCGGTATGTCAGTGGTGTATACCGCGCTTGGTGTCGCGGCAGGCTTAAGCGGTGCGGGGTTAGCGGCTTGGTTGCAAACGCCCTGGGTGTTGGCCTTGTTCGCTTTGCTACTTGCATCGTTGGCACTGTCGATGTTTGACGTGTTTACGTTTCAAATGCCCTCAAGTATTCAAACCCGGCTCACCGTTAAAAACAATTCTATTTTGGGTGGGCGTGTTGGTGCTGCTGCGTTAATGGGTGCGTTGTCAGCCTTAATTGTGGGGCCCTGCGTTGCGGCACCCCTGGCAGGAGCCCTGCTCTACATTTCGCAAACGGGTGATGTGTTGCTGGGCGGCTTAGCGTTGTTTGCGATGGCGTGGGGGATGGGCGTGCCTTTGTTGTTGATGGGCGCCTCTGCCGGAAAACTGATGCCACGCACGGGCACCTGGATGGAAGGCGTGAAACAGTTTTTTGGCGTCCTGTTGTTGGCCACCGCCTGGTGGATGGTGACCCCGCTGTTGCCGACATGGGTACAGATTCTTGGTTGGGCAATTTTGGCTTTATTTTCGGCAGTGCTGTTACGCACCTTTGAGGCGCTTGGAGCCGAAGCGGGATTTGGCGCCCTACTGCGAAAAACACTTGGGCTGTTGTTGACGCTCGTGTGTGTAATTTGGCTAGTAGGGATCGCGAGCGGAGGACGTTCGTTGCTACAACCCTTATCTCATCTTGCGCGCAACAGTGCCGTTGTGAGCCCTGCAGGCGGCGTGACCGCTGAAAAAAATGTGGGACCCTCAAGCGCGTATGCCAGTACTGCGAATGCCAGTACTACTGCCACGACCATTACTGATACCACTGCCAAGACCACGGCCACGACCACGGCTACCACTTCCCCCACCCAATCATCAAAAAATATGTTGCTAGGGCAAGCAAGTGATCGGTCAGCCGTCACTGAGCCGCGTGTACAGCCTGCCTTGTCACCGAATGAGGCACACGCACGGTTTAAACGTGTGCGCTCGGTGGCTCAGCTCGAAGCTGAGCTTGCGCAGTCAACGCGGCCGGTGATGTTGGATTTTTATGCGGACTGGTGCGTCTCGTGCAAAGAAATGGAGTCGTTTACGTTTACGAAGCCCAACGTTGCACAGCGGATGGATCGCTTGCTGTTGTTACAGGCTGATGTGACTGCCAACAACCCAGAGGATCGGGCGTTACTCAAGCGCTACAAGTTATTTGGTCCACCAGGAATTATCTTTTTTGAACCAGGTGGGCGTGAAAGAAAGGACGTGCGGGTTGTAGGCTTTCAGGACAGTGATCGTTTTGCCGCAAATCTCGATCGCGTATTTTCGTTGAAATAAGTAGACAGACGCGCCCACTCGGTGCGTAAATGACTTGCAATACGCTTCAAAAAACTACGGTTCATGACATCGCAGCCCCTGCCGAGTTCTTCTACTTCGACCATGCCGGTCATTATCTTGCTCGCGCTCGCCGCTTTTGCAAGCTCTAGCGCGTTTCGAATTTGCGATCCATTATTACCAGTATTGGCCAGTGAGTTTGGTGTGCGTACAGCTCAAGCCTCTAGCGCGGTTACGTATTTTTCAATCGCCTATGGGGTCATGCAGTTCTTCTACGGGCCAGTCGGTGATCGTTACGGTAAGTTTCGCGTGTTGTCGCTGGCCACTTTTGGTTGTGCAGCCGGCAGTCTCTTGGTGGCCTGTGCGCCAACGCTGGGTATCCTCGAATTGGGGCGCTTTATTTCAGGGGCGACCGCAGCGGGCATCATCCCCTTGTCGATGGCGTGGATCGGCGATCATGTGCCCTACGAACAGCGCCAGGCAACGCTTGCGAGATATTTACTAGGTTCGATTTCTGGAATTGCTATTGGTCAGTTGCTAGGCGGGGTCTTTGCTGACACGGTCGGTTGGCGCTGGGCGTTTGTTTTTCTGGCGATGATATATATGGTCGTCGGTTCCCTTTTGATTTCCCGCCGCCATAGTGTGGTAGAAGTGCCCGCGAGTGCTGCGGTCCGATTGTTAGATCCTGTTCGCGCAGTAGTCGCTCAGCCTTGGGCACGACTTGTGTTGGTTGTTGTCTGCCTTGAAGGGGCTTTTGTGTTTGGCCCCTTAGCTTTTGTACCTGCGTACTTGCACGAGCGTCACGAAATCGCTGTTGCCTGGGCCGGCGGTATCAGTGGCTTGTTCGCTGCGGGTGCACTGATTTATGCGTTTTACGCCAACTATTTTGTACGTCGCTTTGGAGAATATCGCTTGGCGGTCGCAGGCGGAAGCATGATGGCGTTTGCCTTCGCGGTGTACTGGTTTTCTTCAGTTTGGTATTGGGGTGTACTAGCGAGTATTTTGTCGGGGCTTGGTTATTACTTATTGCACGCGGTGTTGCAAACCCATGCGACACAGATGGCTCCCGCGATGCGCGGCACGGCCGTGGCTTTGTTTGCGTCTTTTTTGTTTTTTGGCCAGTCGGTTGGCGTGATCCTCGCGTCTGTTGCGGTTGATCACTTGGGCTTAGCAGCAGTGTTTCCGATCGGAATTTTTGGACTGCCGATTTTGGCGATCGTATTTGCCTGGCGCTTACAAAAACGCCAGGCCGCACAAATAACTACCTAAGCTTACTTTTGATTCAACAGCTTGGCGGCTGCCACTGCAAAGTACGTCAAAATCCCATCGGCACCTGCACGTTTAAAACCTAAGAGGGTTTCCATCATGACCTTGTCGTGATCAAGCCAGCCATTTGCTGCTGCCGCTTTAAGCATCGCGTACTCACCACTAACCTGATACGCGAAGGTTGGAACGTGAAACGCGTCTTTGACCCGACGCAGCACGTCTAGGTAGGGCATCCCAGGTTTGACCATGACCATATCGGCGCCTTCACGCAGGTCGGCAGCTACTTCGCGCAGCGCCTCGTCAATGTTGCCCGGATCCATTTGATAGGTCAGTTTGTTCGATTTACCTAAATTATTTGCTGAACCCACGGCATCTCGGAAGGGGCCGTAGAAGGCACTGGCAAACTTTGCCGAATACGCCATGATGCGGGTATGGATATAGCCATTGGCCTCTAGTGCTTCGCGGATCGACGCAATCCGACCATCCATCATGTCGCTTGGTGCAACGATATCAACACCGGCTTGGGCTTGAATCAAGGCTTGTTGCGTCAAGATTTGAACCGTGATGTCGTTCATGACATAACCGTCTGCATCAATGACACCGTCCTGCCCATGGCTGGTGTAGGGGTCAAGCGCAACGTCGGTCAAAATCCCTAGCTCAGGAAAGCGCTTTTTAAGGGCAGTGACAACACGCGGGATTAAACCATCGATGTTAATGGCTTCACCACCCTCTGGGGTTTTAAGCGCGGGGTCGATGACGGGGAATAGGGCCATCACCGGAATGCCAAGCTTGACGCACTCTTCGGCCACGGGAAGCAAGGTATCGAGCGAATACCGAACAACGCCGGGCATCGAGTCAATCGCTTGCTTGACTTTCTTACCTTCAGTGACAAACACAGGATAAATAAGATCGTTTACAGAGAGTGAGTGCTCGCGAACTAATCTGCGTGAAAAGTCATCACGGCGTAAGCGGCGAGGGCGATTATTCGGATAGTCGGCAAGAATAAGATGTGGGGTTGTCATGGTACGACCTGTGGTGAGATCCAGTTTTCAATTTGCAAGGTGGCCTCTTCGAGGCCGATCCGCGCCGTGGCAGAGAAGGGGACTGCATTTAAAGCCCCAATATCCGCCAACTCCTTTTTTACTGCAAAGACAGCTTTAATACGTTGACCATACGGAAACTTGTCGGCCTTGGTCAGCAGCGCCAAGACTGGGCGCCTAGTCGGTGCAATCCAGTTAGCCAAGCGACGATCGAGTTCAGTGACGCCTCGACGAATGTCAATCAGTAAAACGATACCGGCCAAGGATTCGCGGCTTTGTAGATAGCCTCCCAAAATATCCGCCCACTCTTCGCGGGCACGATGGGCGACGGCGGCATACCCGTAGCCAGGCAGGTCGACCAAATAGCCCAGACGCTCATCGGGGTCGAGCGGATCGGGCAGCCCAAACATGTTGATCAGGCGCGTGCGGCCAGGCGTTTTACTTGAAAAAGCCAGACGCTTTTGATTGGTCAGCACATTAATGGCAGTCGATTTGCCAGAATTTGAGCGCCCTACAAAACAAACTTCAGGCGCGCCGGGCTCGGGCAATTGATCGAGTCGCGCAGCCGAAGTAAAAAACGAAGCATGTTGCAATAGGGACACTGTAGGGCCTAGAAGAATCAGTTCAGACGCTATTGTATAATCGTGCGTCTAAAACAGTGGTTTTTTGTGGATTAGGTCTTTTTGTGCCCCACTCGGCGTCGAGGTCTTCAATGAAGTATTTGTTGTCAAAGGTAGTACTAGCGAGCTGTTTGCTGCTCGGCGTTTCTGCCATGTCCCCAAGTATTGCGGCCGATGCCGCCGCAGGTCCAGCTAAGCCGGACGCTGCAAAGGGCGCTACGCTCTATGATCAAGGCGATGCAGCCCGCGGTGTGGTTGCCTGCGCTTCGTGCCATGGCGCCGCGGGTAACAGCACAATTCCCGCTAACCCCAATTTGGCTGCGCAGTCACACGAGTACATCTACAAGCAATTAAACGAGTTTCGTCCAAAAGCAGGGGCAAAAGAAGCTCTGCGTAAAGGCCCCGATGGCGCGCCGTCTGTGATGAGCGCGATGGCTGGTCCGCTGACTGAAACTGATATGCGTAACCTTGCGGCTTACCTCACCGCGCAAAAATTAACCGAACCTGCCACGGCAACAAATCCAAAGTTACTCGAGCTTGGTCAGCACATCTGGCGCGCTGGGATCCCAGACCGCAACGTGCCAGCGTGCGCGGGTTGCCATTCGCCTAACGGCGCTGGTATTCCCGGCCAATATCCGCGCTTGGGCGGTCAGTACCCCAGTTACATCGAAGAGCAGCTCAAGCTGTTCCGTGCTGGCCACCGTGCAAATGGCCCGATGATGAACCAAATCGCTGATCGTATGTCTGATTCAGACATCAAGGCCGTCTCTGACTACGCGGCAGGTTTACGCTAGTTATCTGCGGCACCTGCATCATCCGTACGCAAGCAAGGGGGGGTCGAAAGACGCCCCCTTTTTTTTAGATAAAACCGTGACAACAACCAGCACGCCGACCAAGTCCATTGCAAACGATACCTCGCCAAGCGCGGGGTCGGGCGGCCCGCGTTCGGGCTCAGCTGTGGTGAACACGCTTGAACTGTTGAGTTCGATGCGTTTTTCAATCAGCCTGCTCGTCTTCATTTGTATGGCAAGCCTGATCGGGACCGTGGTCGCACAGGGACGCTCGGCAAACGCCTACATCGATCAGTTCGGCCCCTTTTGGTTTGAAGTTCTTGATAAGTTTTCGATTTGGCATATCTATAACAGTTGGTGGTTTTTGGTGACCATGGCCTTCTTGGTGCTCTCGACCAGCCTGTGCCTGATTCGCAACGCACCGAAAATGCTTAAAGATGCACGCTCATTTCGCGAGCATATACGTGCGTCCAGCCTGCGTTCGTTTCATCACAAAATTGAAGTCGATACCGCTCGCGAGCCTGCCAAGGCCGCCGCCTCAGTACAGGCGTGGTTGCAGCAGCAAGGCTATGCAGTGCGTCAGCGTGCCGACGGTGATTCATTACTATTGGCTGCTAAGCGTGGCAGTGGCAATCGGTTTGGTTATATCTTTGCCCACGCAGCAATCGTGATCATTTGTGTGGGCGGTTTGCTAGACAGCGAACTTCCCATACGCTTGCAAGTTTGGTTGTTTGGTAAAACGCCAATTGTCGAAAATATGATGATCGCGGATGTCCCCGAGCGCGGGCGCCTCTCGGTCGACAACCCAAGCTTTCGCGCCAATGTGCTGGTACCAGAAGGGAGTAAGCGCAGTTCGGCGATCATTACAGTTGATAATGGCGCGTTGGTGCAGCCCTTACCTTTCACCCTTGCCTTAAAGAAATTTGTGGTTGATTACTACTCAACCGGAATGCCTAGTCGTTTCATGAGCCAGGTTGAAGTCACCGACGCTGAAACAGGCAAAACATTTGACGCCAACATCGAAGTCAACGAGCCGTTGCATTACAAAGGCGTCACAGTCTATCAATCAAGTTTTGATGATGGTGGCAGCGAAGTTGAATTACTCGGCTATCCACTTTCTGGCTCAGGTACCGATACGTTTTCATTGAAAGCGCTAGTTGGACAGACCAGCGATATCTCGCTTGGCGGCTCGGGCCAAACCATCAAAGCAGAGATCACCAAGCTGCGCACCATCAACGTTGAAGACCTTACCGCTGGCGACCCGACAACGCCCAAAGAGTTTGGCGAGCATGTGGCCTCAGTGACCGGGAGTGCAGCGGGCAAGAAAAATAAAAATCTTCACAACATCGGGCCAAGTGTTGAGTATCGCTTGATTGATGCAAGCGGACAGGCCACCACTTTTCATCAATACATGTTGCCAGCCGAGCTCGATGGCTCGCGTGTGTTACTTGCAGGCGTGCAAGAGCCGGGTCGCTCGGGCTTTAGATACTTACGTATGCCGGTGGATGACTACAACACGGCGGGCGAGTTCATGCTCTTGCGTGCGGCGCTTGCCAATCCTGCCGATCGCGCAGAGGCAGTGCGACGTTTTGCCCGCGCGTATCAGGGTAGCGCCACCGATCAACAGGCCTTGCAGACCTCTGCCCAGCGCGCACTCGAGACGTTTGCCCAGGGCGGTTTGCAAGCAATTTCGCGCTTTCTTGAGGTGAACGTGCCCCCTGCCGAGCAACAACGCGCGGCTGATATTGTGATCCGTCTGCTCGGCTCTGCGGTGCATGAGTTACGCGTTCTTGTGCGCGAACGTGCTGGCCTGCCGGCCTTGGGCACTTCAACGCAGCAATTAGAGCTTGATGCAAACTGGTCTAGATTGGCGGTCGCTGCGCTATCGGATTTGACGTTGTATCCGGCTCCGTTGATGTTGACATTGAAGTCGTTTAATCACGTACAGGCGAGTGTGTTTCAAGTCACCCGGACACCAGGAAAGCTGATTGTTTATCTCGGTTGCCTGTTTTTAGTACTGGGTGTTTTTACGATGTTCTATGTGCGTGATCGCCGCATCTGGGTTTGGTTGCGTCCAGACGAACACTCAAGCGGCACCCGTGTATTAGCGGCAATGACATCACAAAAGCGTACACTTGATTTCAATCGCGAGTTTGACCGGTTTAAGGCTGCACTGAGCAAGCTCAGTCAAGTTGGTTAAGCCGAGGTGGCTAACCTCGTCGGTTGTCCGTTCGCCCAGTCGGTCTTCACTGAGCCGAGCGAAAGGAGTCAACACGCAAGACCTCCCGAGTTGGTATCAAGCCATACCGTTACTGAAGCTAGATTTTTTATTATTTCATCGAGATCTCTGTCATGACGAATTCAATCGCCGAGTCACGAAACGATTGGGATGACCTCTCTGAGTCGGGTGACGGGCGCGAGCAGCGTGGTCGTCCAAACTGGACCGACATTTTATTTTTTGTCATCCTCGCGCTCGGCGCCGGCTATGCGCTGAATACCTTTAATCAAGCAATGGATTACTACGAGCAAGCCATCTTGGTGCTGGCCGTACCGACCTTTGCCTGGATGGGTTGGCTGTGGCGTCCGTTACGTACCTTGATGCTTGTGGCAGCACTGGCAGCAGGCTTTGCGATTTGGCTATACCAAGGGGATATTGCTCGTGCTGAGCAAGTTTTCTTTTTAAAGTATCTGTTCTCGTCTCAATCAGCAATCTTGTGGATGAGCGCGTTGTTCGTGTTAGCGACCGCCTGTTATTGGCTTGGCTTTGCCAGCACGACTGCGGCGTGGTTGGGGACAGTACTGACATGGGCCGCTGTCTTTGCTGGGACCACTGGCATGTTGGTGCGCTGGCGTGAAGGTCATTTACTGGGCCCGGACATTGGTCATATCCCAGTCAGCAACCTCTACGAAGTGTTTGTGTTGTTTGCCTTGATTACGGCGCTGTTTTATTTGTATTACGAACGTCGATACGCGACACGCGCGTTGGGCGGTTTTGTCTTGCTCGTGATCACGTCGGCCGTGATATTTTTGCTGTGGTACTCGTTTACACGTGACGCTGCACAAATTCAGCCGCTCGTGCCTGCGTTAAAAAGCTGGTGGATGAAAATCCATGTACCGGCAAATTTCATTGGCTACGGTACCTTTTCGCTTGCGGCGATGGTGGCGTTTGCCTACTTGGTGAAAGAGCACGGTCAAACGAAGTCGTGGCTCAAACTTACGCCGCTCTTTGTACTCGGGGTGCTGTTGGCTGGTGAGCCGATGATTTTTCGCAGCCAAGAGGTTTCAACGACCTGGATGCTGTACTTCGGGATCGGTGCCTTGATTGTCGGTACGATTTTGTTGTTTCGTCGCCCAATTGGTGAGCGCTTGCCCTCGTTTGAGGTGCTCGACGACATCATGTATCGCGCCATCGCCATCGGCTTTGCGTTCTTTACTGTCGCGACGATTTTGGGTGCCTTATGGGCTGCGGATGCCTGGGGCGCTTATTGGCAGTGGGATCCTAAAGAAACTTGGGCGTTAATCGTGTGGTTGAACTATGCCGCCTGGCTGCATTTGCGTCTGATGAAGGGCTTGCGTGGCTCGATGGCCGCCTATTGGGCCTTAGTCGGTTTGCTCGTGACAGGCTTCGCCTTTTTGGGGGTTAATATGTTCTTGTCAGGGCTCCACTCTTACGGAGCGCTGTAAACGACTTTGCTTGGGATGTGACCGACCTTGCCGCGTAACATTCAATAAAATCAATCCGCCTTTGGCGCTCTAACCGTAATACCTTCATCGTGACACCTGCCAGACCTTGGGTCGTATTAGTTGCAACCTTAACCGTACAGTCGCTTGTTGCGATGGCCTTGATTAACCTGCCGGTCGTAGCGCCCGTGGTGGCCAAAGCGATCGGGGTGTCAACGAACTACTTAGGTGCTTACGTTGCGTTGGTGTATTTTGCAGCAATGGTCGCGACCTTGCTAGGGGGCGCGGCAGTCAAGCGGTGGGGCGCAATTCGTTTGAGTCAGGCAGGTTTGCTGTCGTCTGCTACAGGCCTGTTTTTGTGTGCGATCCCCCATCCGTTTGCGATCGCGCTCGGTGCATTGTTTATTGGGGCAGGCTACGGTCCTATTACCCCAGCGAGCTCTCATTTACTGATCAAGACCACCCCACCCGAGAAGCTCTCGTTTGTGTTTTCAATTAAACAGACGGGTGTTCCGTTGGGTGGCATGATTGCGGGCGCACTTGTGCCTTCGTTGGATATTGCGATTGGCTGGCAACTGACGTTTATTTCGTCAGGCGTGGCGTGTTTGCTTTGTGCCTGGGCGGTTCAGCCGCTGCGTGCGGGCCTTGATGATGACCGTGATCCAACCGTTAAACCCTCGTTGGCTGCAAGTGTGATCCAGCCCCTGCGTTTAATTTTTGAACATCCGGGTCTGCGTGCGCTATCAATGACCTCGTTTTTGTTTGCGGTATGCCAGATGTCGTTAATGGCCTATCTCGTCACGTTTTTGTTTGAGGATCTTGGCTGGTCACTTGTGGCAGCTGGTGTTGCGCTCACTGTGGCTCAAGCGGGCGGCGTCACAGGGCGGATCTTGTGGGGCTATGTGGCAGACCGCTGGTTAAGCCCCACCATGATGCTGATTGTGATTGCCTTGTTACTGACCGCGGGTGCAGTGGGTACAGCCCTGCTTCGCCCAGACTCTTCCTCTTGGATTTTGTTTCCGGTACTGGTTGTTTTTGGTGCCTCGGCGATTGGTTGGAACGGCGTATTTTTGGCTCAGGTTGCGCGCTTAGCCCCAGCCGGTCAGGCGAGCGTTGCCACGGGAGGTACCTTGTGCATTACTTTTCTAGGTGTTGTGTTGGGTCCGCCATTGTTTGGTGTCTTAGCCGGCGTACTAAAAAGTTACGGTGCAAGTTACGGTGTCCTTGGGGTCGTTGGTCTGATCATCACTGTCATGTTAGTGCGCGCGCGCACTGCTTCAAGCACGAACTCTGCTTAAGTCACCCCGTATTGACTCACCCCTAACCGACCATCGTCCTATGAGCTTGCTTAGCAATGCACGGCAATCAGAGGTGACTCGTCAGGCTCAATGGCTCAAAGGGTGCGTTATTTTTTTGTGCTCATTGGTCGCCTTTGCCTGTTTAGATGCCTTGGCAAAAGATTTGGTTGGGCGCTATTCGGCGCCGTTAGTCAACTGGGCGCGTTACTGCGTCATCATTGTGTTGGCGTGGCTCATTATGTGGATCAAACGTGTGCCGATGCGAGTGGCTCGGGCCGAGCGCAATTTGCTCATTTATCGCGGTGTCATGCTGGGTAGTGTCGGGGTTTGTTTTATGCTTTCGCTGCAATACTTGCCACTCGCTGAAGGCACGGCCCTCTATTTTTTGTCACCACTGATTGTGGTGTTGCTGGCTCCGTTGGTGCTTCGTGAGAAGGTCAGCTTAAAGCAGTATGCCGCAGTGACTCTTGGCATGATCGGTATGCTGTGTATTGTGAATCCCATCGAAAATCTTTTGAATGAGTCGAGCGCAGAGCGAGGGGTTTCTTTATTTGGCAGCGTGTTGATGGTGCTTGCTGCAACCGGTTATGCAATGGTGCAATTGTTAACACGCAAGCTGGCGTATCGCGTGCAAAGCGAACAAATGTTTGCGTACTCGGCATTAATTTGTTGGCTACTTGGGTTTGTTGCTCTGCTTTTTTGGTGGCCGATGGTTTGGCCAACGATGCACGATACGGTTGAAATGATCTTAATGGGCCTCACCGGAGGCGCGGGGCAGTTTTTATTGATCTATGCGTTTAAGATGGTTCCGGCCTCGACGCTTGCCCCCTTCAACTATTTCCAACTTGTTCTTGCTGTGATCTTTGGCGAGTTGTTTTTTTCTCAAATGCCCTCGTTACTATCCTTATCAGGCATTGCTTTGATTGTGGTCGCGGGTTTATCGTTAACGCTTCCGATGTTGTTGGCATATTTTCGTGCAAAACGTACGTAAGCACTGGCACGGCGTTTATTGCTTCGACGCCCTCTTTCTTGATTCTGTTTAAGGTTGATTCATGAAAACTTATTTTCATCCAAAACAAAAACTGCATCACCCACGTACCTACCTGTCGCGCGGACAAATGCGGACCCCTCAAGAAATCCCAGAACGTGTTGTACAGATTTTGAAAGGGATCGCTGCGTTGGGCCTTACGGTGTCAGAACCCGAAGACCACGGCAAAGAGCCCTTGCTGGCAATTCATGATGCCGAGTACTTGAAGTATCTTGAAACCGCGCATGCCATCTGGAAACAAACAGGCCCTGATTGGGGTGATGAAGTAATCTCAAATATTTTTGTGCGCTCACCAAACGCTTTGCGCGGGATCCTGGCTCAGACGGCACGCTATCTTGCCGACGGTAGTTGTCCGGTGGGGCCCGATACCTACACGTCATCCTATTGGGCTGCCCAAGCGGCGGTATCTGCTGCCAAGGAGGTGCTTGCGGGTGATCAGCAGGCGTATGCGCTCTGCCGTCCGCCCGGACATCACACGCGCAAAGATGCTGCGGGTGGTTTTTGCTATATCAATAATGCTGCAATTGCCGCGCAGGTGTTACGTTCAAAACATCAACGCGTTGTGATCCTGGATACTGATGTTCATCATGGGCAGGGTATCCAAGAAATTTTTTATGAACGAGACGATGTTTTATACATCTCGGTGCATGGCGATCCGATGAACTTTTATCCGGCCACTGCGGGCTTTGATGACGAAGCGGGCGCTGCAAAGGGCCAGGGCTACAACTTGAATCTACCCATGCCGCATGGCTCAAGTGAAGAGGTATTTTTCAAGCAAGTTGCAAAAGCCTTGGCTGCACTGAAAGCCTTCAAGCCTGACGCGCTGGTGTTGGCCTTGGGCTTTGATGTGTATAAAGATGATCCGCAGTCTAAAGTGGCAGTCACCACAGAGGGCTTTGGGCAGCTCGGCAAAATCATTGCGGGCCTTAAGCTACCAACGGTTGTCGTGCAAGAGGGTGGTTATCACCTTGAAACTCTTGCCGTCAACACTGAGAGTTTTTTTAAAGGGTTGTTGGGTCGCTAAACACGCGAGCGACCGAGCTGCAAGCGCGAAGCAAGGTCGTTCAGTTAATCGGGTAAACAGCTTTCGCCACGAATCAAATCGGCAAAGGTTTCGCGTTGACGGATGATATGAAACTGGTCACCGTCAACCATGATCTCGGCGGGGCGCGGTCGGCTGTTGTAGTTACCGGCCATCACAAAGCCATACGCACCGGCAGACTCAATCGCCAGGACATCGCCCTCGGCTAAGGCCAGTTGTCGGCCGCGGGCCAGCCAGTCAGCGCTTTCGCAGACGGGCCCCACTACGTCATAAAGCGTTGCTTCGGTTGCACGTGGGGCGATAGGCAGTACGCCATGCCACGCTTCGTACAGTGCTGGTCGCATTAAGTCATTCATCGCGGCATCAACAATTGCAAAGTTGCGTGCGTCGGTGTGCTTAAGGTATTGCACTGTTGTCAGCAACACACCGGCGTTGCCCACCAGCGAACGCCCAGGCTCAAGCACCAACTGCAAGTGCCCATAGCCACGCGCTTGTAGCTGCGCAAATACTTTGTCTAGCAACACCTTGGGTGCTAACGGGGTTTCGTCGTCGTAACGAATGCCTAAGCCGCCACCCAGATCTAAGTGTTTGAGCGTGATACCGGTAGCTTTGAGCTGATCAATAAGCTTGAGGAGTTTATCTAAGGCATCAAGGTAGGGGCTCACTTCGGTGATCTGTGAGCCGATGTGGCAGTCAACCCCAACGACCGAGATGCCCGGCAACGAGGCTGCTTGCGTGTAGGCCTTCAACGCCTCTTCGATTGCGATACCAAACTTGTTTTCTTTCAGACCCGTTGAAATATAGGGATGTGTTTTGGCGTCAACATCTGGATTGACGCGCAACGAGACGGCCGCGATTTTGCCCATTGATGAGGCAACTTCTGACAAACGCGTCAACTCAGGAAGCGACTCGACGTTAAAGCACTTCACCCCAACCTCAAGTGCGGCTTGCATCTCCCAGGCTTGCTTGCCAACCCCTGAAAAAACCACTTTTGCAGGATCAGCCCCGGCAGCTAAGACGCGCGCAAGTTCGCCCCCAGACACGATGTCAAAGCCACTGCCCATGCGTGCAAACTCTTTGAGAACTGCGAGATTTGAATTGGCTTTCATGCCAAAACACACCAAGACTTCGTGGCCGACACAGGCCTCTTGGTAAGAGGCCCAGGCGGCAGCCAAGGCGCCGCGTGAATACACATATAACGGCGTGCCAAGCTCTTGCCCAAGTTCGGCAAGCGAGACGCCCTCTACCTGCAGTTGACCTGCTTGATAGTGAAAAAACGGTGCGCCCGTAGGCGAGGCAAGGTGAGCGGTCATGTTGTGGCTATGGGTATTCAAGGTTTGGCGCGCGATTTGAGTAACAATGTCGTCAAGAAGTGCGCGGCGAGAGGGTAAGTACGTAAAAGTTTAGGGCGTGGCCAGCGACTTAATCAATGACCACCGGCGTTGGGATCAGCATTAAATCTTCGTCAAAGAATGGCACCACGTTGTCTTGTTCGTCTGGAATCACCCCGTACATCGAGAAAGGTGTTGTGTAGGGTTTGATTTCAGCGGGTTTCGGGGGTAGATACAGTGGGCCTTTGAAGCCACAGCCTGCGACCAACACGGCAAGTGTCAGCATCGCTACAATGCGAGCACTTTGGTGGTTGTCGGTTTTGCTGATCACTGCGCACTCCGTCAAACGTGAGGATAAGGATTATGAACGATACTGAATTTCATGCTCGGGTGACCGCATTGTTAGATGCGATTGAGGCCCAAGCCGACCACTGGTTTGAACAACTCGACCTTGATGTCGAAACCAAACGCCAAGGTAATGTACTGAATCTGATTTTTGAAAACGGCCATCAAGTCGTGATCAATAGTCAGGCACCGCTACACGAAATGTGGCTCGCTGCCAGAAGCGGCGGCTTTCATTATCGTTTTGACGGCCAACACTGGAAAGATACCCGTGGAGGCGCCGACTTGCACGATACTTTATCTCAGGTTTGCTCAGATGCAACAGGCAAACCCTTAACCGTCGTATTTTAGTTAGCCAGCGCCGGATTAGGGCGATTGGTGTCAATATTGTTCAAAAAGTCGCCCAACGAGTCGTTTTTCTCGCCTGTACCTAGTTTCATGATGGCCTGACCTGGTGGAAACTCGCTGAAATACATGTTGCCACCTTCAATAATCAAGCCCTCGGGCGGCGGCGGACGTTTTTGTTCAGGAAAGGCCTTTAGAGCATTTTGCATGTAGCCCAGCCAAACCGGTAGCGAAGCACCGCCACCGGTTTCGCGTGAACCAAGCGATTTAGGCTGGTCGTAGCCCATCCAGGCCACCCCCACCAGCTGAGGCGTGTAGCCTGCAAACCATGCGTCTACCGAATCGTTGGTGGTGCCGGTTTTACCAGCCAAGTCGCCCCGCTTGATGACCTGGCGTGAGCGGGCTGCAGTGCCCGAGGTGGCAACCCCGCGTAGCAGATCATCCATGACATAGGCGGTACGGGGATCGATCGCGCGCGCCGCAGAGTCACCGGCAACTGTTGGCCGAGCTTGCATGATCACTTGCCCGTTGGCGTCAGTCACGTTGTCGATCAGAAAAGGTGTGACCCGATAGCCGCCGTTGGCAAAGACCGAGAACCCAGCAGCGAGCTGCATAGGGGTGACGGCGCCCGACCCCAAAGCCATCGGCAGGTAGGCTGGGTGGCGCGCCTTGTCAAAGCCAAAGCGTGCGATGTAGTCTTGGGCATATTTTGGCCCGATCGACTGCAAAATTCGAATCGACACCATGTTTTTAGAACGGGCAATCGCTTCGCGCATGGTCAGCTTATCGTCGTATTGCCCACCGTAGTTTTTGGGCGACCAGGCTTTAGAGCCTGTTTGTTCGGCCGTGAGCTCAAAGGGCTGGTCTGAGATGACGGTGCCGGGGGTTAAGCCTCGCTCAAGAGAGGCCGCGTAAATGAACGGTTTAAACGATGAACCAGGCTGGCGCCAGGCTTGGGTCACCCGGTTAAAGTTACCGTGGTAGAAGTCAAAGCCCCCTACCATCGCGCGGATTGCGCCATCTTGCGGGATCATTGAAACAAAAGCCGATTGCACCGTGGGCAGATTCAGGATCTCCCAGTAGTCAGCGCTTTTGTGCAGATAGACGACTGAGCCCCGCTGCAGCCGCAGTTCGTTGGGCGCCTTGGGATTGAGCGCACGAGCGATGACGCCGAGTGCCTTCTTGTCTTTAATTGAGATGATATCGGTTGAACTGCGAGCCACCCTCACCTCGTCGGGCTTGACCGAGAGCACCACGCCAATCAGCATTTCGGTGCGATCGGGATACTTATCAAACACCCCATCTAAAAACTCATCAAGCTTCGCTGCATTGTTTTCAATGCCAGCAGGCATGTTGAGCTGCGCTTCAGGCCCAGGGTAGGCGGCGCGGCGGGTGTAATCGAGTACACCCTCACGCAGTGATTCATAGGCCCACTGTTGATCTTTTGACTGGATCGTTGTGTAAACATTTAACCCGCGCGAGTAAACATTGTCGGGGTAGACGCTGATCATCAGTTGACGCGCGAGTTCAGAGACATATTCGCCGTGCACCGCAAACCCGCCTGCAGGCGTGCCTTCGGCGGATTTGATGACGACAGGCTGGTCAAGTGCTTTTTTGTATTCGGCATCAGTCAGGTAACCCAGCGAATGCATCCGACCCAGCACGTAACGTTGACGTAGCACGGCGCGTGGCTTGTTGGCGATCGGGTTGAAACGCGAGGGCGCCTTGGGGATGCCAGCAAGCAACGCGGCATCCGCAGGTGTGATCTCAGACAACGGCTTGCCTAAATAGGCGCGCGAGGCCGCGGCAAAACCGTACGCCCTGTTGCCTAAGTAAATTTGGTTGAGGTAAAGCTCAAGAATCTGGTCTTTGCTTAAATTGGCTTCAATTTTGAAGGTCAGTAATAGTTCGTAAAACTTGCGCGAATAGGTTTTTTCAGACGAGAGGTAAAAATTACGTGCGACCTGCATGGTGATCGTGCTGGCACCCTGCGTTTTTTGCATTGAAATCAGATTGGTCAGGCCTGCACGCACCACCCCAAACCAGTCGACCCCGCCGTGTTGATAAAAACGGTCGTCTTCAGCTGACAGTACGGCCGATTTCATGACGTCGGGGATTTCGTTAAAGCGCAGTACGTTTCGGCGCTCTTCACCAAATTCGCCGATCATGACTTTGTCGGCGGTGAAAATGCGCAAAGGCACGCGCGGCCGATAGTCTGTCATGGCCGTCAGTTCTGGCACATTGGGCCAGGCTAATGCGAGCGCCATGCAAAACAACAAAGCACCGCACAGGGCTAAACCTACCGCCAAAATTGTCAGTTTTAGAAAAAACCCAATGATCCATGAGCCGCGCTGTTTGGGCTCGTCGGGTTCGTCGTGATCGCGCTGGTCGTTAAATTTGCTCATTACTGGCTATTTTAATGGTTTTAGGGGGGTTTGCCCCACCTAGTTTGGGGTGTGAGGCGGTCAATGTGATAATTACGCTATGAATAACGCTTCGACCACCGAACCGCCTGATAGTTGCGGACTCACTGCCACAAATACGGCAGAGCGATTGCCTGCCCTTCAAAGCGCCTGGGCAAACCACACCCCGGTCTTTTTGGTCGGGATGATGGGTGCTGGCAAGACCACGATTGGCAAAAGTCTGGCAAAAGCGCTGAATCGTGAGTTTCTTGACCTTGACCACGAACTCGAGGCGCGCTGTGGTGTACGCATCCCCACTATTTTTGAAATCGAGGGTGAGGTTGGGTTTCGTAAGCGCGAGTGCCAAGTGCTAGACGACTGCACCTTACGGCCTGGACTCGTCATGGCAACGGGCGGTGGCGCCGTACTCGCCCTAGAAAACCGTAACGCGCTGCGCACCCGCGGCGTGGTGGTTTATCTTAGAGCGAGCATTGATGAACTGTATCGCCGCACCAGCCGCGATCGTAATCGCCCCTTGTTGGCAACGGCTGACCCGCGCGGCACCTTGCGCAGTTTGCTTGAATTGCGCGAACCCTTGTATCGCGAAGTGGCCGACATCGTGATGGATACGGGTTCGACCTCGGTCGCTCAATTGGTGGCGCAACTCGTTGAGCGCCTTAAACAGATTGACAAGGCGATTGACCAACAGGCTCAGCGCCATCCCGAAAATTCTTCCGAGAACATGCGAGCAGATTTCACTGCCAGTCATCCACCAGAGAACAAGCCATGCACACCGTAGATGTTGCGACCCCTGGCGGGCACTATCCGATTCGTATCGCCCCGGGGCGCCTTGAGCTATTGGCTCAAACGATTCCGTCTGATGCGACCACGATCGTGCTCATCACCAATCCCGTTGTACAGGCGTTGATGGGTGAGCAAGTGACGCGAGTGCTCGCCACAACAGGCAAGCGTTTGATACCGGTGCTGTTGCCTGATGGCGAGGCTTATAAAACCTTAGACACACTGAATTTGATTTTTGATGCCATGCTTGGCGCGCAACTCGATCGGCGCACGGTTATCGTCGCCTTGGGTGGTGGTGTGATCGGGGATATGGCTGGCTTTGCGGCTGCCGTTTATCAACGTGGTGTGCGGTTTGTGCAGGTGCCTACAACCTTGCTTGCGCAAGTCGATTCTTCAGTGGGCGGTAAAACCGCAGTGAATCATCCGCTTGGCAAAAACATGATCGGTGCTTTTTATCAGCCGATCGCCGTTGAAATCGACACGAGCGTGCTCAACACCTTGCCTGATCGCGAAATGTCCGCGGGCTTGGCTGAAGTGATTAAGTACGGTTTGATTCTGGACGCCGATTTTTTTGAGTGGTGCGAAAACAATGTAGCGGGGTTGCGTGCGCGTGACCCCGAGCTGTTAGCGTTGGCCATTCGTCGTTCATGCGAGTTCAAAGCCTACGTTGTCTCACAAGACGAGCGCGAAACAGGCATGCGCGCTATTTTGAACTTGGGTCACACGTTTGGTCATGCTATCGAGGCAGGCTTAGGTTACGGTGACTGGTTACATGGCGAGGCGGTTGGCTGCGGGCTCGTGATGGCGGCTGATTTGTCTGCTGAGTTACTTGGTTTTTCGCAAGCGCACGTGCAGCGTGTGCGCGCGCTTGTGCAAGCGATTGGTTGCCCAGTGGTCGGGCCTCGTTTAGGAGGTGTTGAGCACTGGATGCAACTGATGCGTGGCGATAAAAAAACCGAAGCTGGTGAAATCAATTTTATTTTGATGCCAAAAATTGGCGAGGCACTGCGCCGCACCGCTCCGGCAGATGTTGTGGCGAAAGTCATTTTGCGTAACACGGCTTGATGCGGAGCATTGGTCAAATTGGCTCGCATCAATGGCTGAGCCGCGAACATGAGGCAACGCGATGATTGAACTTGCTGTTTACGCATCTAAATCAGAGCAAAGCCAAGGGCGTCGTCATCACGAGCCGGCCCCTGCTAATCGCAGCGAGTTTCAGCGCGACCGCGATCGCATCGTACATGCAGGTGCCTTCAGACGACTTGAATACAAAACACAAGTCTTTATTAATCATGAAGGCGATCTGTTTCGTACACGGCTCACGCATTCACTTGAGGTGGCGCAGATCGCACGTGTGTTGGCCCGTAGCTTACGCTTAAGTGAAGACTTAACTGAAGCCATCGCGCTCGCCCATGATTTAGGTCACACACCGTTTGGCCACGCAGGGCAAGATGAGCTCAATGCTTGCATGCGTGAGTTTGCGCCAGAGGCTGGTGGCTTTGAACATAATCTTCAAAGCTTGCGCGTTGTCGATGAACTTGAAGAGCGTTACGCGGCGTTTAACGGCTTAAACCTGTGCTTTGAAACGCGCGAAGGCATCTTGAAGCATTGTTCGCTCGCGCACGCCAAGCGCTTGGGCGATGTGGGACAACGTTTTATCGACCGTACGCAACCTTCACTTGAAGCACAGTTGGCAAACCTTGCAGATGAAATCGCCTATAACAATCACGATATTGACGATGGTTTGCGTTCAGGTTTACTGACGCTTGAGCAATTACAAACCGTGCCGATTTTTGCGCGTCACTATGCGCTGGTGACAAAGACCTGGCCCGGTTTGGCCACGCGGCGTCTGGTGTCAGAAACGATCCGAAGCATGATCAATACCTTGATTACCGATGTCACCCAAACGACATCGGCGCATCTTTCGCGTGCACAACCTGTTGACGCACAGGCGGCGCGACGCTGTGGCCCGCTGGTCGCGTTTTCAAGTGAGGTCAGACACGAGGCCGACGCGTTAAAAAAATTCTTGTTCGAAAATTTATATCGTCACTATAAAGTGATGCGCATGACCAACAAAGCACGCCGCATCGTGCGCGAGCTGTTTAGCGCGTTTGTGCAAGAGCCGCGTTTGTTACCGCCCGATTACTGGCATGACGACAAAATTGTTCAAGCCCGCGCGATTTCGGATTACATTGCAGGCATGACTGATCGTTATGCCATCCGCGAGCATCATCGACTTTTTCGTATGGGCGAACAGGTCGATTAGCGAGAGCCTTGAGCGCGCGTCTCAATCGATGCTAGGATACGAGGGTGGCGCGTTCGCCGAGTTCAGTCAGCACATAGAACAGAGAGGATCACGTGAAACACATTAACTCGACCGCTAGTCGTCAATATTCAAAGCGTGTGCGTGCGAGCTTGCTTGCGTTGGCCGTGGTTGCGCTAACGGGCCTTGCGGCATGTTCGCAGCGGGCTGCACCGATTAGTAGCTCAAGCTCTAATGCAAATGACAGTAGCCCCGTTGCAATGGCGATGCCGATTGCAGCACCTGGCGATTTTTCAAATACGGCCGTGGCAGGTACCCCCTTGGTCGAAAACGCGCCCGCACCATTTTCAGCTTCAGTGACAGAGCCTAGTAGCACCGAACAAACCGGCTCAGCTGTCGTTGTCACAGGCGGGCCTGCAAACTTGGGCGAGCTTAAACTCTCGCTGGTTCAAACCTGCACGCCAACGCGTTCGGGTAATACCTGCAATCTCGTGTTTGTTGAGGCCCGCGCGGGCCAAGATCCCGCCGCGCTCACCCGTGATTATTTCAGTCGTACCGGGGGCGAAGCGACCCCTCGCGTAACCGTTGAAAGCACATGTTCGCCCGGCTGGGTGGCGTCTGTCGTATCGCAACAGGGCTCAGTACAGGGTGGTGGCACCTTGCGTGCTTACGCCGCTGTCTGTGGTCATCCCAATGCCAATAGCGCCTTGACTGCGGCCTTCAATATTTGTGATGGTCGCACGCAAGGGGGCTGCAGAAAATCTAGTCAAGTGACAGTGCTGTGGGGCCGTTGGTCAGCAGACCAACCGGGCGCCGGCAGTGGCGAGCCAGGTAAACCACTCGATGCTTCGGGCTTTAGCGGCGGGCTTCGTTGCGAGTCAAGGTTGCCCCTGTTTGAGTCGGCACGTTGCGGCAGCACCGCTGCAGCGCAATTAAGATTTTTTGGTTTGCAGTAAGGTTCTCTGCAGTAACGTTCTCTTTAACACCGGCGCCAAGTAGTGCCCGGTGTGACTGGCAGGGGTCGCCGCAATCAGTTCGGGCGTGCCCTGTGCCACGATCGTGCCGCCACCATCGCCACCTTCTGGGCCCATATCAACGACCCAGTCAGCTGTTTTGATCACATCAAGATTGTGCTCAATCACCACCACCGTGTTACCTGCCTCGACCAGTTGATTGAGTACCTCAAGCAGCAAAGCGATATCCTGAAAATGCAAGCCAGTGGTGGGCTCATCCAAAATATAAAAAGTGCGGCCGGTACTGCGACGTGACAGTTCAAGCGATAACTTGACGCGTTGTGCTTCACCACCCGAAAGCGTTGTGGCGCTTTGCCCTAAGCGCAGATACGATAAGCCCACATCCATTAAGGTTTGCAGTTTGCGTGCAATAACGGGCACCGCTTCAAAATACACCAGTGCTTGCTCAACAGTTAACTCGAGTACCTCGGTAATATTGCGCCCGCGATAGCGGATCTCGAGCGTCTCACGGTTGTAGCGCTTACCGACACAGACGTCGCACGGCACATACATGTCAGGTAAAAAATGCATTTCAACTTTTACGACCCCATCGCCCTGGCACGCTTCACACCGACCACCTTTGACGTTAAAGCTAAAGCGTCCTGGGTCATAGCCGCGCGTGCGCGCTTCGGGGGTCCCTGCAAAGAGCTCTCGAATCGGTGTAAACAACCCCGTGTATGTAGCGGGATTGCTGCGCGGTGTGCGACCAATCGGGCTTTGATCGACGCTGATGATTTTGTCAAAATTTTCAAGACCAGTCAGTCCTGAGTAGGGCGCCGGTTCGCTTTGCGCATGATGCAAGGCGCGCGACATGACAACGGCCAGCGTGTCATTAATCAGTGTAGATTTGCCCGAGCCCGAAACCCCAGTCACACAGACGAATTTCCCCGCAGGGATGCGCAGGTCAACGGATTTCAAGTTATTGCCACGGCAACCAGTCAGAGTCAGCCATACTTGCTCTTCATCTAATGGCCGACGCGTTGGGATTGCAATCGCGCGCGTACCACTCATGTATTGACCAGTCACCGACGCAGGATTTTGTTCAATCTGCGCGGGAGTCCCTTGTGCGACGATTTGCCCACCATGCTCGCCGGCGCCCGGTCCCATATCGACAACCCAGTCGGCTTGTCGGATCATATCCTCGTCGTGCTCGACCACAATCACGCTGTTGCCTAAATCACGCAGGTGATGCAGTGTGGCGATCAAGCGATCGTTATCGCGTTGGTGCAAACCGATAGAGGGTTCATCCAACACATACATCACGCCAGTCAGCCCCGAGCCAATCTGGCTAGCGAGCCTGATGCGTTGCGCCTCGCCGCCCGAAATCGTATCGGCGCTGCGATCTAACGATAAGTAATTCAAGCCGACATTATTTAAAAAACTTAAACGTGCTTCGATTTCTCGCACGATGCGTTGGGCAATTTCTTGACGCGCGCCGGTGAGGTTTAAATCTTGAAACCATTTCAGGCACTGCGACAGAGGTTGCGCCTCAACTTCATAAATCGCAAGGCCTTGCTCTTGCCAATGCTGTGCCTCGGGTGTGCCCTCGAGGGCTTTGGGTGGGGCGATGCGCTCAGAACCAATCCGCACATGGCGCGCCTCGGCACGCAGCCGCGAGCCTTGGCACGCGGGGCAGGTTTGTACCGCACGGTATTTGCCAAGCTCTTCGCGCACAGCTGACGAGTCGGTTTCTTTCCAGCGGCGCTCGAGATTAGGGATCACACCTTCAAAAGGGTGCCGCTTGACGCTGCTGCGGCCTTTCTCGTTGAGGTAAAAAAACGGTAGCTCAACCTCGCCTGAACCGTACAACACAATCTGGCGAAGCTCTTCAGGCAACGACTCCCAGGTAGTTTCAATATCAAATTCGTAATGTGTGGCCAGGCTTGAGAGCATTGAAAAGGTAAACGCGTTACGTTTATCCCAGCCGCGAATCGCGCCCGAACCCAGGCTTAACTCTGGAAACGCCACCACACGTTTTGGATCAAAAAAGCCAACATGACCCAGGCCATCACAGCTAGCACAGGCGCCTACTGGATTATTGAAGCTGAACAAACGTGGCTCAAGCTCTGGCAAGCTGTGACTACAGACTGGGCAAGCATAGCGGCTTGAAAACAAGTGTTCTTGGTTGGTGTCCATGTCAAGCGCGATCACCCGCCCTTGCGCCAGCGTTAACGCCGTTTCAAAGCTCTCGGCCAAGCGCTGTTTGCTTTCTGGCTTAATGCGCAAACGATCAATCACAACGTCAATGTCGTGTTTTTCGTTTTTGTTGAGCTCGGGCATGCTGTCCAAGTCAACCATCACGCCGTCAACCCGCACACGCACAAACCCTTGTGCTTGCAAACTTGCACACTCATCCTCAAAACTGCCCTTGCGGGTGCGCGCCACCGGTGCCAAGATGGCCAAGCGTCGCTCTGCGGGCCACGTCAGCACACTGTCCACCATCTGACTGACGTTTTGCGCGGCCAGCGGTAAGCCATGCGACGGGCAATACGGCGTGCCCACGCGCGCAAACAGCAAGCGTAGATAGTCGTGGATTTCGGTGATGGTGCCCACAGTTGAGCGCGGATTATGCCCAGCGGCTTTTTGCTCAATTGAAATCGCGGGTGACAGCCCTTCGATCAGATCAACATCGGGTTTATCCATTAACTGCAAAAACTGGCGCGCGTAGGCTGACAAACTTTCAACGTAACGGCGCTGCCCCTCGGCATACAGCGTATCAAAGGCAAGCGACGACTTGCCTGACCCTGATAAACCTGTCACGACCACCAATTTGTGACGAGGCAGGTCAAGTGACACGTTTTTGAGGTTATGAGTGCGAGCACCCCGAATACGAATTTCTTCCATGTGGCCTGTGCTGGGTTGTGTATTTCATTTGCTGCGACGTTTACGCAAGGCAACTTGGTACTATAACGCCCTGACACTACCGCAGCCTACCTGCCTACCACTTTGAAGCAAGAGTTTGATGTCTGACCCCCAGCCGTTGTCTTTGACCCCTACCGAGCGTCGCACCAGTTTTGCGCTGGCCGGCTTGTTTGCGGCGCGTATGCTGGGCTTGTTTTTGCTGCTGCCGGTGTTCTCGGTGGCAGCCCTGGGTCTGGCCGGCGGCGATGATCCAGCGCGGGTGGGGTTGGCCTTAGGGATGTATGGTTTGACCCAGGCCTGTATGCAAATCCCGTTTGGCCTGGCCTCTGATCGCTGGGGCCGCCGACCCGTGGTGTTAATCGGGTTGTTGTTATTTGTGGCGGGTAGTGTGATTTGTGCACTGTCGAACGATATTTTTTGGATCACGATTGGGCGGGCGGTTCAGGGCTCGGGGGCGATCTCTGCGGCCGTGACCGCTTGGTTGGCGGACGCCACCCGCCCCGAAGTGCGTACTCGGGCGATGGCGATGGTGGGCGGCTCGATCGGTTTGTCGTTTGCACTTGCCTTGGTCTTGGCTCCCTTGATTGTGGGCGCAGGTGGCTTGGCAGGTTTGTTCTGGAGCATCGCGTTGCTAGGGGTGGTGTGCCTGGCAGTGGCTCGGTTTGTGGTGCCGGTCGTACCGCTCGCAGCTAAGCCTGTGCAGCCTGCTCGACCTATGCAAGTGCTTACTCACATCGATTTGTTGCGTTTGAATTTTGGGGTGTTTTGTCTACATCTGATTCAAGTGGCGATGTTTGTGGTGGTGCCGCCTTTGTTTATTAAGCTTGGCGGCTTGGGCTCAGCCGAGCTCTGGAGGGTTTACCTGCCCGTGATTTTTGGGTCATTTATTTTCATGGTGCCCCTGATTTTTGTGGCTGAAAAGAAGCGTGCGCATCGTGCGATGCTGCGTTTAGCTGTTGCGGGCTTGGTGGTGGTGTTCGCGTTGTTGCCAGTAGCGAGCCAAGGTTTTTATCTGTTAGCGGTAGGGCTGACGGCGTTTTTTGTGATGTTTAACGTACTCGAGGCGCTGCAACCCTCGTTGGTGTCTCGCGTGGCACCGCCCGAGCTCAAGGGCTTGGCGCTAGGGTTTTACAACACAGCTCAAGCCGCCGGCTTGTTTTTGGGCGGCAGCCTGGGCGGCGCGCTCGTGGTGTGGGGCGGCGCTAGCGCTGTATTTTGGGCCGCCTGTGCCTTATCAGCGCTTTGGCTGTTGGTCACCTGGGGCTTACGCCCCCTTGGCGCTAAACATTAGTCAGCTTGAATCCCTGACGCCTGAACAACCTTGCTCCAACGCTCAAGATCCTGGGTTAAATAAGCCCTGAATTCTGCCGGCGAATCACCGCTTGGCGTAGCGCCTAAATCCTTCATTCGCTTGATCACTTCGGGTTGTTTGAGGGCGATGTTCATCGCCGCGTTGAGCTTATTGACGATGGCCTCGGGTGTGCCGGCGGGTGCCAATAACCCGACCCAGGGCGCAGTCAGCTCAAAATCTTTGTAACCCGACTCATCCATCGTAGGCACGCCCGGAAACTCTGGCATAGGTTTGCTCGTGCCAACGGCTAAGATCTTTAAACGCTTATCGGCCACCATATTGGCAATGCCAATCATTGGGTAAAACATAAACGACACGCGCCCTGCCATGACTTCAGTCAGCGCCGGTGCATTGCCACGAAACGGCACGTGCAGCATTTTGACCCCCGCCGTCGTGGCCGTTAAAGCACCCGCCAAATGGGCTGAACCACCATTGCCCGCCGAGCCGTAGCTAATGCTGTCTGGGCTTTTTTTGGCGGCTGCCACTAAATCCGCAACGGACTTGTAAGGCGAATCAGGCGCGGTCACCACGACCAGCGGCAACACCGCAGCTAAAGAAATAGGCGCAAAATTTTCTAATGGGTCGTATTCAGCCTTCTCTTTAAGCAGCACACGATTGACGTTATGCGACAGCGACGCAAATAAAAGTGTGTAGCCGTCAGGGTTCGCCTTGGCAACCTCTTTGGTGGCGATCAGCGAATTCGCGCCGGTGCGGTTTTCGACCACCATCGATTGCCCAAGCGTGCCCGACATGTGTTGCGTCACAATCCGACCAATCACATCAGCGGGCCCACCGGCCGCAAAGCCCACTAAAACTTTGATGTTTTGATTGGGATAGGCTGTGGTTTGCGCTTTAGTCGAGGCACTGAAGGCAAAAAATAAACTCAGTAAAAGGGCAGCGCTTGTTTTTTTCATTATTTTCTACCACCAGTCAGCTGTTCAAAGGCGAAAGTATGCCAATCTAATACTCAGGGTGTCAGTTTCATCCTTCACGAGCGATCACACAAAACCGCCACCAGGCTTGCGCCTGGTTTATCCAGCAAAATCTTTAAGCTGCCATCGGAAAATATCGGTCTGCCATCACCTGACAACGCTTGATAAAGCGATATTCATCGGGGGCGTAGTCAGCAACAGCATTATGGATGGTGCCCATGTTGTCCCACATCAGCACGTCGCCGACCGTCCAGAGGTGACGATAGCGAAACTGAGGCTGCAACTGATGCTCGAACAAAAAGTTCAGGATCTCGTCACTTTCTTTTTCGGGAAGCTCGTTAATGCGCATCGCATAGCCAGGGTTGGCATACAAAATCTTTTCGCCCGTAATCGGGTGCGTCAAAAAGATGGGGTGAGAAACAGGTGGTTTAGCCTTTAACTGCGCTTCAGTGAGCGGTGGGCGTGTGCAGCCCGGCTGCTTGCGCATGTTTTCCCAAAACTTATTGAAGTCGTGCAGTACGGTCATACCGTCGAGTTTCTTTTTCAGCTCTTCTGGCAGCGCAACGTAGGCGGCCCGCATGTTTGAAAACTCGGTGTTGCCCAGTGGCTTGCCATCGCGGTGTGGGATTTCAATGCCGTACAGCACGTTGGTAAACGCGATCATCTTGCTGTAAGACATATCGGTATGCCAGTCTTGCCCTGCGTCAGCCAGCCCCAAGGGTTTGCCGTCGACTTTTTTGTTCGACAAAATCATCACCTCGGGGATCCCGGGCTCTTGATACATATTGGCCACGTTGACCTCAAGCGTGCCAAAGGTGCTACTGAAATTTTTGAGCTGAGTCGAAGTCAGGGTTTGTTTTGAAAACCACAAGACGCCGTATTTGCCCAGCAGGCCTTCAATGGTTTTGTATTGTTCGTTTGACAAGGGCTGCGAAAGGTCGATATTGTCGACGCGGGCGCCGAGGCCTTGTCCGCTTGGGGTCGCTTGAATCATGGGTCTATCCGTTTTTATGAGTTTTAAACCGTCTCAAATAATATACTCTGTTGAGTGGTGGGATTGTGCTTAGGCGCGGCCGCGGGCGGTTTTTAAGCCAAATCCTGCCGTAAACTGTCAGCCATGCGTAGTTTTGCGTCTAGCACTGACACGTCGTCAGGCTCATGATGGCGCTTGGTACGGGCCCGCTCGGGCATCGATGAATAAAGTTTTTAAGGAGCTTGGCATGGCCTCGGTCAACAAAGTAATTTTGATGGGTAATCTTGGACGCGACCCCGAGGTGCGTTACAGCCCTGACGGTGCGGCTGTGTGTAACGTATCGATTGCAACCACCAGCAGCTGGAAAGATAAAAATTCGGGCGAGCGCCGCGAAGAAACCGAATGGCATCGCGTGGTGTTTTACAACCGCTTAGCCGAAATCGCTGGCGAATATTTGAAGAAAGGGCGCCCTGTTTACGTTGAGGGTCGTATCAAAACCCGCAAATGGCAAAACAAAGAAGGCGTTGATCAATACACCACCGAGGTCGTGGCTGACAACATGCAGTTGCTTGGCGGTCGCGATGGTGGTGAGGGTGGTGGATCGGGTGGTAACGATGGCGGTTCAAGTGCGCCACGCCCAGCAGCTCGCACTCAACAAGCCGCGCGCCCGGCCGCGCCCGTCGCGGGTGGTGCCAACTTGTCTGACATGGATGACGATATTCCGTTTTGACCAACAACCACAGAGTTGACCCCAGCCTGCCAGATCGGTGTGCTGGGGTTTTTTTATACATATCAGGAGACATCATGGATTTAGGAATTCGCGGCCGCAAGGCCATCGTTTGTGCGTCGAGCAAGGGCTTGGGCTTGGCCTGTGCGCAACAGTTGGCGCGTGAAGGCGTCGATTTGGTCATGCTGGCACGCGGGCAAGAAGCGCTCGAGGCGGCGGCGCAAAGTATTCGTGCCGAAACAGGGGTGAAGGTCACCACCATCGCCACCGACATCACCACGCCTGAAGGCCGTGCCAAGGTGTTGGCGATTTGCCCAGATCCAGACATCCTGATCACCAACGCGGGTGGCCCTAAGCCTGGTAATTTTCGTGAATGGAGCCGCGAAGACTGGCTCGCTGCCGTTGACGCCAACATGATCACGCCAATTGAAATGATCCGTGCCACAGTCGACAAAATGATCGAGCGCAAGTTTGGCCGAATCGTCAATATCACCTCGATGTCGGTTAAGCACCCGGTTGAGCATCTTGGTTTATCGAACGGTGCACGCGCAGGTTTGACGGGTTTTATTGCGGGGTTGTCACGCCAGACGGTGAAGCACAACGTCACGATTAATAACTTGTTACCCGGCCCCTTTGCGACCGATCGTCTGCTGCAAACCACCGCAAAACTTGCCCAAGACAACGGCAAAAGTCTCGACGAATTTATGGCGCAACGTCAAACAACAGTTCCTGCAGGCCGTTTTGGCGACCCCGCCGAATTTGGCCAAGCCTGTGCGTTTTTGTGTAGCGCGGGCGCCGGGTTTATGACCGGGCAAAACCTGTTGCTAGACGGCGGGATTTATCCCGGCACGCTTTAAGGGCAGCGTCGCGAGCACCCTGTATCCAGAAGGTGCTTTGAACTAAGCGCTGCGAGTATCCGAGTTAGATAGTGCTTTGACGTACCTCACATGGCGCGTGAGCGATTTAGAGTTGGTCATGTGCGTAGTTTTTCAGCTAAGGCATGCAAGCTAATTGCTTGCGCGCCTTGGCGCAGCGGTATGACTTCGCTGCCTGGATAGACGACGTAGCGTTGTTCAATCTTTAGATCGTCACAAGCGGTGCTAAAACCTTTTTCTGGGCTAGGTGTCAACGAGCGTTTCACCTCGATGGCGATTTCGGGTTTACCCCCCTTTTCAAAAATCAGATCGATTTCTGCGCCGCCTTGCGAGCGATAAAAATAAGGCGTGCGGCGGTCGTCCGCAGAGACGACGAGGCTTTCGATACAGTGCCCCTCATAACTGAGCCCGCACACGGGATGCCCTAATAAATCATCAAGCGTTTCGAGTGATAGTAGCGCGTGCAAAATCCCGCTGTCGCGCACATAGACTTTGGGTGATTTGACCAAGCGCTTGCCGACGTTGCCGCTAAACGGGGCGAGTCGGCGTAACAACTGCAGATCAACCAATAAGTCGATGTAACGATCAACGGTGGGGTTGGCCACCCCTAAGGCGCTTGCGATGCGCGACTGATTCAGCATGCCGCCCTGTTGGTGAGCGATCATGGTCCATAGCCGAGCGATTGTTTGAGCGGGCATTCGCGGTGCAAACATTGGTACATCGCGCTCGAGATAGCTGCGAATGAAATCGCGCCGCCATGTCATGCTGACCACGTCATCGGGTGCTAGCAGGCTTTCTGGAAAGCCGCCTCGTAGCCAAAGGGTGGGCTCGTTGATTTGCGCGGTGTATGCCTCGCCGATATCGAGCGGTGCAATGTCTAGATAGGCTACGCGCCCGGCGAGCGTTTCACTTGATTGCTGCATGAGGTCGAGTGCGGCGGAGCCAAGCAGTAAAAACTGCCCATTTCGTTGACCTGCTCGACGGCGTTCATCAATAATGCCGCGCAAGATTTCGAATACCCCTGGCAGGCGATGGATTTCATCCAGAATGATGAGCTTATTGCCCTGTGCACGGAGGTAGGCATCCGCTTCTTGCATTTTGTTGCGATCGGTGGGGCGTTCAAGATCTAGGTAAATTGAGCCAGTGGGCCAATCTTGTGCGATCTGGCGGGCAAGCGTGGTTTTGCCGACTTGACGGGGCCCAAGTAGTACGACGGCAGGCGTATGTGCGAGCCGCTGGCGAACGATTGTCTCTGTTTGACGGGGTATCATCCTGCCAATTTTAACACCTGACGTTAAATTTGGCAGGTTAAACGGCGTTTTTAGCTAAAAGCGATGCTATCCATGGCCAGCATGCTGTACATCACTTCGCGGCTTAAATAGTGCGGGGTGGCGTTGGCACCTGCTGCGCCGACGGCAAAAAACAGGGGCAAAAAGTGGTCGTCGCTGGGATGGGCGCGCTTGGCCGAGGGAGCTTGTTCTGCGTAGTTGAGCAAAGCCGCAGTGTCGCCTTTGGTCAGTGCGGCCTCTATCCAGCGGCTAAACGCATCCACATACGGATCGGGCTTGCGCTCGCCACCAAAAAACTCTGACAGATTGTGGGTCATGCTGCCCGAGCCGATCAGCAAAATCCCCTGTTCGCGCAGCGGTTGCAGTGCTTCGCCTAGTTTCAAGACCTGTTCGGGGCCCCAACCAATAGGCAGCGAGACCTGCACAACTGGGATCTCAGCCTCAGGAAACAAATGCATCAGTGGCACCCAAACCCCGTGATCGAGCGGTCGGTCTGGGTCTTGGACAGGATTCAAGCCTACATCGTTAAGCAATGCCTGAACGCGGTCTGACAGTGCGACATCGCCTTGGGCCGGATATTGCAGCTCGTAGAGTGCGGGCGGAAAGCCCCCGAAGTCGTGATACGTCTTGGGGGTTGGGTTTCGCATGACTGTTAGACGGTCGGTCATCCAGTGGGGCGACAGCATCACAATCCCCTTAGGCGCGTGCTCAGCCAGCAGCTCTTTGCCATAGGCCGTTAAGGCGGGGCCCGACGTACCAGGCGAGAACGCAAAAAGCGGTGCGCCGTGAGAGATAAACAACACCGGCGCTAAAGAAGGCTTGGCCATCGTTGATAGTTGGATCGTGGGCATGGTCGGCGACGTTGTTATTTCTGAGGGCTTTGTGTGATGTGCTTTGCCGTTTTTATCAAATGAGGGCAATAGATCAAATTACAAGCTTATCCAAAAGAGGCTACCATTTTGCATCGTTCACAATTTCAGGTGCTTTTATGTCCAGCTCAGACGACAAAAAAAATAGTCACTCGGTCAACCCTGCCGCCAGCGAAGATGGGATATCAAAGGGTTTAGCCAATTATGGCGATCGTGGCTTTTCATTGTTTTTGCGTAAGGCCTTTATCAAGGGCGCTGGGTTTACCGATACGGCGCTTGAGCGTCCAGTCATTGGCATTACCAACACCGGAAGCGCCTACAACCCCTGCCACGGCAATGCGCCCCAGTTGATTGAAGCGGTCAAGCGCGGCGTGATGTTGGCGGGTGGCCTGCCGATGGATTTTCCGACCATCTCGATTCACGAGAGCTTCTCGCAGCCCAACAGTATGTTTTTGCGTAACCTGATGTCGATGGATACCGAAGAGCTGCTGCGCGCACAACCGATGGATGCGGTCGTATTGATCGGTGGTTGCGATAAAACCGTACCGGCGCAACTGATGGGGGCGGCTTCAGCAGGGTTACCTGCGGTGCAGTTGATCACGGGGTCGATGTTGACAGGATCACATCGCAGCGAGCGCGTGGGTGCCTGTACTGATTGCCGCCGTTATTGGGGTAAGTTTCGCGCCGAAGAAATTGATGCCGAAGAAATCGCCGAGGTGAACAAACAGTTAGTGGCGAGTGTCGGCACCTGTTCGGTGATGGGTACAGCCAGCACCATGGCCTGTATTGCCGAGGCCTTGGGTATGACGGTGCCAGGCGGCGCCTCGCCACCGGCCGTCACAGCAGATCGCATGCGCATCGCCGAGCAAAGCGGCACACTGGCCGTTGAGATTGCACGCAAGCGTTTAACGATTGATAAAGTGTTAACTGAGAAAGCCTTTGAAAACGCCATGCGTGTGTTGCTGGCGATCGGTGGGTCAACCAATGCGATTATTCACTTAACCGCCATCGCAGGCCGCATGGGCCTTGAAATGGATCTTAAGGCACTCGATCGCATGGGTCGCGAAACCCCAGTGTTGCTCGATTTAAAACCTTCGGGCCAACACTACATGGAAGACTTCCACCACGCCGGTGGCATGGCAACCTTGTTGCGCGAACTTAAGCCTTTGTTGCATCTGGATGCGTTAACAATTACAGGTCGCACGCTCGGTGAAGAGATTGAAGCTGCAGGCCCAGGTTTTAAACAAGATGTGGTCAAGACCGCTAAAAATCCAATTTACCCACAGGGCGGCATTGCAGTGTTGCAAGGTAATCTGGCACCAGGTGGCGCGATTATTAAGCAATCAGCTGCCAACCCTAAGTTGATGGAGCACGAAGGTCGTGCTGTTGTCTTTGAAAATCTTGAAGACATGGCCAACCGTATCGACTCGCCTGATTTAGATGTGACGGTCGATGATATTTTGGTGCTTAAACATATCGGCCCCAAAGGTGCTGCGATGCCTGAGGCTGGTTACATGCCGATTCCGAAGAAATTAGCTGTGGCCGGTTGCAAAGATATTGTGCGGATCTCAGATGGTCGTATGAGTGGTACAGCGTTTGGCACAATCGTGTTGCATGTGACACCAGAATCTGCGATCGGTGGGCCGTTGGCCTATGTGCAAAACGGTGATCGCATTCGCTTAAGTGTTGAGAACCGCGAGCTCACACTATTAGTGAGCGACGCCGAGCTTGCACGACGTCAGGCTGAAAAGCCAGCCGTCGTGCCCACTGCACAGCGCGGCTATCGCAAACTATTTTTGCAAAGCGTGACACAAGCCGACAAGGGTGCCGACTTTGACTTCTTGATGCCGCCAATGACTGGGGTGGTGCCTAAGGTTAAGTAATTACTGAGGCTTGTCGAGTGGACTGAATCGTTCGATAATTCGGGCGATCAGCCATCTTTTCTAACAGGAGATCACCATGCGTCTAGCACGTGAAGAATTAGCAGCCATCCATGATGCTGTTCATTCGGCCGATGCTGACGCGCAGGTTTACCTGTTTGGCTCAAGAGTTGATGACAACGCTAAAGGTGGAGATATCGATTTGTTGGTGCTGTCTAAAAAAATCAACGTGATGGCTAAGCTTCAAATCTTGGCATCGCTGCACCAACATTTGGGCGAACGCAAAATCGATGTGGCAGTTTTTGCTGACGCTAATCGCCCTTTTGCAAAAATGGCGCTTGAGCATGGGGTGTTGTTGTGAGCCGCAATAAGCTCGATATGCTTAAAGAAGAGACAGACGGTCTGGCGCTAGCTGCAACCCATCTTCAATATTCTATTGCGCGTTGCACGCACTTAAGCCTCGTTAGTCACCTCAATCACCGCATCGACCGCATACGCGCCTTGCCCTTCGGGCATGGCGAGTACGGGGTTCAGATCGATGGATTGCAAGCGTGGGCCTGCAGCCACAGCAAAGGCTGATAGTTGCGACAACATTTTTGCTAGCGCTTTGATATCAACCGGTGTGCGGCCACGCGCACCAAGCAGCAGTGGTGCGCCTTTGATTGAACGAATCATGTCTTCGGCAACGTCGACACCGAAGGGGCAACGATGCAGCACCACGTCTTGCAAGATTTCGACAAAAATCCCGCCCAAGCCAAACATGGCTACAGGGCCAAACACTGGGTCACGATGAATGCCCAAAATGCATTCGACGCCGCCTTTCAATTGCTTGGCGACCAACACGCCTTCTAGCTTGGCGTTGGGGGCGGCCGTGCGACCACGTTGCATCAGTAACTCAAAACCTGCGCGTACATCAGCATCGCTTTCAATATCTAACAACACGCCACCGATTTCAGACTTGTGCAAAATATCTGGGGACACGATTTTCATCACAACCGGATAGCCGATTTTTGTCGCGGCAGCCACCGCAGCGTCGGCGGCGGTACACACCTCTTCAGGTGCAGACGCAATCCCTGCTTGCGCGAGCAAGAGTTTTGCTTGCGCTTCGCTAGGGTTATTCGCGGGCAACATAAACGGTGCAATCACTGGCGCGACTTGCGCAGCAGGCTTTGCAAACGCGCGACCAAACTGGCCCATCGCCTCAATCGCCACGACCGCACGCGAGGGATCCTCAAACACCGCGAAGCCATCGCGCTCGTACTCGCGCACTTGCTCGCGTGACCCCATCAGTGACAAGGCAAAAATACAATTTGGATGTTTGCTGCGCGCAATGTTTAATTGCTCGCGCAGGCGCGGCGCAATACTGGGCACACAACCTGTGTAGGTAAAGAATCCCAAGACCGAGCTGTACTTACCTTCAGCGATTAACGCATCGGTAAAGGTGCTGATCAAGGTCATCTCATTTAAATACTGCGCGGTTACATCCACAGGGTTGCGTGGTGCGGCAAAAGGTAGCAGCTTGAGCAAGCGCGCTTGAGACTCAGCGGGCATCTCGGGCATCGGCAAGCCAACGGCCTCGGCTGCATCCGAAATAATCACACCGGCACCACCACTCACTGTGATCACGCCAAGCGTATTGTTTTCAGGATAAATGCCTCGCGCAGCCAAGCGTGCGATATCCAACATTTGTTCGGTGGTTTGCACGCGCACCACACCAAGCTCTTTGAGCACTGCGTCGGTGACACGATCGTCGCCTGCGATCGACGCTGTGTGCGATTGCGCGGCAGCGCTACCGACCGCGCTGCGACCGACCTTCATCATGATGACGGGCTTGCGTGCGCGACGTGCGGCTTCAAGGCCAGCGACTAAGCTGGCGGCTTCTTTGATGCCTTCTGAATACAACATGATGACTGTGGTATCTGGGTCATCCACCGCAACTTGCAACATATCGCCAACGGTGAGGTCAGCCTCGTTACCGGTCAAGATGACGGCAGACAAACCAATATCGTTGGCAGTCGCAACCGCCATCAAGTGCGCACCGTAGGCGCCCGATTGGCTAATGATCGCTACGCCACCTGGCTTTGGAAACTCAAGCTCGCAACCAGTGGCAAACGTGCCATAAAACTTATGCACCGGGTTCATTAAGCCCAAAGAGTTTGGTCCGATGAGTCGCATGCCGTGCTCATGGGCCACGCGTACCAACTCGAGTTGGGCGGCTGCGCCTTCAGGGCCCGTTTCGGCAAAGCCCGAGCTAAACAAGATGGCGGCCGCGCAGCCGCGCTCAGCAAGCGCACGAACCGACTCAAGCGCCGACGAGGCCGGCACAATCACAATCCCCACATCTGGGGTTTCAGGCAAGGCCGCGATTGAGGCATAACTTGGGATGCCCTGCACCGTTGCGCGATTTGGATTCACCGGAAAAATCTTGCCCTGATAGCCCTGGCTCAACATATACGAGATGGGCCGACCGCCAATCCGCAACGGGTCGTCTGAAGCACCAATGACAGCCACCGATTGCGGCTTGAGCAACTTGAGCAAGCGCGCACGGTCATTGGGGCGAGTAAGTTTGGGGGCGGTCATGGTATCGGTCTCCGGCGGTATGCGAGCGTTGCGTATGATCTAGCGCTACTAATAATGTTTGGTCCAGCGAAATAGCCTTGGATCATACCGCCGACTAAAAACCTGTGTGTAATCCCTATCAATCTAGTCGGGTTTTCAGTACGATAGCCACTTCAAGCCCCCTCGCAAGCAAGCGAACCAACAAGATAAAGAGCCCCGCGATGAACAAACCTACTCCTGAATTCGATAGCTTATTGCCCCCCCTGGCTTTAAACCGCCGTGGCTTTTTGGCCACGTCACTGGCGGGTGGTTTCACCATGGCCGCGGGCCCCGTGATGGCGCAAACGGTCATCACCACTGACAGCAACGGCCTGATCGCCGGCGAAGTCAAAATCCCCGTCGCCGATGGCACGATCCCCGCCTACCGCGCTGCGCCCGAAGGTAAAACCAACCTCGGCACAATTTTGGTCATTCAAGAAATCTTTGGTGTGCACGAGCATCTTAAGGATGTGTGCCGTCGCTTTGCAAAGTTAGGATATTTGGCCATTGCCCCCGAGATGTTTGCGCGCCAAGGCGACCCATCGAAGTACACCGAAAACGTCAAGATCAACGCCGAAATCGTGAGCAAAGTTCCTGATGCACAGGTGATGAGCGATCTCGATGCAACGGCCAAGTGGGCTGCTGCCAATGGTGGTGATGCGAAGCGCTTGGCGATCACTGGTTTTTGCTGGGGTGGTCGCATTGTGTGGCTGTATTCGGCGCACAATCCTAATCTGAAAGCGGGCGTGGCCTGGTATGGCCGGATGGTCGGTGATGCAGATGCCATGAAGCCCAAGCACCCTGTTGACCTGACTGGGCAAATGAGCGCGCCGGTGCTCGGCTTGTATGGTGGTGAAGATGCGGGTATCCCTGTGAGCACAATCGACACCATGAAGGCAGCGCTTGCAAATGGCTCGGCTGCAGCTAAAGCGTCAAGCTTCGTGATTTATCCCACAGCACCGCACGCCTTTCATGCTGACTATCGCCCAAGCTATCGCGCCGCCGAAGCCAAAGACGGTTGGGAAAAAGCGCAGGCTTGGTTTAAAAAGTATTTGTAATCAGATCGGCAAGCTGCTTGCCTGCTCTTTCAAGAGCGTGGCAAAAATTTCTGCCAGAGGCGAGCGGCTAGCGGTTTGTGGATAAATCAGCGCGTAGCGGGTGATCACTTCAGTTTTTAGTGGACGGATCACCACCTCGCTTTGTGCAAAGTAGGCGGCCGTCAGGCGGCCCACCAGGGTGATGCCGGCGCCCGCCGCAACCAGCGCACAGGCGATTGACGAGCTGGGTGTTTCCATCAGCACATTCGCAGTTGCCCCTTCAGACTGAAAAGCATCATCAATCTGATACCGAAGATAACTGTGCTGTGACAGTAAAATCATCCGCTCGTTATTCAGGTCTCTGCACGAAATCACTTTTTTCTTTGTCAAAGGATGTTTGGGGGGCAAGACGACCACGACTTGTGCTGCAGGCAAGGGTTCGAAATCGATCGCCTGACGTGCCAGTGGTAGTTCGACCACACCCATATCAAATTGGCGAGTTGCTACCAAGTCTGCAATCTGGCGTGAGGGTAGGCTTTGCAAAAATACCGTGACATTGGGCCGGGTGTCTAACAGCTGCGCGACGGCGTGCGGCACCATACCTTGTGCAAGCGCCGGTAAACACGCTACGCGCAGGGCACCGGTGCGCCTGAGGCGAATGTCTTGCGCCACTTGCGCGATGCGTTCGACGCCGCTGTAAAGCGGTTCAATTTCTTTGAAAAGGGCTTCTGCCTCGGGGGTGGGGATCAGTTTGCGTCCATGCCTGACAAACAGCGCGAACCCCAGCCTAAGTTCAAGTAACCCGATGGTTCGACTCACACCGGGTTGAGTCACATTTAACAGCTTAGCTGCCCCCACCACGCTGCCGGCGAGCATGACTGAGCGAAACGCCTCGATATGTTTAAGATTTATTTGAGCTTTCATCCATAACATTTAAGCATAAGTAGAGCCAAAAATTTACATATTGTTTTGTCAAAACTAGGACTAAGCTAGTTCTCAGTAGGTCAACCAAGCGTTTTGTGTCAAACGAAGTCGTTTTGAACAGGAGAACTCTAATGAGTCATTTTTTTAAGTTTTTCTCTATGCTGGTATTGGTCTTATCGGTGAACAGCCAGGCCCTCGCCCAGCAAAAGTTAGTCGTTGCGGGGTATGGTGGTTCGTTTGAAGACATCATGCGCAAGGACATTTTTCCAGCGTTCGAAAAAAAGCATAGTGTCAAGATTGATTTTGTTGCAGGTAACTCAACCAATACCGTTGCGCGTTTACAGGCGCAAAAAGGCAATCAAGAGATTGATGTTGCCATTGTGGATGATGGCCCAATGTATCAGGCCATCGCCTTAGGCTTCTGCGCGCCGATTCAAGGCATGCCAGTTGACGATATCTATGGCACGGCGCGTTATAAAGACGACAAAGCCGTGGCCTTGGGGATTGTGGCCACGGGCATCATGTACAACAAAAAGGTTTTTGCTGAAAAGGGTTGGGCAGCGCCCACCTCGTGGGACGACCTCGCCGATCCAAAGTTTAAAAAATTGGTCGTGATCCCACCTCTCAACAATACTTACGGCTTGCATGCGGTTGTGCAGTTTGCGCGCGCCGGTGGTGGTGGCGAAAAAAATATCGATCCAGGCTTTAAAGCATTCAAAGATAAGGTCGGCCCCAATGTGCTGGTCTACGAGCCGTCACCTGGCAAAATGACTGAGCTGTTTCAAAGTGGTCAGGCAGTCATCGGTGTTTGGGGTACGGGCCGAGTGAAGTCTTTTGCAGATACCGGTTTCCCAGTGGGTTTTGCCTATCCTAAAGAAGGTGCTTATGCCTTGTTGTCGTCGGTTTGCCCGATCGCAAAGCCCAAAGTCAATCCTTTGGCGCAAGACTTTATTCAATACTTGTTAACGCCTGAAATACAAAGCGTGATGGGTACCTCGTATGGTTATGGCCCCGTCAATAAAAAGGCTGTCATTAAAGATGATGCCAATGTGCCGTTGCCAATCGATAAGCGCGCTGCTGACTTGATCGTCGTTGACTGGGATGTGATTAACGATAATCGCACCGCTTGGGATAAGCGTTGGACGCGTGAAATTGAGCGTTAATAGTGCGGCGTTTTAATTTTATTTTTCTAAGAGCCGTGCCATGACCTATCTTGTTTTAAAAAACCTGACGAAGCGTTATGGCGCGGCAGCCGCAGTAGACAGTCTCAATCTTTCGATTGAGCAAGGCGAGTTTGTCTCGCTTCTAGGCCCGTCCGGCTGCGGTAAAACAACTACGCTGCAAATGATCGCTGGGTTTGTTGAGCCAACCGCAGGCAGTATCGTGCTGAACGGCAAAGATTTGCATCGCACCCCCGCCAATCAACGCGGCTTAGGGCTTGTGTTTCAAAACTATGCGCTGTTTCCACATATGACGGCAGCGCAAAACGTGGCCTTCGGTCTTGAGATGCAAGGGGTTGCGAAAGCAGAGTGTGCCTCGCGTGTTACCGAGATGCTGAAACTTGTGGGCCTCGCTCACCTAGCCGATCGTTATCCTGCGCGAATGTCGGGCGGTCAGCAGCAGC